>CANQST010000014.1 GCA_947626595.1 uncultured Bacilli bacterium | reverse complement strand
AATTATTAAAAATATCTCTACGATTTAATTCAAAATTAAATTTGTTCAAATTTTTTTGTAAAAAACCGAAACTCAAACTTCCTTAGAAAGTAGTGATAGTAAAGGTATCATTTATTAGACAGCAAGGTGAATAGGGGTTACGCTTACTCCTTGACCAAAGGCTGTAGTAGCAAGTTCAACGTTACCAACTTTATTTAAGGGAAAGACAATACCTGTTGCTTCGCCATTTAAATCAATGCCTGTTTTTTTACCAATGCCAAATTTATCTAAATAAGAAAATAGTTTTTCTTTACCTAATCTTTTCCCTAGTTCTACAAATCCGGGATTGCTTGGTGTTCACACGGCAACACTTTAGAGTAGAAGAATGCCTTGCACAAGCAAGGTTTTTAGAACTCAAACTTTTTAATGAGTTGTCTTCGTTCATATCTAAATCTATATTAATATCTGGAGTATTGAAATCATAAAACACTTTTAATCTTATATGTTTTCTATCACCGTTTACTTTTTCAATTTCAACACGCTCAATTAATAGATTGATTAAATATGCTAGATTTTCTTTAATATCTAGTTTAGTATTTAAACAATTATCAATATTTTCTAATTTAATTTTTAATTTTTCTACTTCTAAATCACTTTGGGAATGATCATCGAGTTGTTTTTGTAAATTAAATAATTCAATATTAAACTTATCATTTCTTTTTTTAAATTCAAAATCATCTATCATACCTTTAATACTTAAATCTAATAATTTATCTTTTTGCTTTTCAATACTTGTTATTTTTATATTAATGTCTTTGGCATCAAAATCACTACTATAATTTTCTATTATATTTCTATATTCATTTAGCACTAATGATATATACTGTTTTTTATTTTTTATAAAATCACTAAACAAATCTATAAATACTTTATCTAGAAATGACTCTCTTATGTTTGGTGATGCACATTTCGATACACCATCAACTTTATAAGTTTTACAAATCCATATTGGATTGTTAGCACGATTAGATCCACCATTTCTAACAAATAATGCACCGCAGTCTTTACAATATAACTTACATGAATATTTATATTTTTTTAGGTGTTCTTCTGCATTTAAAATATGTCTTGATGGTAGTTTTTTCCTCTTTTCATATAGTAAATTTGCTTTTTCCCATAATTCTTCTGATACTATGGCTGGTATTCTATCATCCTTATATATAACTTGTTTTTCTTTTGGGACTTTCTTTTTCTTATGAGTTTTATAATCTTCAACTTCAGTAAGTCTTGCAGTATAGTATCCTTTATATCTAGGATTAGTCAAAAACTTTGCTAAAGTTGTTTGTGAATAAGGTTGTCCTTTTGAATTAAGATAACCAAGTTTAGCCAGTTCTTCACCAATTCTTTTGAGTCCAATGCTACCACTCGCATAAGTATTAAATAAGTACTCAATTATTGGTGCTTCTTTCGGATTTATTTCATATCTACCATTTTTTTTGAAATAACCAGTTAAATTACCACCAATTAATTTACCATCTTTAATCATACGATTTACACCAAATTTAACTCTTTCTGATAATTTTCTAACTTCATCTTGGGCTAAACTAGACATAATAGTTAATCTGAATTCAGCATCTTCCTGGATTGTATTTAGGTTATCTGATAGAAAATATACAATAACACCATTTTTAAGTAAATATTCGGTATATTTAATACTATCTACTGTATTTCTTGAAAATCTTGATATTTCTTTTGTCAATATTAAATCTATTTTTCCTAAAGTAGCATCCTCTATCATTTTTAAAAAAGAATCTCTTTTGTTTACCTGCGTACCAGAAATACCCTCATCAATGTAACCACGAACTAAAGTCCAATTTTTATTTTTACTAATCATTTCTTCAAAATAATTTTGTTGATTTTCAAGTGAATTTAATTGATCGTCCTTATCAGTAGAAACACGAGCATAATAGCCAACTTTTAAATTCATATCATATATTGTTTTTCCTTTTCGCAGGTTTTCTCTAGCTTTTTTAACATCCATAATACCATATTCCTTTCTATGTTCCTAAAATCCAAGACAACTTACGTTGCTTGAGTGTTACCTCCTTTGTCAGAACTTGTCAAATCATTAGAATATTCATTTTTAATTTTAGTAAGTCTTGATAAAAGAGATTGCTCCATTATTTTGAAGGTGTTTAAATCAATAACTTCTTCATCATATAATTCTTTATTAACAATTAATCTAAATTCTAACCACTTATATTCAAAAGGCAAATGCTTTGTACTAAACTTAATATCTATATCATTAGTTTCATGCATTATAAAAGACCTCCATATTCCTTAAATTTTATGAAAGCCATTTGAAAAAAGACCAACAAGTCAAAATTAGACATAAAATTTATAATTTTACATATAATATTTGTAAAACAATATAATTATAGAATAAAACATTGTATTGACAAGCTTCTACAAAAAATATATAATTAAGATAGAAATGAGGGATATTATGGAAACTTTAAATTTAAATGTTCGTGTTGATGCTAATGACAAGAAAAGTTTTGAACAATTTTGTAATAGTGTTGGTATGAATATATCTACTGCAGTAAATATGTTTATAAAAGCTGTTTTAAGAGAACAAAAGTTGCCATTTGAAGTAAAAACAAATACTTTTGACGAGGCAATTTATGAGAAATTAAAAGAGGCTGAATTAGAAATGAGTAGTACTTCTAAAAGATATTCTAAAGAAGAGATTTTGGAAAGTATGGATAGTATTATAGGGTAGGGTGAATTAGTGTATAAAATAGAATTTTTACCTATTGCTAAAAAGGATATTGATGATATTATCTATTACATTTCTCATACTTTAAAAAACATTACTGCATCTAAAAAAATTAGAGATTTATTTATAAGCAGCTTTGATAAAATCTTAGAATTTCCTTATGGGTGTTCTGTTTATAAACTATCGGAAACTTTAAACAAAGAATATAGGAGCTACAAAGTTAAAAACTTTCTTATCTTTTATTTAATAAATGATAGTGAAAATTTAATTACTATTGTTAGAGTTCTATATCAAAAAATGAATATTAATGATATATTAGAGTGATCATAAATAGAATTTGATTTACTCTAATTTTTTATTTTATCTTTTAAAAGCAAGCATTATACTCAAAAATAAGCTGTATTTCTAAATCAAAATTTCAGTATAATTTATATATGGCAATTAATCAATTAAACCAATTATTTTAATATCTTCATTATTCGTGTATAACACATTATTGTAAACAAGATTAAAGGTAGAATAAACATCAATTTGGGTAAGACTATTCTTATTATTTATAAGGTTTTCCTCAAATTGATATGTGTTGCTGTATCGACACCAAGATTGCAGGAGTTTTGTAACACTTGAAGAAAGGTTTGGGCACCGTGACCACCGGCTTTCCAACATCTTAGGACGCTACCATCGACATTTACTTTACCACTATCATAAAAGGTGTCTTTGTCTAAATCGACAACTTTTTCTTCAACGGCGCTAGACATGGTCAGAATTTTGAATGTAACACCCGAAAGTGATAACTAAAAAAGGAAATAAAAAAGACTAGATTATCTAGTTGATGTCATAACTTAAATACACATTTATTTTAAAACTATTTCTTTTAAAATCAGATCTTCCTAAATCTAAAGTTTCAACTTCTTTACTAAATATTGGTAAAGTATTGCTATCTTTTATGTGTCTAGCACCATTTTCAGGTGGTATTAATTTTTTTAAAAGATTTAGATATATTTTTAATAGTAGTTGATGCCTATCATTATTTTCTTTATATACAATTATTTCTTCTAAAAATTTATCTACAAATTCAGTAACATTATTTTTATAGTCAGCTTCTTTTTCTATGGCATCTTTAATAACTTTAATATTTCCAAAGTTATCTTTTATTAATTTTCTTTCTTGTTCAACTTGATTAATTTTACTATTTAAAGATAATATTTCTTCATTATATTTATTATTCCTTTCTTTAAATTCAATATTACTCAAACTACCATCTATATTTAATTCTAATAATTTTTCTTTTTTTGTTTCAATACTTCTTATTTCTTTTTTTATGTTAGATATTTCATATTGATAATTATTATCTATTTTTAAATTAGAGTAGTAATCTAGCATTTCTTTTATTATTTCATTTTTATTATTAAATACTTGTTCCATTATAATTATAAAAATATTATTTAAATCCATTTCGGCAATTATAGGACTTGTACAAGCATCTAATTTATATTTAACGTAATTACCACAAGCCCATCTAGGTTTTAGCTTTTTTCTTTTATTAGTCATTCTTTGATATGAAGTATTATGATTACTACAAAATATTTTTGCAGTATAGCAATATTTTCTTTCAGATTTCTTGGCATTACCATTACTTAATTTCATTAAGGTACTTCTAGTATCTAATATTTCATTAGCACGGTTCCATAATTCTTCACTAACTATAGGTGGTATTTTACTGTCTTTATATATTACTTGTTCTTCTTTAGGAATATAAATTCTTTTTTTAGTTCTATAATCAATAGTTTCAGTAGTATGTCCACGATAAAAACCTTTATATTTAGGATTTTGTATTATTCTTTTTAGAGTATCTTTATCATAAATATTTCCTTTATAATTATTTATTCCTTGTCTATGTAATTCTACTGCTAATTTATAAAAACCATACTTACCAGATGCATATAATTCAAATATTTTTTTTATTTTTTTAGCTTCTTCTTCGACAATAACTAATTTAGCATCGTCTTTTTTATAACCTGTAATACTACTTGATCCTAATATTCGTCCCTTTTTAATAGCTTCTTTATGACCCCATTTTACACGAGAGGAAAGTCTTTTGACTTCTTCTTGAGCAACACTTCCCATCATATTAAGTATGAATTCAGAATTGGCATCGTAAGTATTTATACCATTAGATTGAAAGTATACGCCAACATCATTAGCGAGTAATTCTTGAGTGTATTTAATACTATCTGATAAATTTCTAGAAAATCTAGATACTTCTTTAGTAACTATCAAATCAAAATAACCAGATTTAGCATCTTCAATCATTTGTAAAAAATTTTTTCTTTTTTTGACAGTACTACCACTAATTCCTTCGTCTATATAACCTTTGATATAAGTCCAATTCTTATTTGATTTTATAAAATTTTCAAAAAAAGATATTTGATTATCTAAAGAGTTTAATTGTTCATCACTTTCAGTAGAAACACGAGCATAAAAAGTAACTCTTAAAGGTAGAGTAGTAATATTTTTACCTTTTCCTAGTTCTTCTCTTACTTTATAAAATCTCATAATTATCTCCTTAGGAACTTTTTATTTCTTTATGATAATGATTAATTTTATCATAAATAATTTTACAAACTTCATTATATTGTTGTTCAGTAATTATCCCTTGATTATATAATTTCTTATTTATTATTAGTTCATATTCAAGGGTAGTTATTCTTGGCGTTTTCATTATTAAAATCCTCTAGAAATAAGATAAGAATTCTTGTTTAATTTTTTGGCAATTGTTTTGGGGAGAGTAGGTAAATCATTATAATTTTTCAAAAAAAACACCTCCAACTAGTAGAAGTGTATGAATAAATTTAATATAAATGAATAATAGTATTAATTTAGACATTATTTTTCATTTTACATTCTATATGCTCTTGGAGAAGAGGCTCCTGGTACATACATAGAATATATTACAACATTATTTCCTTTCCATCCACCATGGACAGCTTGGTTATTTCCTATATAAATAGCGATATGTTTTCCACCATTACCACCATTGTCATAAAATAATACATCACCAGGGGCAGGACTTCCAACTGGGGTACCGAAATGTTTAACAATATTGATACCACCAACCATTATGGTTCTTGAGGGGTCAGTACACATTACTTTTGTTAGTAAGGCAAGCTCTGGCTCTTGAAAGATAGGATGGGAACATGGAACATCATATCTTGTTAGACTTTTTCCGGCGGCATTTAAAGCATTTTCTACTAGACCAGTACAGTCCATAGAAGAACCTACTAGGCTTAATGCTTTAGCGACAATAGGGTTACTAGTATCATATTGTGCAGGATCTGAAGAAGCATTTGTGGATTGGTTGTTGTTGTTGACATTAGGGTTTGAAGTAGTACTTTGGGTATTGTTTTGAGTAGGTTGTTCTTCTTTATTTTCTTCTTGTTTAGCGTTTACTTTTAGATTAGCTGTTTTAACATTACTTCTATTTTTACTAGGGTCTATCGCAACTATATATACTTTTCTTTCACCAACTGATAAGTCAATATTATCTATTTTATTTCCTTTTTCATCAGTATATTCATAACTACAATCTTCATTGGAATTATCAGTACAACTTTCTATAAAATCATTTATATTAATTGTTGTATTTTCTTCTATTTCTACATCTTTAAGTACTAGATCAGGCATTTTGGTATCTTTAATAGTCATAGTAGTTTTTAATACTTTATTGTTCTTATTATCTTTAATTGTAATTTCATATTTTCCTGTACCTGCAATTTCTTCTTTTTTAGTATATCCTTCTTTTAATACTTCTTTTTCTTCAATTATCTCTACTGCTTCTTCTTTAGATACTTCTTTATCATTTTTATAATATTTTGTTTTTGTTACTAGCATTTTACTATCATTTAAACTTTTAAAGGAAATTTCTACATCATTACTTAACTTATTATCTTTTTTTATAAGATTTTTTATTTCGTCAATACTCATACCTGTTTCTATTTCAACTTTCTTTAATGATGGTACTTGCTTTTGATTATCATTATTGTTATTATGAAGCATATAATAAGCAAATATTCCTGATATAGCTAATAAAATTACGAAGATAGAGATGATTATTATAATTTTTTTCTTATTACCTTTCTTTTCTTTAGACTTCTTTTTACTCATATTTACCACACCTTTATATGTTAATTATACTTTAAAATATAAAAAAATACAATTAAATATATTATTAATTAGGTATTACTTTCGGGGGATACAATATTGAATGTACTTCCTGGTTCGTAAGACTTCCAAATAGGGAGATTTCTACTTAGTATTTCTTGCGAATAATTTTTGTAATTATTGGGGTCATAATCAGGACGAGAGGCCATACCTAGTATTTCTCCGTTATTGGGGTCCATTACTATTGCGAGAGCATTTTCAGCATCAAACATATCCATAATATTATTAAGTTCTCTTTCTAGTGATTTTTGAATATTTATATCAATAGTTAAAGTTAAATTCATTCCTGATGCTGGTTCTACATAGACATCTGTTAAGTTTAGTTTATTTTCTTTGGAGTCTGAGAAGTACTTTATGGCGCCATTTTTACCAGTTAAGTATTTATCATATTGTAGTTCTAATCCTGATAGACCTTGATTATCTATTCCTACATAGCCTAGGGAATGAGATAGTAGATTACCATTAGGATAATACCTTTTAGCTTCTTTTACTAGATAAACGCCATCATAATTTAAGTTAGATATTTTTTCAGCTATATCATAGGATAGTCTTCTTCCTTCGGGATGTACTCTTTCAATAGATGTTTTTTTATAGACATGTTTTTTCATTTCTTCTTTGGAAACATTTAATATCTTCGCAAGATTAGTAGTAACTTCTTCTTTATTTTTAATTTGATTTGGTATTAAGATAAGGGATGTTGTGGTTAAATTATCAGCTAAGATATTGCCATTTCTATCGAGTATTTTGCCTCGATTGGCTTCTATAGGTAAATCTCTACTCCATAAGTTATTGGCATATTTATTTAACTTTTTATAATCAAATACTTGAATATAGAAAACTTTACCTATTATTAGACTTAATAAAACTAGACAAAGAAGAAAAATTATTTTAATACGCTCATTAATATTTTTTAAAAACAAGTTATCACCTCTATTAAATCTATGTTTATATAGAAAGAAAAAGACTAGTAATAGATAGTTAAATATGATATAATATCTTAGTCTTTATGGGGTTTTCTAAAGGTAGGTGATATTATGAATGAGACAATTGGTTCTAAGGGTGGAAGAAATGATTTAAGAAGAAGTTTAAAGATAAAAAAACAAAAGAAAAAACGCCTACAAGAATTACATAGAGAAGAAGAATTAAAGAAACTTGAAAAAAGAGTTAGAAAATTACAAAGAGTAACGCTTATTAAGGTTTTACCGATTGCTTTAGCAGGAGAAGTTTTTAAGAGTCTTATTAATAATACTAAGGGTTCTAAAGTTGAAGTACTTAATGATAATATTGATATTATTCCTTTAGAAAATAATGATAAATTAGAAAAGAAAGAAGTAAGAGAAGTAAAAGAAATAAAAATTAGTAAAGAAGTTAAAGAAGAGTTAGTAAAAGCTACTAATAAAAAAATTGTTTTAGAGTATGAAGAGAAGTTAAAAGATGTACGTTTAAATTTAAGAAAAGCTTATTTTGAGTATAAGAGTACTTCTTTAGAAGAAAAGGATAGAGAAGAAAAAGAAGACATAGAGGATAAAAGAGTAGAAGAGGTAGTAGATAAAGTAAGTTTAGTTATAAATAAAGTAGATAATTTAGGAGAAAAGATTGTTCTTAAGGATAATAATTTGCTTAATGATAATTATTTATCTAATGAAGTTAATTCTTATATAGAAGAAGATAAAGAAGATATTTTACAAGAAAATGATAGTTCTTTATATAAAGATATATCTAAGAAGATAGAGGAAGTAAGTAGTAAGGAAGCTATTTTTACTAATAAGGCTTTAGAACAAGAAGAAAAGTTACTTTTAGAAGATGTTGATATAGCGGCTTTAAAAGAAAAGTATTATGATTATGATAAGTTTAATAAAATGTTAATAGAGTTTCAAAATGAACAAGATTATTTACTAAAGGAAGTAAAAGAGAAAGTAAAGAATTCTTTATCAATAGAAGAAAAGGTTAAAGTAGAAGTAGAGGCAATGGATAAAGAGAGTAAGAGATTATTTAGACTTTTAGCTTTACAGATGTTTCTTCCAGGGCTTAGGAGCGCTAAAATGACGGGGATGTTTAGTGCGACTTATTTATATTTTGTTCATAATATTATGAAGAGTAATGTTACTACTAGAAAATATAAAGTTATTAATGTTAAAGATTACAGTAGAGATATTGAAAAGAGTTTGAGTGCGACCAATGATATAAGTAAATTTCTAGGTAAAACGGAAAATGAGTTACTTAGAACGATTAGAGAAATTAAAGTAAATTATAGTGATTATTTAGATTTAGAGGAAGTTAAAAGTCTTCTTAATAATTTAGATAAAGTAAGAGATGATTTAAAAGAAAAAGAATATGAAATAGATAAGTTACGTAAGGAACAAAAACTTATTTTAGAAAAAAATAATGCTAAAGTATTAAAATATCGACAATAGTTTATGTCAAGTTATGTCTAAAATTGTAAATTTTAGAATATTTTATTATCTTTTATGATATAATTCTTAGAGAAATGGAAGTGGGAAAATGCTACTATTAACAAAAGCCATTGTTGCGATAATGATAGGTTTTTTATCATCAGCATTATTAGGACTTTTTTTAGTTCCCCTTTTTAAAAAGTTAAGAATTGGACAGAGAATAAGTATATTTGTAGGTGAAGCACATCGAAAGAAAGAGGGTACTCCTACTATGGGAGGCTTGATTTTTATTGTTCCAACGGTACTTGCGACTATTTATTTAATTCTTTCTAATAGGATAACTTATACATCTAATTTAGGAATTGTTTTATTAGTTTTTATTGGGTATGCTTGTATTGGTTTTTTGGACGATTTCTTGTCAATTAGAAAAGGTAATAATGAGGGATTAACTACTTATCAAAAGTTATTTATGCAAGTTTTGATTGCAATAGGCTTTTTCTATATATACATGCGAAGTGGGGGACAGACAGCTTGGGTTGTTGGGACTTTAGGAATTGATTTAGAATTAGGTTGGCTTTATGGGTTATGTATTTTGTTTGTTTTAGTTGGAGCATCCAATGCGGTTAATTTGACTGATGGTTTGGATGGTTTGGCGGGAGGACTTTCGGCTATTGCCTTTATTGCTTTTAGTTTGATTTCTTTAACGGTTGGTTTTGAAGATATTGGTATTTTTAGTTTAATTTTAGTTGGTAGTTTATTAGGCTTTTTGATTTATAATACGCATCCAGCTAAGATTATTATGGGAGATACTGGTTCGTTAGCACTAGGAGCAGCAATGGGAGCGATTGCGATACTTACTCATAGAGAGTTAACACTTTTAATAGTGGCATCTATTTTTGTTATTGAAACGCTTAGTGTTATTATTCAAGTATTTTGGGTAAAGGTATTTAAGAAGAAGTTATTTTTAATGACACCTATTCATCATCATTTTGAAAAGCTAGGTTGGCAAGAGACTGATATTGTAAAACTATTTTGGGTAGGTGGCTTAATACTTGCTATGGCGGGAATAATATTTGGTGTTTGGTTATAGTAGAATATTTTTTCTGCTTTTTTATTCATAAAAATTTTTTTTCTATATAAACTTAAAATAGGTGAAGGTAATGTATAGAAAAATATATCTTTTAGTTATCTTTTTATTAGTTATGGCTTTTAGTCCAGTAAAGGCAGCTTCTAGTATTGTTATGGATTTAGATAGTGGACGTATTTTATATCAGAAAAATATTAAAGAAAAAAGACTTATCGCATCAACGACGAAAGTCTTAACGGCAATTCTTACTTTAGAAAATCTTCCTTTAGATAAAGAAATTACGATAGGGGAAGAAGTTTTAAAGATGTATGGTACTAATATTTATATTGAAGTAGGAGAAAAAATGACGGTAAAGGATTTATTATATGGTCTTTTACTTAGAAGTGGTAATGATGCAGCAGTGGCTTTGGCGGTGGCGGTTAGTGGTAGTGAAGAAGAGTTTGTTAAGTTAATGAATGAGAAAGCCCAAAGTATTGGGATGTATGATAGTGTTTTTCAAAATCCTCATGGCTTAGATGATGATACTAAGAATTATTCAACGGCATATGATATGGCAAAGTTATCGCGATATGCTTATCAAAATAAAACTTATCGAGAAATTTCTGCGACTAAGAAGTATACTGCTAAGACGAAGGGTAAAACTTATCTTTGGTACAATAGAAATAAGCTACTTACTAGTTATAAGTACGCAACGGGTGGTAAGAATGGGTATACTCCTTTGGCAGGAAGAACTCTTATTACAACAGCTTCGAAGGATAATTTGAATTTAACTATTGTTACTTTAAATGATAGTGATGAGTATGATACACATCAGTATTATTATGATAAGGCTTTTAAAAACTATAAGAATTATTTACTTATTGATAAAGATAATTTTAAGATAGATAAGAGTTTCTATGATGGAGAAATTTATTTGAAAAAGTCTTTTTCTTATCCTTTAAGTAAAGATGAAGTTAATGATATTAAGACAACTCTTTATATTGAAGATAGGACTACAAATAATGATGTTGTAGGTAAAGTAGATATTTATTTGAAAGAAGAACTTATTGGAAGATTAAATATTTATAAGAAGAAAGAAAAAAAGCCTAAGGGCTTTATTGAAAAATTTAAAGGTTTATTTAAGAATTAGATAATCTAAAGAAGTTAATACTTGGTCTACAGAATAGTCTGATACCAAACTTAGTTGAACCAAGACCACTAGATATATAAATATCGGTATTATTTTCTTTGTAGTAACTATCATAGTATTTTTTAGAACCATCAAATTTAGATAATGGTCCAAGAAAAGGTATTCTTATTTCTCCATTATGAGAGTGTCCCGCTAAAAGAAGATCAGGATTATATTTATCTTTAATATCTTGATATATATCGCCTTCATGCATTAGAGAAATAGTATAAATATTAGGGTTATTGTTTTCTATTGTGAAGTAACTAAAAGCTTTATCAATATCACTTTCTTCTTTTAGGAGACTAGAAAGGCCAGTTATTAGTATAGGGTTATTGTCGTCTTTATAAATTAGGTCATATTCATTATTTAAAATAGTAAAATTACTTTGTTTTAGGATAGTGTTGAAGCTATCTCCATCAACTTCGCCGGTAACTGCATATTTTCCTAGAGTAGTATCAATACTTTGAAGAAGATTTATTAATTTTTCAGCTTCTTTTGTTTTTAAATCATAATCTATATCTATTAAGTCGCCAGTAAAAATAACAATATCAGGCTTTCTTTCATTAATTTTTTTAACTAGTTTTTTAGTTTCTTCATAAAAATAAGTAGATCCATAATGTAAATCACTAAAATGAATTATTTTAGTACCATTAAAACTAGATGGTAATTTAGAATTTACTATTCTTTTTTCATTGACAATAATTTCGACAGTAGAAATATAAGTAGTGTAGAAGAAAAATAATATTATAAGTAGAGTTATAAGAAAAAATAATTTAAATATTCTTATGATTAATCTTTTTCTTTTTTCTTTTTTTTGTTCTTGTAATATTTCTTCATGTTTATCTTCATTACGTTCTTCTCTAGTCATTGTATCACCTATTATCATTGTAGCAAATTTTAAAGAAAGTTTCTATTGTTTTATAAAGAGGAGAAAGTTTATGAAAAGATAATTGTAAAATACTGTAAAGAAAAATTAATAGTTCATTTTTAAGAATAAATGTGGTATATTATGCTTGGAGGATTTAGCTATGAGAGATGATAAAAAGAAGTTTAGTGGGGTTTTTATTATGATTGTTGGAATACTTATTATTTGTGTAGGAGTAGGAATGTATTTCTCACATAGTAATGATAGTTCTAGAAAAAAGGGTGAGGAAAAGGAAAAAGGTGAAAAAATAGAAGTAGATGATGCTAGATTTATAAGTTTATATAATGGATTAAAAGATTTTTGTTATGCGGTAGTTAGAATTGATAATAAGAGTTTTTCGAAGGCTGAATATTTATCTTTAGTAGGAAAAGATATTACAGATAGTGATATAGTAAGAACGGATGAGGCTGTTGATGGAGATTTTTATTATACTTTGTCAGGAAGTAAAGTTTTAAGTATATTACAAAAATATTTTGGTAGTAGTTTTACAATAGATAAGAATAGTTTAGTAGGTTTAACGGGTAGTTCTAATATTGGTTTAAATGGTAGAAAAAATGATATTAATGTTATTAGTTATGATAGTGGTACGGATAATTACAAGATAGCTCTTGTAGCAGCTTTAGAAGAAGAGGCGGGCGCTAAAATAAATGAGCAAATGATAACATCGGCTGTTTTGAAGAAAAATAGTATAATAGTTGAAGCTAAGGCTATTTATATTGATAGTACTGATTTTGGGGAAGAAGTAGAGTATAATATTTATGCTGATACTAGTAAGAATGATTTATTAGATACTAAGAAGTATGCTCATAAAGATTTGGCGAGTAAGACTATTAGTGTAGAAAAATATAAAGATAAGGCAACTACTATCATGTATCAATTTGATTTGGATAAGGCAAGTAATTCTTATTATTTTGCTAATAGTATGTTGTAGTTTTAAGAAAAGTGTTAGTCTTCTAGCATTTTCTTTTTTTGTTAAATTAGGGTGTTGACAATATAGAAACATTTGTTTTATAATAAAGTTGTAGGGAGAAGTTTGAAAGTAAGTAAAGGGTGTTTGATTTAATTTATTTATATGTTAAAATTAAAGTGGTGGTGTAAATATGAAATATGATGTTGTTATAATTGGAGCTGGTCCAGCGGGATTATTTTGCGCTTATGAACTTATAGTTAAGAATAAGGATTTGCGTATTGCGATACTTGATAAGGGAAGTAGGGTAAAGAATAGATTTTGTCCAATGAATAAGTTAAAGGTTCCATGTAAGAATTGTAAGCCTTGTGCGATATTGTCTGGTTATGGTGGAGCTGGTACTTTTTCTGATGGAAAGCTTAATTTCATTCCTAGACTTGGTAAGAGTGATTTAACTAAGTATATGTCGGAAAGTGAAGCTTATAAACTAATTGATGAAGCAGAAGAGATATTTAATAAGTTTAATATGAATTCTAAGGTGTATCCATCTAATATGGACGAAGCAATGGAGATAAGAAAGAAAGTTGCTATTGCAGGAGCTAAGTTGCTTTTGATTAAGCAAAAGCATTTGGGTAGCGACCATTTGCCTGAATATATTGATGGTATATGCAATTTTCTTGAAGAGAATAATGTTACTTTATATGAAAAATGTAGTGTTGTAGATATTAGGAGTATTGAGCCTAGTAAGCATGAGGTGGTTTATCAAAGTGGTGAAAAGGAAGAGGTACTTGAGTGTAGTAATGTAGTTGTGGCACCAGGTAGAACAGGTGCTAAATGGGTTCAAGAGTTAGCTGATAAATATAATATTAAGTATCTTTCACAAAGTATTGAAATAGGGGTAAGAGTAGAAGTTAGAAAAGATATAATGGAAGATTTGACTAATGTTATATATGATCCAACTATTTTTATTAAGACAAAAACTTATGGGGATGAGATAAGAACTTTTTGTACTAATCCTGGAGGTTTTGTTGCAAAAGAAAATTATTATGGATATATATGTGTAAATGGTCATGCTTTAAAAGATATTAAGAGTAATAATACTAATTTTGCTTTTATTTCGAAGGTTACTTTGACAGAGCCTGTTACTAATACAAGGGAATATGGTGAGTCTATTGCGAAGATTGCTAATGTATTGGGGGATGGTAAACCTATTATTCAGTCTTTGAAAGATTTGAAAAATGCAAGAAGAAGTGAGTGGCATCGTTTAAATAAGGGTTTTATTGAACCTACTTTAAAGGATTGTGTAGCTGGCGATTTGGCGCTTGTTATGCCACATAGAATAATTACTAATATATTAGAGGGCCTTGAAACACTTGATAAAATTATTCCAGGTGTTGCTAATGACGATACATTATTATATGGTCCGGAAATTAAGTTTTTCAGTAATGAAATAGAGACTAATAATAAATTTAAATTAGAAAGTGATAATATTTATTTTGTTGGAGATGGTGCTGGTAAGGCTGGTAATATTGTAACGGCAGCGGCAACTGGTATGGTAGCAGCAAGAGATATTATAGAAAGGATGGAACAATGAGAAAGAAATTATTACTATTAGTAGGTTTATTAGTATTTGTAACTGGTTGTGGTAAGAAAGAAATAAAGGAAAACTTATTAGGAATAGATTATGATGTTAAAAGTAATGAGGTAGAGCTTAATAAGTATGAAACAGAAAATCCTGTAGTAGCAATGTATATAAAGAAATATGGCTCTATTGTAATAGAACTTTATCCTGATATAGCGCCTAATACGGTAAATAATTTTATTTCTTTAGTGAAGAGTGGTTTTTATGATGAGAATACAATACATCGTTTAGAACCGGGCTTTGTTTTACAGGGAGGAGATCCTACTGGTACTGGAATGGGTGGACCGGGATATTCTATTAAAGGAGAATTTAGTAGTAATGGCTTTGAAAATGATTTGAAGCATGAAGAAAAAGTAGTATCAATGGCAAGAAGTATGGATAATGATAGTGCTGGTAGTCAGTTCTTTATTATGCTAGGTGATGCTTCTAGTTTAGATGGAGAGTATGCGGCTTTTGGTAAGGTTATTGATGGTTGGGATAATGTTTTAAATATTGCTGAAAATGAAAAGGTAGGAGATACTTCTACTGGTAAGTTACAAAGTAATTTAAGAATAAAGAAGGCTTTAGTTGATTTAAAAGGCAAAGAATATAGCGATGTAGAGAAAATAGAAGAAAAAGATTAATTGTCAGTGTAAAATTGATAAATTATATTAATTTTTCTTGTCGTAAGTAAGAAGAACTGTTATAATATTAAATGTATTTTAGGAGGAGGAATATTAATGCATAAATACGTATATTTATTTAGTGAAGGTAATGCTGATATGAGAGAACTCCTTGGAGGTAAGGGAGCTAATTTAGCTGAAATGACTAATATTGGTTTACCAGTACCACAAGGTTTCACTATTACAACAGAAGCATGTACTAAGTACTATGAAGATGGTAGAGAAATTAATGAAGAAATTCAAAGCCAAATTAATGAGTACATTATTAAAATGGAAGAGATAACTGGAAAGAAGTTTGGCGATAAAGAAAATCCGTTATTAGTTTCTGTTAGATCAGGAGCAAGAGCATCTATGCCAGGTATGATGGATACAATCTTAAATCTTGGTTTAAATGAAGATGTTGTTGAGACTATTGCGAAGAAGAGTAATAATCCAAGATGGGCTTGGGATTGTTATAGAAGATTTATTCAAATGTATTCAGATGTTGTTATGGAAGTTGGTAAGAAATACTTTGAAGAATTAATCGATAAAATGAAGACTAAGAAGAATGTTACACAAGATGTTGAATTAGATGCTGAAGATTTAAAGGAATTAGCTAGAGAATTTAAAGAAGAATACAAGAAGAAAATTGGAAGTGAATTTCCAACTGATCCTAAGGAACAATTGATGGGCGCTATTAAGGCTGTATTCCGTTCATGGGATAATCCAAGAGCTAATGTTTATAGAAGAGATAACGATATTCCATATTCTTGGGGAACAGCAGTAAATGTTCAGTCAATGGCTTTTGGTAATATGGGTGATGACTGTGGTACAGGTGTTGCCTTTACACGTGATCCTGCTACTGGAGAAAAAGGTTTATTTGGAGAATTCTTAACAAATGCGCAAGGAGAAGATGTTGTTGCGGGAGTTCGTACACCAATGAAGATTGCTGAAATGGAAGAAAAATTCCCAGAAGCATTTAGTCAATTTAAGGATGTTTGCAAGACACTTGAAGAGCATTATAGAGATATGCAAGATATGGAGTTTACAGTTGAACATGGAAAACTTTATATGTTACAAACAAGAAATGGTAAACGTACAGCTAGGGCAGCTTTAAAAATAGCTTGTGATTTAGTAGATGAGGGAATGCGTAGCGAAGAAGAAGCTGTTGCTATGATAGATCCAAGAAATTTAGATACTTTATTACATCCACAATTTGATCAAGCAAAATTAAAAGAAGTACAACCTATTGGAAAAGGTTTAGGAGCATCTCCTGGTGCTGCTTGTGGTCAAGTTGTATTTACGGCTGAAGATGCTGAGGCTTGGCATGATAAAGGAAAGAAAGTAATTCTAGTTAGATTAGAGACTTCACCTGAAGATATTACTGGTATGAAAGTATCACAAGGTATTTTAACTGTTCGTGGTGGTATGACTTCTCATGCTGCTGTTGTTGCTCGTGGTATGGGTTCTTGCTGTGTATCTGGTTGTGGTGATATTAAAATGAATGAAGCCCGTAAGGAATTTGAACTTGGTGGTAAAGTATTCCATGAGGGCGATGTTATTTCTATTGATGGCTCTACAGGAAATATTTATGATGGTGAAATTCCAACCGTAGATGCTACTATCGCTGGAGAATTTGGCCGCGTTATGGAATGGGCAGATAAATTTAGAACGTTAGGTGTAAGAACAAATGCTGATACACCTACTGATACAAAGAAAGCTATTGAGCTTGGGGCTGAAGGAATTGGTTTATGTCGTACTGAGCATATGTTCTTTGACGAAGAGAGAATATTTAATATTAGAAAAATGATTTTAGCTGAAACAACAGAAGAAAGAGAAAAAGCTTTAGCAAAATTAATTCCTTATCAAAAGGGTGATTTTAAAGCTATGTATAAGGAATTAGCTGGTAAGCCAATGACTGTTCGTTATCTTGATCCACCTCTACATGAATTCTTACCAAAAGAGGATGACGAGATTGAGGCTTTAGCTAAAGATATTGGTGTAACTTCTGAAAAATTAAAGGCTAAATGTGATGAGTTACATGAGTTTAATCCAATGATGGGACATAGAGGTTGCCGTTTAGCTGTTACTTATCCAGAAATAGCTAAGATGCAGACAAGAGCTTTAATGGAAGCTGCTATTGAAGTTAAAGAGGAAGATGGATATGATATTGTTCCAGAGATTATGATACCACTTGTAGGAGAGGTAAAAGAATTAAAATATGTAAAGGATGTTGTTGTTGAAACGGCTGAGGCTGTAAAGGCTGAAAAGAATTCTGATATGGAGTATCATATTGGTACTATGATAGAAATACCTCGTGCGGCTTTAACGGCTGATGAGATTGCTAAAGAGGCAGAGTTCTTCTCATTTGGAACTAATGATTTAACACAAATGACTTTTGGTTTTTCTAGAGATGATGCTGGTAAGTTCTTAAATTCTTATTATGAAAAGAAAATTTATGAGCAAGATCCATTTGCTAAGCTTGATCAAGTTGGAGTAGGTAAACTTGTTAAGATGGCTTGTGAATTAGGTAAGTCTACAAGAGAAAATATTAAGCTAGGAATTTGTGGTGAACATGGTGGAGATCCTGCTAGTGTTGAGTTCTGTCATAATATTGGACTAACTTACGTATCTTGTTCTCCATTTAGAGTACCTATCGCAAGACTTGCTGCTGCACAAGCTGCAATCAAAGCAAAACAAGCAAAGTAATAAGCAATTAAGACTAGGCTCGCTTAGTCTTTTTTGGCTTTTTAGAGACATTGACATAATTACATTGATGTAATTAATTTTTTGGGAGAAGTGTTAATTATGAAAAAAATTATAAAAA
This sequence comes from uncultured Bacilli bacterium, assembly GCA_947626595.1. Taxonomy (GTDB): domain Bacteria; phylum Bacillota_I; class Bacilli_A; order RF39; family UBA660; genus CANRGD01. The sequence continues at coordinate 8,105 of CANQST010000014.1, read as the reverse complement.
CACATGTAGGCGCATATGGAATAATTATTAAGAATGACAAAATTGCTTTAGTTAAAAAGGCTAGAGGTGGCTATAAAGGTAAGCTTGATTTACCAGGTGGTGGAATTGAACATACTGAATTGCCAGAGGAGGCTTTAAAAAGAGAAGTTCTAGAAGAAGCCGGTATTAATATTAATCATTATACATTATTTAACGTTTATGCAACTAATATCATGTGGGAGATGGAAGAAAATCTTTTTGAAGATTTACACCATATTGGTGTTATTTACTTAGTTAAAACTAATGAGGAAAAATTAAAAGAAGATAGCGATGGTTTGGACTCAGAAGGAGCTAAATGGTATGAAATAAAAGAGCTTGATAAAGACAATCTATCGCCTTTTACTAGAATGGCTTTGGAAGAATTAGAATATTTATAGTAAGAAAATATTTAATTTTTACTATGTGTTTTTGAACTAAGTGAAAGGAATGGGCAACTGAAATGAAGAAATTGTTTACTAAAAAAGATTATTTAATATTAAGTATAATACTTATTTCTTGTACAATATTGTCTTTTATTAATCTAGGCTCTTTTACTAATCCTAATACTTTTATAGATATAAATAAAAATGAAGAAATTTTGGTAGAATTAAAGTATAAGACTTATGTAAATAAGATAAAACTTTTTACTGGTAATAAAGCTAGTCAAGTAGATATACTTTTATCAGAAGATAATACTTCATATGATAAAGAAGTTAGTATAGATACAAGTGCTTTTGCTTGGTATGAAGAAAAGTTATCTAAAACAGTCAAATATTTACGTATTATTCCAAATGAAAGTACTTCTTTAGGAGAGATAGCTTTATATGATAATTCTTTAAATAAAATTCTTATTAATAAAATAACTTTAAATAATAAGAAAATAAATGTTTTAACTGACGAAGAAGAAACAGTTCCTAAACAAATTAGTTATATGAATTCAAGTTATTTTGATGAGATATATTTTGCGAGAACGGCTTTTGAATATAGTAGGGGGCTTAGAGCTTATGAGTGGGTTCATCCTCCTTTAGGTAAATTAATACAAGCTATACCTCTTAAAATTACTCATATTATGGCACCTTTTTATTATCGTTTAATGGGAAATATTGCGGGTATATTAATGATTTTACTAATGTATCTTTTTGGTAAAAAACTGTTTAAAAATACTTTATATGCATCTTTTTCTTCATTACTTATGGCTTTTGATACTTTTCATTTTGCTCAGACAAGGATGGGTACTGTTGATAGCTTCTTAGTATTATTTATTATGCTTTCTTTTTACTTTATGTACAATTATATAAGTGGAGAAAAAGAAAACAGAAATCTCTTTTTATCAGGATTATTCTTTGGTATGGCTACTTGTACTAAGTGGATAGGTTTATATGCGGGATGTGCTTTAGCAGTTATTTTCTTTACTCATATTATTAAAAATAAGAAGATTAATTTAAAAATTATTTTAAAGGGAATAGCTTTTTTCGTTATTATTCCTCTTATATTGTATATAGGGTGTTATTTTATTTATCCTAATGTAGAGTGGTTTGGAGACTTTAGTATTAAAGAAGTGTTTGATCAAGCAATAAGGATGTTTAATTATCATGCTAATTTAAAAGAGGGTCATTTCTTTTCTTCAATGTATTATACTTGGCCATTATCTTATAAGCCTGTTTGGTATTATAGTAGTGATATTTCTCCTAATTTACATGCTGGTATAACAGGAGTAGGTAATATTGTTATTTGGTGGATTGGTATAGGAGCTTTTCTTTATTTACTTGTTAAATTGTTTAAGAAAAAAGATAAAAATTCTTTCTTTATATTAACTAGTATTATCTTTACATTTTTACCTTTTGTTTTTATAAGTAGAGCTATGTTTTTATACCATTATTTTGCGATATTACCATTTATGATGTTAGCTGTTAGTAATTTGTTTTTTGATATATCTAAAAGAATAAAGCATAATTATCTTACGTATATATATTTAGCAGGTGTCATTATTTTCTTTATTATTTATTATCCAGCTGTAAGTGGTATTTATATGCCTAATAATTATTTTCAATTTATTAAAATCTTTAGTAGTTGGTATTTTTAAATTAAGTGTGTTATAATTAAGTTAGTATTGGTGGTGGTTATATGAAGGTGGTTTGTGTAGGACATTCAACTTTTGATACAACTTTGGCTTTAAACTCATATCCTATTGAAAATGTTAAGTACCGAGTTGAAAAGCATATTGAATGTGGTGGAGGTCCGGCTTCTAATGGAGCTTATTTGCTTTCTAAATGGGGTATGGATGTAAGTATGCTTTCTATTGTTGGGAAAGATTATTATGGTGATAAGATAATAGAGGAATTTAAAAGTATTGGAGCTGATACTACTTATATTGAGCAACTTTCAGATTATCAGACATCAAGTAGCTATATTATTGCGAATAAAAGTAATGGCTCTAGGACTATTATTACGGCTAAGAGTAAGCCTATAAGAGCTTTAAGTGGTAATGTTAATATAAAAGCTGATGTTATATTAATAGATGGGGAACATCCTGATACTGCTAAAGAGGTTTTATTAAGCAATCCTAATGCTTTAAGTGTTTTAGATGCTGGAAGAGTAAGTAATGATACTAAGGAATTAGGCAAATTAGTAAGTTACGTAGTTTGTTCTAAGGATTTTGCAGAAGAGTTTACGGGCTTAAAAGTAGATTTTAATGATATGAATAGTTTAATAAACATCTATGAAGTATTAAAAAACTATTTTCAGACGAATATTGTTATTACTTTGGAAGCTAAAGGTAGTTTTACTGTTATAGATAATAAATACAAAATTATTCCATCTATTAAGGTAACGGCTGTTGACTCAACGGGAGCGGGAGATATTTTTCATGGAGCTTTTACTTACTTTATAAGTAATGGTTATGCTTTGGAAGATGCTATTCATTATGCTTCTATTACTGGAGGGCTTTCGGTTACTAAGATAGGCTCTAGAAACTCTATTCCGTCTTTACAAGAGGTTTTAGAATATGATACCAACATTATATAGTAATTATCCGTCTTTAGATCTACATGGTTTTGATAGGGATTATGCTAGAATTGTAATAGAAGAATTTATTAGCGATAATTATAAAATGAAAAATGATAAGTTAATTATTATTCATGGTAATGGTACGGGTATTTTAAAAAAAGTTACACAAGAGGTTTTGGGTAAGAATAAATTGGTTCTTAGTTTTAAGATAGATAACTTTAATTCAGGCATGACTATTGTAGAATTAAAACGACGATAAAAAATATATATTGACAAAAGTTTGATTTAGTGGTAAAATAGGCACTAATCAAATTGAAAGGGGAAATTCGGATGTATACTGAAGAATATGAAAGCAAAGGCTTTCCATTTAGAGATTTTTTATTAAAACTCATTTTAATTATTATCTTTGTCTTTTTATTAGTTTGGTTATTACCTAAGTTTATATCACCAAAAGTAGTAAATAAGACAGAAAAAATTGAGGGAGGAGTAGTTGATTTATCACCGCTTACTTCACAAATATTTGCGGATAATCTTGAAAGAATGAAGGATGCCGCTATATCATATTACACTAATGAGAGACTTCCAAAAGAAGTTGGTGATTCTGATAAGATGACTCTTAGTGATATGATAGGTAAAAAAATCATAGTAGCTTTGATTGATAAAAACAATAAAGCTTGTGATGTTGAAAAGAGTTATGTCAAAATAACTAAGATGGAAGATGAATACTTATTAAAAGTAAATCTAAAAGATAGTGAGAAAGAAGATTATATTCTAGTACATTTAGGATGTTATTACTATTGTGATTCTTATTTATGTGCTAAGAAGACAACAGATGTTGCGATTAAGGCTTCAAAGGTTACTTCAAATGTTCCAATAAAGGGTTATGTTGATAATTCTTCTATTAGCGAGCCACAAAATAATCCAAGTAATAAACCATCAACTAAACCAAGTAATGAGCCATCTAATGAGCCAACAAATGAACCTACGGTTAAACCAAGTGATGAGCCAGATGTTAAACCATCACCAAGTCCAACACCATCACAAGAACCAGGTTATGTTTACGAATATCAAAAGAGAACTAATGCAGAGTTTACTAGTTGGACTAGTTGGAGTAATTGGTCTAAGACTAGTTGTTCAACTCAAGCTTATAATTGTAACGATAGTGACATTAAATGTTTAAGAAAAGTACAATTATATGAAAGAAAAGAAAAAATAGGTACATATGATAAATCATATGCTAAAACTAGAAATGTTGTTGTTCAAACTGGTTCATATACACAAAAGGCTTGCTCAAAATACAATTATGTAATTGTTGATAATATAACTTATGCAACAACGACAACATATACAACTGTTAACACTATTACAACTTCAACAAGATCAAATACTGGTGGTTGGACATATACTGGTCGTGCAAGTTATACTAATCCACCTAGAGATACTGCTACAACGCATTATGAATTTGTAGGCGCTGATTATAGTTACTGTAATGAAACTTGTACAACATTACCAAACTTCTATTATGATGCTTATACATATACTGGAGGATTAAGTAGTGTTACAAATACAATTTCAACTCCAGGACGTCCTAATACATCTACAACTACATCTCATGATGTAACAGTAAAAGCTACTTGTGGAGAGTTTGTATATAAGACTATTCCAATTTATGGAACAATTACTGTAACAGAAAAAGATACTAGAAAAGAAAATCTATATGGTACTGTATGTTACATGAGTGAAAAAACAAGAAAATTAACTAATAGTGGTAAAGTATATACTAAGTGGAGTAAATATAATGATAAGTCATTACTTAACGATGGTTGGTATTATACGGGTGCCAAGAAACTTAAATAAAGGGGGAATGAGGCATGAAGAAAATAGCTAATGTAGTATTTTATAAATTTTATGGAGAAAGCGGAGAAAGAGAACAAGCTTGTATCTTCTACAATGATGGTACTGTATTAAACTGTTCATATGATGATGGTCTTGATGCTGCTTATCTATTATTAAAAGCTGAAGGTGTTTCTTCTAAGGATTTAAAAGATGTTATTAATAATAAACACGTTCATGTTATGTCAGGATATGACTTTGAAAAGAATTTCCAAAACTTTATCGTTAATGAAAAAGTAGAGGATAATGTTGTAGAAGAAAAACAACCTGTAGTAGAAGAAGCTAAAGAAGAAGAGCCTGCTTTCATTAATTTAGGTGAAGATAACAAGAAAGTAGAAAGTAGTGCAGAAGAAGTTGCTGCTGATACTGAAGTAGAAAATAAGAAAGAAAAACAAGAAGAAAAGGTAGTACCTATTATTGATACTAGTGATTATAAACCAAGTTATGAAGATTTAGCTGCTACTGATTATGAACCTGAAGAAAATGATACTAAGAAGAAAGAAGAAATTAATAAAAAGCCATTAACAGGAAGTAGTAATACTCCTGATAATGGAGAAGTTTTAAAGGCTGCTAATGAAGCTAAGGCACCTAAGAATACTAAGAAGAAAAAAGGCTTCTTTAGTAAAGTACGTAATTTCTTCCATAGAGCTAAAGTTAGAGCTGGAGCTGCTGCTTTAGCAGTAGTACTTGCTTTAGGTGGAGGTTTCTTATTAGGAAAAGGTGAAGGTAAGATTGCTAAGTTCTTTAATAACACTATTTCTAAGATTAAATCTAATACTAATGGTACTAAAGATGCTCATTTAGTATATGGTGATAATGATTACTACAATGATTATACTTATTCACAACTTTTAAAGGTTAATACTAATGAAGCTCAAAAAGGTGCTATGAAAAATATTCATTATGCTTTTACTAAGTATAATAGAGTGTTTGCTAATAGTCATTTAGAAGAAGGTAAAGATGTTAAAGCTGCTTTAAGTTGGACAGAGATGAATGCTCTACAACAAGCTTATAATAATTATTCTAATGAAGATATTGTTGCAATATTTAATGGTACAACAGTTGATGCTAATAAATTTAGTCAAGCTTATAGAAATGCTAATTTACAATTAATGGGTGCTCATGTTATTGAAACAAGAGAAAATCCTGTTGATATGTCTATGTTACTAAATACTGAGGAAGCTAAGAATTTCTATAATAAATACCATGAAGCTTTCTTACAAATAAAAGAAGCAACTGGTCAAGATAAAATTGATAAGGTTAATGCTTGGAGACAATCATTATTAGAAGATTTACCAATAGATGATTATACAAGAGAAGTAGGTATTTCTCATGCTGATAATCGTATTGTAGAAAATTACAAATTATCAATTATTCCAATGGCTAGTGCTGTTGAAATTATGTATCAAAATTTAGCTACTGATAATACATTATCACAAAAAACTATTGATTACCTTAATGATACTGGTTTATGCAATTTAGCTGATGATAAGTTTGAAAAATTAGAAAGACTTACAGAAGTTGCAGTTGAAAATAATGCTGAACCATTATACGAACAATATAAATATGCTATGGTTAGTGAATTAGAAGCTGAAAATAATTATGTAGTTGATGATGCTCATAGAGATTTAAGTCAATTAGATGCTTTCCAAAAGGCTGTTAATGAACATAATCATGGTGGAATAGAGTCAGGAAGTTATTCTTCTGGTGTAGTTGAAACTTATACTACAACTGAGATAGAAACTCATACTGAAACAAAAGTAGACAAGAAGAAAAAGAAAACTAAGACTTCAGATAGAGATAAAGCTGTTGAATTAGCTGGAGAAGATAAGGTTAAACAGGCTGAAGATGATGTTGATAAGCAAATTCAAAAAGAAAATGATGATGCTAAACAAAAAGCTGAAGATGAGGCTGAGCAAAATCGTCAAAACTTACAAGATGAGGCTGATAAGCATGCTCAAGAAATTCAAGATGAAATTGCTAAAGAAGAAAGTGATTTACAACAAGATATAAATGATGCTAATGACCAAATTAATCAAAATAATGCAGATAATGATACATCTAATGATAAGCCAGTTAATGAAAAAGACTTTGGCGACCATAATGTTGATTTTGACGATAATCATTCAGATAGCAATGGAAACTTAGATAATTCAGTTAAGGATGTAACAACTGATGGAACAGGAGATCAAAGTAATGAACCTTTACCTGATCCTAATGCTACTGGTCAAGTATTTGAAAGTACTACACCTGAAGCTCCAGTTGATCAATTCGTTCAAGCTGATCCAGTTCCAGCAGCACCTAGTGAACAAGCCGATACAGTTATTGAGTATGAAGAACCTGTTGATACTATATCTAATGAAGAACTTGCTGAAATGATTGTTGAAGATATGGCTAATAATCCTGATGCTGTTGAAGAAGGATATCAATACGTATTACAATAAAATAAGGGACTAAGTCCTTTATTTTTTGGGCGGTAGTTAATATAATTAGCATATTGCAAAGAAAAATGCATAATATAATATTAAAAGAGGTATGCTTTTAGGCTTGCGTCTAGTAAAAAAACTTGCATTTTTCGCAAAAATGTGGTATAATATGGACACATTGATGGTAATAGTATCAATGAGAATAAAAGGGGTTTAAATTTATTTAGGGGGTTGAATATATGAATAATTCATACATATTCGAATATTTAGACGAGAATGATTTTAGAAAGAAAGAAAGATCTGTTAGAAAGTATAATATGCTTGCTTATAAGAAGTTAACCTTTACATATTATCCTGAATTAAGACAAGGTAATTTCTTAGGTAAGGAAGTATCTAGAAATGAAAAAGATAAGACAGTAAGTTATGAATTAAAGTTACCTACTGACGAGTTATTTGCTAAAGTGCATGGAGAAATTATTTTACATTATACAGTTTATACTGAAAAGAAAATAATTCTTTTAACTAATATAACACCAGAGGGAATTTTAGATGAAGGACATCGTGCTGAACTTAATACTTATAAGGGTGTAATGATTTCTAAAACTAATCCTCAAAAAGATATGTTTAAAATTAATCTTTTAAATATGTTAGATAAGTAGAAAGGGTAATGCTTTTCTATTTTTTTCGTTGAATTAAAAATTTAATTCTCGTAAGAAGAAAAAATCGATAATAAGGAACTAAATGCTCGTTGAAAACGGGCAT
>CANQST010000013.1 GCA_947626595.1 uncultured Bacilli bacterium | reverse complement strand
ATATATGGAAACAATAATTGTAGGTGATTTATATTATGAATAAGTTAAAAAATAGGCGCAATATATATATATATATAGCTGTTGGAATAGTAATAGGGTTTGGTAGTTTAGTCTACGCAGTAGGTTCAGTAATAGAAAGTAAAAGTGTTTTGTATAATAGAACTATAAGTGGAGGAAGTTCAGATAATGTACAAGGTTCAATAGACGAGTTATATAAAATGAGTGGAGTAAGTACTACTTTATATAAAGAAGAAATTTTAAATGGAGCAGATCCAGTATTAGGAAAAGACATGATACCAGTAACACTAGACGGAGATGGAACAGTTAAGTATGCAAATTTAAATACACCATGGTATAAGTACGCAGAGAAAAGATGGGCCAACGCAGTAATTTTAGTAGGCAATCCAAGTAAAAACTATAAAACAGGAGATATTATTTTAGAAAAGGATATAGAAAGTTATTTTGTTTGGGTTCCAAGATTTAAATATAAAATATGGAATGATGGTAATTACACAGCTGCATATACTTTATCAGAATTAAAAGATACAGCTGAATCTGCTCCTACTGATATTACATCATTGAGAAATATAACTGGTAATGCCAGAATAATAGATGTTATATTTGAAGACAATACTGTTCAGCCATCAACTGGTACAGCAATAGGTTCATATCATACCCATCCAGCATTTTTAACATTTAATGTAAATGGTTTATGGGTTGGTAAATTTGAGATTGGGTATAATCAAATGGAAAAGGCTGATATGCCAATAGATAGTACTAATTGGATTACTGCTGGAGCGGAAAAAGATGCAGTGGAAAGTAATCGTATTATAATAAAGCCTAATGTTTATGCTTGGACTAAAGCAACAGCAGGCACTATGTTTAAAAGTTCATTTAACTATAATAGAACTTTAGATTCACATATGATAAAAAATACTGAGTGGGGAGCTGCTGCTTATTTATCTCATTCGGTATATGGAATAGGTAATGAAGTAAATATGAGTAATAGTAAAGATAGAATGACAGGAAGGTCTTCAAAACCTAATACAGATAAGACATCAGCATCAGGCGAAAATGGTTCTGCATTAGAAAAAACATTTCCTTATAATACTCCAACAGGATATTTGGCATCAACAACAGGAAACATAACTGGTATATATGACATGAGTGGTGGAACAGGAGATTTTGTGGCTGCATATATGGATGGTTATGGAGTGACAAGTTCTCTTGGTAGATCTAGTGGATTATTGGCTAGTGATTTATCAACTTATGATAAATATTTTGATAAATATTCAAATAAGTGTAGTGATACATCATATAATATGAGAATTTTGGGAGATGCTACGGGAGAATTAGGACCATTTTATTATTATCGTGAGCAAAATAGAACGTTATATTATCACAATTCGTGGTATGCTGATTATGCTAAATTTATTGATTCAGAGTATCCATGGTTCGTTCGTGGAGAACCATGGGATTGTGGTGTGTTAGATGGACAAATGGCATTTGCTGCAGTTGATGGAACAATAAATTTAGGAGGATTTGTTGGCTTTCGTCTAGTCCTTGCAGTCAAATAAAAAAACTAGCAATTACTAGTTTTGAGCTTGAACAGCAGTTATTGCAACTACTCCAATAATATCTTCTGTACTACAACCTCTTGATAAGTCATTTATTGGTTTAGCAATTCCTTGACATATTGGGCCATATGCTTTGGCTTTAGCTAATCTTTCAACTAATTTATAACCTATGTTTCCAGCATCTAAGTCTGGGAATATTAATACATTGGCAGTACCTGCTACTTCACTAGTAGGTGCTTTTCTTTTAGCAACTTCTGGAACAATGGCGGCATCTAGTTGTAATTCTCCATCTATTTTATATTGAGGATATCTTTCTTTAGCTATTTTAACAGCTTCTACTACTTTTTCTACGTCTTGGTGGTTACTACTACCAAATGTTGAATGGGAAAGTAAAGCTACTTTTGGTTCTTTTTCTACTAAAAACTTGAAACTATCAGCACTACTTCCTGCGATATAGGCTAGTTCATTACTATTTGGATTTTGTACTAAACCACTATCCGCAAAGATAAAAGTGCCATTTTCTCCATATTCACAGTTTGGAACTTCCATTAAGAAAAAGGCTGATGCTAAGTCACAGTTTTCTTTTGTTTTAATAATTTGTAATGCCGGTCTTAGAGTATTAGCAGTTGAATGACAAGCTCCTGATACTACTCCATCGGCATAACCTAATTTAACTAGCATACAAGCATAATACATATAATCATTTAATATTAATTCTTTTGCTTTATCGTATGTCATGCCTTTATCTTTTCTAATTGTAACTAATTGATTAATTAATTCTTCTGTTAGAGGATTATTAATATTAAAAATTTCAGCTTTAGAAATATCAGCTATTTCTTTGGCTTTAGCAATTTCTTCGTCATTACCGATTAAAATAATATCACAAAAGTTTTCTTGTAATATTAATTCTGCAGCTTTAATAACTCTTTCGTCCATTATTTCTGGAAGAATAATTCTTTTTTTATTTAGACTAGCTCTTTTTTTTAAATTATCTATTAAATTCATATACAACCTATCTTTCATTTAATATTTCAAATATTTCTCTTTTTTCATTATTATAAAAATCTTTTTTCTTATATCTACAGATTAAACCAACTATATTTGATGGGAATGAAGATGCTAATTCATTGTAGTCAACAACATTATCATTATAGTATTTAATGGCACCAATAATATCTTCTTCATTATCATTTAACTCGTCAATTATTTTAATTAAACTATCACTTTTTAAAAGTTTTTCATTATCGTCAATTGTTTTAAATAATTCATTATAAGAAGTTTTTAAAAAATTATGTAATTCAAAATTAGTATAATTCTTATCCATACATAAAGGTACTTCTTCTAAAAAATCATTTTTCTTTAATTCTTTACTTATAATGGGAATAGTTTTTTCTAATAAATCTTTTTTGTTTTTTAAGTAAGAACTAATATCTTCTTCTGCTTGATCTATTTTTACTAAAGAAAATTCATATTTATTGCGATAAATAACAATTAGTAAAATGAATATTACAAGTAAAGCGCATATTCCAATAATTATATAAGTCATATAAATTACCTCCTAGACTAATCTAATTATATCACAATAACTGATTAATAGGAGATATATTTAAATTATTTTATACTCTTTTTTTCGATAATGATATCAACATTATGTTTTTGGCACATATCAATGAAGTCGTTTAAGAACATTCTATTTCTGCCATTTTCGATATTGTTTATACTATCTCTACTTCTAGATATAGTTTTACCAAAATCTTTTTGAGTTAATTCGCTCCATTCTCTTATTATTTTAACTATTTCATTGGCTTTGTAATCATTTGCTTTTATTTTCATAACTTTATCACCTAAATATAAGATTACCAATAATACTCAAATAAAGATAATTTTGAGTATTGACTATACTCAAAGATATTGCTATAATTTAATTGAGTATAGATAGTACTCATAGAGAGAAAGTGATATTTGTGAAGAATGTAAAGAAATATGTAATTTTTGGAGTAGTAGTTGGAGTATTTGTATCTATAGTATGTTCTTTTTGTTTGGCAGAAACTTTAATAGAAAGTAGTAAAGTTAGCTATGTAGATAATTCTAAGTTAGGTGCGACTAATGTGCAAAATGCCATAGATGGAACTTGTACAAAGTTCAGTAGTGAGTTACAAAACTTTCTTTTAAAGGTATACCCAGTAGGAAGTATTTATATAAGTTATAGTGCTACTAATCCTCAAACATTATTTGGAGGAACATGGGAAACTTTTGGAAAGGGGCAAACACTAGTAGGAATAGATACAAGTTCCACTGAATTTAAAACATTAGGACAAACAGGAGGAGCTAAGTCAATTTCATATACACCGGCTGGAACAATAGGAAGTACAGGTTTAACAGTAAGTCAAATACCAAGCCATAGCCATAGTTATGATAAAGTAAATGCTAATACTGGTTCACATACTTTGACAATAGCAGAAATGCCAAGTCATACGCATATACAAAATGCACATTCACATGGTACATATTCTTCTTGTTGTGGTGGTGGATATGGAGATGTTTATGCAAATAGTGGAACTGTTACATTAATTAAGAATGCTAGTGTTACGCTGACAACTACTGTTACGGCTACAAATCAGAATACTGGAGGTGGTGGAGGACATACACACCCAATCTCAACTACGTCAACTTTAACAGGGGCTGCCGGTAAAGGCACAACCAGTGATGGACACACTCATAGTTTTACCGGAAGTGCTGCTACCTTGAATAACCTTCAACCATACATAACTGTCTATATGTGGAAGAGAACTAAATAGTAAAAATTGTCTTTTTTTAGGGTATGACTTTTCTTGCTTAGTAAATGTTTAAAGCTTTAAAATATTTACTAAGGAGATGGTTTAATGTTTTATAAATTTGATAATGATGCACAGAAGGTTTTAATTATGGCTAAGAAGGAAATGCAAGATTTGAAACATCCTTATGTAGGAACAGAGCATTTACTTTTAGCGATACTTAGTAATACTCAATTAGAAATAACCAAGATATTAAATGAATATAAAATAGACTATAATACTTTTAAGGAAGAGCTTATTAAGGTAGTTGGTATAGGTAAAACTTCTAATGAATGGTTTTTATTTACTCCTTTACTTAAAAGGGTTATAGAGAATGCTTCTGTTTATAATAAAGAAAATGATAGTAGTATAAGTACTTATAATTTATTCTTATCTCTTTTAGAAGAGGGAGAGGGTGTTGCGAATAGAATTTTAATGGGTATGAATATTGATATTGATTACTTATATGAGAAATTTTCTAAAGAGTTTAAGTATAAGAATAATGAAAATGATCAGAGTTTATTTTTAGACGAGTTTGCGATTAATTTGAATAAGACATCTTTAAGTAATGACGAGAGTGTAATTGGTAGAGATAAGGAAATTAATCGTATTATTGAAATATTACTTAGAAAGAATAAGAATAATCCTTTATTAATAGGAGAAGCTGGTGTAGGTAAAACAGCTTTAGTTGAGGAGTTAGCAAGGAAGATTTCTATGGGGAGTGTTCCTGGTAAGTTGCTTAATAAAAGAATTTATAGTGTTTCAATGGCATCTTTAATTGCGGGTACTAAGTATAGGGGTGAATTTGAGGAGCGTATTAATAAGATAATTGCGGAAATAGAAGAGAAAGAAGATGTTATTTTATTTATTGACGAGGTTCATACTTTAGTAGGAGCAGGTGGAGCGGAAGGGGCAATTGATGCATCTAATTTGATTAAGCCATATCTAGCTCGTGGAAAACTTAAAATAATAGGAGCAACTACGGAAAAAGAATATAAAAAGTGTATAGAAAATGATAAGGCTCTTGATAGGAGATTTCAAAAAGTATATATAAAAGAACCTAATTTAGAAGAGACTAGGAGTATTTTACTGCATTTAAAACCTATTTATGAGAAATATCATAATGTAATAATTAGTGATTTATTAATAGATAAAATTATAAAGTATACTAATCTTTATGTTAGTTTTGGGAGACAACCTGATAAGGCTATTGATGTACTTGACGAAGTCTGTTCTAAGACAGCTTTAAAAGATACTAAGCTTGATAAGAGAATAAAAGATGTTAATACTAATTTAACTAATATTAAGAGTTTAAAGAATAGCGCTATTATTAATCATAATTATAAGTTAGCAATTAAACTTAAAGAGGAGGAAAAAGTATTAGAAAATGAATTTACTAAGTTAATTTATAATGGAAGTAAGATTAAAAAGAAGAAAGTATCTATGAATATAGTATATGATGTTTTAATGGATAAGACTAATATTCCTATTAAGATGTTAGATAATTTGAATTATAAAAAGATAGTTAAAAAGTTACAAGAAGAAGTAATTGGACAAGATGCTGCTGTTGTTAAAATAGTTAGGGCAATGGAGAATAATAATTTATTTTTTCAAAATAGACCTTTATCTATATTATTAGTTGGAAAAAGTGGGTTAGGGAAAACATTTTTGGTAAAAGAGATTGCTAAGACGTTATATAATGAGGAAGCTTTTATTAGACTTGATATGAGTGAATATAGGGAGGATTATAGTACTAGTAAGATAATTGGGTCAGCTCCGGGGTATGTTGGTTTTGATAATAAAGAAAGTATTTTAGATAGAATTAAAGCTAGGAGTTATTCAATATTACTTTTAGACGAGATAGAAAAGGCTAGTAGTAGTGTTTTAAAACTCTTTTTACAGGTCTTTGACGATGGTTTTATGACTTCTTCAAGTGGAGAGAGGGTAGATTTTTCTCATGTTAGTATTTTTATGACTAGTAATTTGATTGATGCGAAAAGTATTGGTTTTAGGGAAAGTGAAGAGGTTATTTTTAATAGATTAAAGAGTTTTTTGGGAGTAGAATTACTTAATAGAATTACAGAGGTGGTTAAATTTAGTGATTTAAGAGAAGAAGATGTTAGAAAGATAATTATAAAGAAATTAACAGGTATAGTGGAAAAAGATAAATTAAAAGATATTTTATCCACAGGAATTGTTGAAAAAGTAATTGAGAAAAGTAATTATTTAGAGTTTGGTGCTAGAAAGATAGATAAGTTAATTGGGGAAGAATTAAAAGAAAGGTTAAATGTATAGTGCCTTTTTTTCTTTTTTTTGATATACTGTTAGTAGGTGAAGTTTATGCGTATTTATAATACTTTAAGTAAAGAGATTGAAGAATTTGTTCCTTATGAAGATAAAAAGGTAAGGATGTATACTTGTGGACCTACTGTTTACAATTATGCTCATATTGGCAATTTGCGTACTTATATATTTGAAGATATTTTACAAAAAGGTTTAGAGTACTTAGGATATGAAGTTATTAGAGCTATGAATATTACAGATGTTGGCCATTTAACAGGAGATAGTGATACTGGTAAAGATAAGATGGTTGAAAGCTCTAAAAAAGAGGGAAAAGATGTTTTTGAGTTAGCAAGATTTTATACTGAGGCTTTTTTCAATGATATGAAGGATTTAAATATTAAAAAGCCAGAAATTGTAGAAAAGGCTAGTGATTATATTCCTACTTATATTAAAATGATTGAGAAGTTAATTGATGAAGATTATGCTTATTTTTCTAATGGAAATGTTTATTTTGATATAAGTAAAGCAAATGATTACTATAAGTTATCTGGTAAGAATGCAGAAGATTTATTAGTAGGGGTACGTAATTCAGTTGAAGAAGATAAGGCAAAGAGAAATCCAGCTGACTTTGTTTTGTGGTTTACAGTTTCTAAGTTTTCTAATCATATATTAAAGTGGAATTCACCTTGGGGTGTTGGTTATCCGGGATGGCATATTGAATGTTCTGGCATTTCATATGAGACTTTAGGGGAACATTTAGATATTCACTGTGGTGGTGTTGATAATATTTTTCCACATCATACTAATGAGATTGCCCAAAGTGAAGCTTTCTTAGGACATAAGTGGTGCAATTACTGGTGTCATGGAGCTCATTTAAATGATAAGAGTGGCAAGATGTCTAAATCTAAAGGAGAATTTTTAACTTTATCTTTATTAAAAGAAAAAGGGTATATTCCTTTAGATTATCGTTATTTTTGCTTAAATAGTCATTATCGTAATTCTTTAGAATTTTCTTATTCTTCTCTTGATATTGCGAAAAATGCTTTGGCTAAGTTAAGAAGTAAGGTTTTATCTTTAAAGAAAGAAGGAGAAGTATCTTTAGAGAAGAAAGAGTTATATGTAGAAAAGTTTAAAGATAGTTTTTCTAATGATATAAATACTTCTATGATGGTAACTACTTTATATGATGTTTTAAAAGATAATTCTTTAAATGATATAACTAAGTTTGAAATTATAAAAGATTTTGATAAGGTATTATCTTTAGACTTATGTGTTTCTAAGGAAGAAGAGTTATCTACAGACTTGAAAAAAGAAATAGAAGAAAAGATTTTAGAAAGAAAAAAGGCTAAGGAAGAGAAGGATTTTCTTTTAGCTGATAAGATAAGAGATGGTTTATTAGAAAAGGGAGTAAAATTAATAGATACTCGTGAGGGGACTACATATGAACTTATCTAGTTTAATGGAAGTTAATGTTTTAGTACTTGCTTATTTAGGAGATACAATATATGAAAACTATGTAAGAAAATATTTAATATTAAAAGGTATTTCTAATGTAGATAGCTTACAGAAAGAGGCAATTAATTATGTCAGCGCTAAAGGACAAGCAATGTATTTGACTAAAATGGTGGAAGAAGAATTTTTTACTGAAGAAGAAATGGCTGTTATTAAAAGGGCTAGAAATTACAAGACTACTTCTCACCCTAAGAGCTGTGATATTATTACTTATAAACATGCCACGGTGTTGGAGGCTTTAATTGGTTATTTAGATTTATTAGGTAAAAAAGAAAGGATAAATGAAATAATGAATTTCATTTTAAAGTAATATGTTAGTATACGGTAGAAATGTTGCGGAAGAAATTTTGAAAAAAAATAAAAAAGTTGAAAAAGTTATTTTGCAGGAGGATTTTAGTGACAAAATGATAAATTCCCTTATAGCGAAGAACAAATTGGAGGTAAAATACGCTTCAAAACGTGAAATTGACGATTTGGCAAAAGGTCCACATCAGGGTATAATACTATCTATTCCGGATTATTCTTACTATAAGTTGGAAGAAGTAATGACTGAAGATATTGTTGTTATACTTGATCATTTGGAAGACCCACATAATCTAGGAGCAGTTATTCGTACTTGTGAAGCTGCTGGTGTTAAGGGAATTATTATACCTAAAAATAGACAAGTAGGAGTAAATGCTACGGTTATGAAGACTAGTGTTGGGACACTTTTAAATGTGAAAGTTGCGATGGTTACTAATTTAGTTGACGCTATTAAGAGGCTTAAAGAAGAAGGTTTTTGGGTGGTAGGAACTACTTTAAGTTCTGATAGTGTTGATTATAGAAGTATTGATTATAATGGTAAAATTGCTTTAGTAATTGGTAATGAAGCTAATGGTATATCAAATATTGTTGAGAAGAATTGTGACTTTTTAGCGAAAATACCAATGTATGGAACGACAAATAGTTTAAATGCTTCTGTTGCTTTTGGAATAATGATTTATGAGGTAATCCGGAATAGAAAGTAGGTTTTATGGATTACAAAAAAATAAATGATTATGAAGTACTTTATATGATAAGAGAAAATAGTGAGGATGCTAGGGATATTCTTTATGAAAAGTATTTGCCTATTTTGAAAAAATTAGCTTCTTCTTATTATGCACGTAATAAAAATTTAGGAGCTGATTACGACGATTATTTTCAAGAGGCTGTTATTGCTTTTTATAGAGCTATTAGTAGTTATGATGAGGCGAAGAATGCTTTGTTTTATACTTATGTTTCTAGTGTTGTAAGAAAACATTTACTTAGTTTTGTTAGAAGTTTAAGTGTAAAGAAAAATACAACTTTAAATGAATGTAGCTATGATGAAGCCATTTTATATAATGCTGAGGATAAAACTTCTTCTTCAGAAAAGGAAATGGATGAGCAATTATTAAATATAAAGAATGATTTTGATATTAAGTATAGTACTGTATTTGAATTACGCTTTAATGGTTTTTCTTATAGGGAAATAGCTAATTTACTTGATATTCCCATGAGTACTGTACAATCACGAGTTAATAAAATTAAAAAAACTTTACGTGAGAAAATGTTAAATGCTTTTTAAAAAATTGTATTTTTTCTTTAGATGTTGTAAACTTATAATAGGTGAAGGGTATGGCTAAGATAGTAAATTTTCCTAGAGAAAGTAATGGTATTGAAACAAATCTTTATGACTATACGGGACGTTTAGGGGAACTTTATAGTATTGGAGAAGAAAATTTAAAAGAAGTGTTTCTTAATATGGATATAGCTTTAAAGTATGTTCATAATCATGGTTATTGTGTAAAGTCATTTAGTCCTTTAGAAATACAAATTCTAAATAATTCACCTAAACAAATTAAATTTAATACTTTATTAGAGATGCCTAGTGATTATGCTTTATCTGAAAGACTAAAAAATGAAGATATTTTTCACTCTGCTTGTTTACAGATAGGTATTTATACTAATTCATTACGTTATTTAAAAGAAGATTTTTTAAAGGAAAATTTTGAGGAGTTTGCGAAGAATTTACCACAAGAAGATGTTCCTTATTATAGAGGAGTTATTCAAAGAGGAGCAGGTGTTTACTATAGTGATTATATCTTAGAGAAGAAAAAGAAAGACTTGGAGACTTTAGAAAGAGAAATAGATAGTAGTGAGGGGAAAAATTCTTCTAAACAACTCGTTAAAAATAATGGCAACTTTTTTAAGGAAGAGAGTATTTCTAATGATAAGATAAATGATAATATTTATAAACAAATAAATGGTTTAAAGGATACGGCTTTTATTAATTATTTGGCTATTCCTACGATTATTATAATTACTGGTATAACTATTGGAATAGTGGCTTTATTCTTATCCTTATTTTAAGTAAATGTTTAAAATGATGTGTTAATCATTAGTTAAAATTATACCGATTTATAATATAGATAACAAACAAAGGTGAACTTTGTTTGTTGGAGTATTTTAAATTATGAAATCTAAAAAGCAAGGGTCAAGATAAACTCGCTTTGCTCGCCCTTGCTTTTGATCTTTCATTTCTTTCTCTTAAAACTTGTTCAAGATAAACTTAATGGTTTAAACAACTATTCTTTATTATGCATATATAAAAAATCTCCTTTCCAAAGAGATATTATATACTATAAGCTCAGGTATAAATTTAACTAATGATAAGGTATAATTTTAAAAAAGGATTAACAATGTTTAAAATGATGTTGACATTTCTAGTTGTTTATGCTATTTTATAGATGTAAACACATAGAGGTGTTTTTATTTTGAATTAAATTGAAGGTGAAAAGATGGCTAAAGAAGATAAGCAAGTTAAGAAGAGTGAAGCAAAAGTAGTTAATTCTAAGGACAAAGAAAAGAAAAAAGAAAAGAAGAATAAAGAGAAGAAAAGTCTTTGGGTAAGATTTAGAATATTTTGTCATGGAGTAAAGAGTGAGTTTAAGAAAGTTCATTGGACTAGTAAGGATAATATGATAAAGTATTCGATTGCGACGATTATTTTTGTTGTATTTTGTTCATTATTCTTTTATGCAATAGATATTATTTTTGCATTAATTCAAACATTATTTAATTAAGGAGTTGCTGTATGGAAAAACAATGGTATGTAGTAAATACTTATTCAGGTCATGAAAATAAGGTAAAAGAAAAGCTTGAAATGAGAGCAGAGTCTATGGATATGCAAGATTATATCTTTAGAGTTGTTATACCGGAAGAAAAAGTTGTTGAGGTAAAAGATGGTGTAACTAAGGAAAAGGTTAAGAAGATGTTTCCTGGTTATATTCTAGTTGAAATGATTATGACTGATGAGGCTTGGTATGTTGTACGTAATACCCCTGGTGTTACAGGATTTATTGGGTCAAGTGGTAAGGGAGCAAAGCCAACACCATTACAACCATATGAAGTTGATAAAATATTAGGTAATATGGGTATTAGTAGAATTGATGTTGAAACTGAACTTACTGTAGGTAATAAAGTTAAAATTATTGCTGGACCATTTAATGGTATGTTTGGTAAGATAGATTCTGTTGACCTTGCTAATCAAAAGGTTAATTTACTTGTTGATTTATTTGGACAAGAAACCTCTGTTGAAGTTGAAATTAGTCAAATAGAAAATGCTTTATAAAATAACTTGCGTTTTAGCTTGTTTTATGATATTATTTAAGGGCTATATTTAATTTAATATAGATTTAGTGGGAAGCATGGTTTGCATTTGTAAAGCGGTAATCAAGCTATTTGGACCACTCGCGAAAACTTGAAGAAAGGATGTGTTTTTCGTGGCAAAAGAAGCAGTAAAGAAAATAAAATTACAAATACCTGCAGGAAAAGCTACACCTGCTCCACCAGTTGGAACAGTTTTAGGACCTGCTGGAATTAATCTACAAGATTTTTGTACAAAGTATAATGATGCTACTAGAGATAAGATGGGAGACATTTTACCAGTAGAAATATCAGTATACGAAGATAGAAGTTTTGATTTTGTTATTAAAACTCCACCTACAAGTTTCTTGTTAAAGAAGTATGCTAAAATCAATAAGGGCGCTGTTAAGGGCTCTAAGGAAACAGTAGCAACTATTTCAGAAGCTCAATTAAGAGAAATAGCTGAAATTAAACTACCTGATTTAAATGCCTATGATGTAGATGCTGCTATGAAAATAGTGGCTGGTACTGCTAAAAATATGGGAATAAAAATCGAAGGACAAGAGTAATTTTAAACATATAGGTTAATGCCTATAGTGGAAGGAATTAAAAATCCGCTTTAACCACATAAGGAGGAAAAAGAATGAAAAAAAGAAGTAAAAAATATCGTGATGCCGTTTCTAAAGTAGAAAAGAATAAATTATATTCTAAAGAAGAGGCAGTTAAATTAGTTAAAGAAACTTCTACTAGTTCATTTGATGGTTCTGTTGAGGTAGCTATGAGATTAAACTTAGATACTAAGAAGGCCGATCAACAATTAAGAGGTGCTATTGTACTTCCTAAGGGAACTGGTAAGACTAAGAAAGTATTAGTAATTGCTAGAGGACCAAAAGCAACTGAGGCTAAAGAGGCTGGAGCTGACTTTGTTGGTGATAGTGATATGCTAGAGAAAATTGAAAAGGAAAATTGGTTTGATTTTGATACTATGATTGCAACTCCTGATATGATGCCTTTACTAGGTAAGTTAGGTAAGGTTTTAGGACCTAAAGGTTTAATGCCAAATCCTAAGACTGGTACAGTTACTATGGATGTAAAGAAAGCTGTTGAGGAAGTAAAAGCTGGACGTGTTGAATATAGAACTGATAGTTTTGGTAACGTTCATGGTATTATTGGAAAAGTATCTTTCAGTGAAGAAGATTTACTTGCTAATTTAAATGCTTTTGTAGAGCAAATTCTTAAAGTTAAACCATCTACAGTAAAAGGTGAGTATGTTAAGAATATTTCTATATCTTCAACTATGGGTCCTGGTATTAAGATAGAAAATAGTTTTGACAAATAGAAATATTTAGGTTATAATAAAGACAATTTATGGGTGCCATAGACAGTAGGTATGAAAGTAAATCCTACCGAGGACTAAGTTTTAGGTGAAAAAGTTCTTGCTGTCTGGGTATAGAACTTTTTTGATGGCACTTTTAAAATATAAAGGAGGTGTAGTATGGCAAGTGAGAGAGCATTAAAAGAAAAGCAAGCTATAATTGACGAGATTAAGTCAAGAGTAGAGGGTGCTAAGACTATCGTTTTATTCGATTATCGTGGTATTACTGATAGTGAAGCTAAGGAGTTGCGTATTAAGTTAAAAGAAAGTAACTCTGATTATAAAGTATATAAAAATACTTTAATGGCTCGTGCTTTTAATGATTTATCAATTGATTTGAATGAAGCTTTAAGTGGACCTAGTGCATTTGCTTATGGTGATGACCAAATTGCTCCAATTAAGGTTTTATCAGATTTTGCTAAAGACCATCCAGCATTAGTTTTAAAAGTGGGTATCGTTGATGGAGAAAAAGCAGATGCTGCTAAATTAGGTGAATATGCTGCTTTACCATCAAGAGATGCATTACTTACTATGTTAGCTGGTGGTATGATAGGTTTAGTAAAAGACTTATCAATTTGTCTTGACTTATATAGCAAGCAAAAAGAAGAAAATTAATAATAAAAAATAAGGAGGAAAAGAATATGGCTAAATTAACTAAAGAAGATTTTATCAGTAGTTTAAAAGAAATGAATTTATTAGAAATTAAGGAATTAGTAGATGCAATGAAAGAGGAGTTTGGTGTTGATCCATCTGCTGTTGCTGTTGCTGCACCTGTAGCTGGTGGAGCTGCTAGTGATGCTGCTCCTAGTACAGTAACAGTATCTATCGCTGATGCTGGTGCTGCTAAAGTTGCTGTTATCAAAGTAGTTAAAGACATTACTGGTTTAGGATTAAAAGAGTCTAAAGATATCGTTGATAGTAATGGTGTTGTTAAAGAAAATATCCCAACTAGTGAAGCTGATGAAATTAAAGCTAAGCTTGAAGAAGCTGGAGCTACTGTAGAAGTTAAGTAGTTAATAAAGACACTCGAAAGAGTGCTTTTTTTTTGCATTTTTCTTCATTTATATTGACATAAAGTAATTTTAAATTTATAATTAAGTTACTAATAAGATATTTATATCTTGATTTACGAAGGTTATAAAATGAATTTTTAGAGTTCATTTTATAACTAGAGTAATGGTTGAGATATAGTAAACCTTATCACTCTTATTAGTCAAATTGCATCATAGGAACAAAGAAGGAAAACTTTAAATGGTAAGTGGCTAGGTCGATTAATGATTGCGATTTTCCGCTTTGATTGTGGAATACTAGCTCCCCTAAACCAGCAACGGGATTTGATTTATCAGGTCAGTTTCGTTGTAAAAAATATAGAGCTATGATTAGTGTTTGAACAAGTAGGTTCATATGTATTTTTTGGTATATAGATTTAATCATTATCTATAT
Organism: uncultured Bacilli bacterium; assembly: GCA_947626595.1. GTDB lineage: Bacteria > Bacillota_I > Bacilli_A > RF39 > UBA660 > CANRGD01. Next base: position 14,114 of record CANQST010000013.1, on the reverse strand, counting down.
ATTTTTTTACTATTATATGTAATAAATTTACTACATATCTTGCTAAAAAGTTAGTGTTGACAAAGATTGTTTTTAATATTATAATTGTAGTATACTCTAGAGTATGAGTAATGAGGAGTGACTTTATATTTTTATATCAAAAAATATAAGAAGTAAAGTTATGAATTGTGAAAGTGCACTTCTAGCTAAGTTTTGTAAAAGAAATTTTGCTGGATTTATAAAGGGGAAGCGTTTTGCTTTTAAAAGGAATACTTACCAAAACTAGGGTAATGCAATTTGAAGAGAAAGAAACTCTTTATTCGATAAGTGGTTTATTAAATGAAACTGATAATTTCAAATAGTAAATCTTGTTAAAAAACTCGGGACCACCTTTTGGTGGTTTTTCTTTGGAAAAATCTCTTTTTTAGGTGTATAACTATACTATTTCTTTTAAAAGGAATATTTTAAAATGAGAGGAGATTTTATGAATACATATAATTACTTTGAAGATAATTGGCTAAGAAATATGACTAATAATAATTCCTTATTTACTCCAGAAGAGGGTTTTTTAAAGGGTAATTTATTTTCTAGTCTATATAGTCAATATAAGAATTATCAACCAATGACATTAAAAGCAACTAATGAAAGGGAAAAATTTTTTTTAGAACTTTCTTGGGTAGCTTTTGCGGCGCATGAACTTAATTTATATTTAGATGTCCATCCTAATGATACTAGTATGATTACTTTATTTAATGATTATCGTAAAAAAGAAATGGATCTTTCAAGAAAATATGAGGAAAAATATGGAGCTTTAACTGTTATGAGTGAAAATTCTAATGATAATCAATTTTCTTGGGAAGAGGAAAATTGGCCATGGGAGCGTGATATGAATGTTTAAGTATTGTAAAAAATTACAGTATCCAATTAATATAAAAAAGAAGGATTTAAGATTAGCTAGATATTTGATAACACAATATGGTGGCTCAAATGGAGAGTTAACTGCGGCATTACGTTATTTAAATCAAAGATATACTATGCCTGATAATGTTGGTAAGGCATTACTTACTGATATTGGTACAGAAGAACTTGCCCATGTAGAAATGATTTCAACTATGATTTATCAATTAATGAAAGGTGCGACTGTTGAAGAGATAAAAGCAGCAGGATTAGATACTTTCTATGCTGAACATGCTAAGGCTTTATATCCAACGGATGCTAATGGTGTTCCTTTTACAGTTGCTTATTTTGCGACAACTGGAGATGCTTTAGCAGATATTTCTGAAGATATGGCGGCTGAACAGAAAGCTCGTGCAGTTTATGAAAACTTAATTGATTTAACGGATGATCCTGATGTTATTGGACCTTTACTTTGGTTAAGACAAAGAGAAATTGTTCATTATACAAGGTTTAAAGAATTATTTGAATATTACGAAAAGAAGTTGAAAAAAGGAGAAAATGAAATTGTAAATAAAAAGCCAATTAATAATTTAAATAATTCTATTAATAATAATTTTTTTCCAAATATGCCTTTAGATGGTAATAACTTCTTCTTTTAAAAATAGTTATAAATTTAACTATTTTTTTCATAATAATAATAATGGTGGTATATATGAGTTTAGACAATTATAATGAGAAAAGAGATTTTAATAAAACTAATGAACCTATTGGTAGAAAAGAAAAGAGTTGTAAAAAGTTACGTTTTGTTGTGCAACATCATATTGCTAGTCATGATCATTATGATTTAAGGTTAGAGTGTGATGGAGTTTTACTTAGTTTTGCTATTCCTAAAGGGCCATCTTTTAATCCTAGTGATAAAAGATTAGCTGTTAATGTCGAGGATCATCCTTTGTCATATCGTAATTTTGAAGGTGTTATTCCTGATGGGGAGTATGGTGCGGGTACGGTTATGCTTTGGGATTATGGGTATTATGATAGTAGTGATATAAATAAGGAATATAGGAATGGCTCTATTAAGTTTACTTTGTATGGTGAGAGACTTAAGGGTGGATGGAGTTTAATTAAGTTTAAAGATAATAATTGGCTTTTGATTAAGGAAAGGGATGGATTTGCTTTGAAGAAAGCTGGTATTTCTAAATATAATAGAAGTATTAAAACTAATAGAACAATGAGAGAAATAAGAGATAATAAGAAAAGCAATGGTAAAAATATTATATGTGGTATTGAAATAACCCATCCTGAAAAAGTTATATTTACTAATCCTAAGGTAACTAAATTAGATATAGCTAAGTATTATCATAAAGTTTCTTCGAAGATGCTTCCTTTAATTGAAAATAGAATTTTTTCTACTATTAGAATGCCTGATAAGGGTGATAAGTTTTTTATGAAGCATTTTCCCAATAATCCTTATTTGGGGAAAAAGCTAGTTACTAATTCTAAGGGAGAAAGAGAATATTATTACTATATAAAAAATGAAAAGGGTTTAATTTATGAGGTTCAGAATAACAGTTATGAGTTTCATATATGGGGAAGTGATATTCATAGTATAAATAATCCTGATGTGATGGTTTTGGATTTAGACCCAGATAAGGATGTTTCTTTAAAAGATTTGCGGCTTTTAGTTAAAAAAATAAGATTATTACTTCAAAAATTTAAACTTAAAGCATTTGTTAAAACTAGTGGAGGAAAGGGTTATCATATAGTTGTTCCGATAAACTTTAAAATATCATGGGAAAAGTTGAGAGATATTTCTAAGAAAATGGCGGTTATTCTTGAAGAGGAAAATCCTAGTAAATATACAAGTAATATTAGACTTAGTAAAAGAAAGGGTAAGATTTTTATAGATTGGCAGAGAAATATTAAAGGGTCTACTTTTGTTGCACCTTATTCTTTGAGATTAAAAGATAAGCCTAGTATTTCGATGCCTATTACTTGGACTAGTTTAGATAAAATACTTCCTGATGGTATAAAAATAACTGATATAAAGTATTAAAAGCGTAAAAGGGGCTTGCAATTTCAGTGATTTTATTATAAAATAAAGAAGTCAATTGAGATGGCGCCGTTGGTGAAGTGGTTAACACGCTGGTTTGTGGCACCAGTATGCAAGAGTTCGATCCTCTTACGACGCCCCATTGATGGGTTTTACACAAGTTTTTGTGAAAAGATAAATAGAAGTTTGTAGCACTTAGTGTTATGAACTTTTTTGTTTATTTGGATTTGCTTGGCAAGTAGTGGATATACTTAAAGAATTAAGGTGATTAAGTAAAAAAGAAAAAATTGGTTATTATTGTTCTAGTGTGATATAATTAGATTGTTATGGGAGGAGAAAGATAATGAAAAAGGTAGTTTTAAAAATAGAAGGTATGAGTTGTGATAATTGTAGAAAGAGATTAGAAAATTATTTAAATAGTCAGGATGGTATTAGTAAAGTTGAAGTAAACTTAGAAGAAAAAGAGGCAACTATTGAGTGTAATGATAATATTTCTATTAATGAATTAAATGGCTTTGTAAGTGATATGGGATTTAGTTCTTCAGAAAAGTAAATTAATGTAAATAGTTATAAAATTTTGCTTAAAGATGGCAAAATTTTTCTTTTTCGTGGTATTATTTTTATGGTGGTAATATGCAAGTAATAGTAGGTTGTTTAGTAGAAGATAATGGCAAAATATTAATTGTAAGTGAAGCTAGTGAAAAAAATTATGGTAAATGGAATTATCCAGTAGGTCATTTAGAAGTAGGAGAAAGTATTTGCGATGGTGCAATAAGGGAAACTTATGAAGAAACTGGTTATAATGTTCAATTAACTGGCGTATTACCAATTCAAGAAGTTAATAAAAATAATGAGAAATATGTTTTGATAATTTTTCTTGCAAAAGTGTTATCATATAATGAAAATCATAAGGTAGATGGCATTTTGGAGAAAGTTTGGAAAACGCCTAAAGAAATCCTAGAGATTAAGCAAAGTGATTTTAGGGTTTACAATTCTAACATAAAAATGATAGAATATTACACCGAAGGGATGATTTATCCGTTAGAATTGATAGGTGGTTTGAGTTATGAATAGTTTAATAGTCCAGAAAAATCAAATTGATGGAGTAGTAAGTACTTTAAAAGGGGTTAATAAAAATACTAATGATTTTTTAGTATTTAATAATTGTGTAAGTAAATTAACAATAGGAGAAAGAGAAGTTCCTATAGGGTTTGATAAGATGCTTTATAGTGCGGAAAATAATCTTTTATTTATTTTTCTGAAAGATAGTCTTTGTAGTTTTGAAGATTTAAAAACTCTTTTAGATAAGTTAAATATTTCTTATAGACAATATAATTTTGATAATACTTCTAGTAAAGCTAATAGTAATTTAAAAGAGATATATCTTACTGGTGAGAAAAATGATTTAAGAAATATATTAATGGAAAGTAAAAAAAATGGTCTTAATAGTTGTACTTATTATCCTAATGTTACTGGTAATTTGGAAATGGGTTATATGGAAGATGGTAAGGTTTTACCTTTAAAGAAGATTGAGATTAGAGAAGTTGTTAGTCTAGAAGATAAAATAATTTTAATAATGGATGGTAATATTAAGGATGATAAGTTATTTAAGATTACTATGGAATTACCTATTAAGACTTTAGTTGATACTAGTTATGATATTAGTGATTTTGAACTTGAACATAATGATTATTTATATAAAAAGGTTTGGAAAGTAGTAAGAAGAGATGTTTAAAAAGAACTCTCTTTTATTTTTGAATTGCTTTTTAAAGTAATTTCCTTTATAATTGTCATAGGATAGGTGATGTTATGGATATAAAGAAGAAGGAAGATAACGAGAAATTTTTAATCCCTGGTATAAAAATAGAAAAGAATATGGATAAGAATTTGAAGGATGCTATTATTAAGTATAATTTAGTTCATAAAAAGCTAGTAGAAGATTTAAAAAATAATTGAAAATAATACTTAATTGTGATAGATTATTTATAGGATATGGAGGGGAAATATGGCTAAGAATTATAATGTAGCAATTAGTCCTAAGTATGAGGCTAAGGTAATTAATAATGTTACTGGTAAGTGTTTATTTGATGAGCAAAATTATGATTTATATTATGATAAGATAAGAACAGTTATTAAGAGTATTGTTAGTAATTGTGATAATATTGTTAAGGCAATGGATAAAATTTTAAATGATGCTAGTACGGGTAAGGCTCCGGCTAGTTATTGTAAGAAAGTAAAACAAAATGCTTTGAAGATTAAAAATGAGCTGATAGAGACAAGAAATAATTTAGGTATGCAGCTAGATAATGAGTTTAAGAAACAAATTAAGGCTTGGATAGCTTGGGCTAAGAATGAAGCAGCAAGTAAGCAAGGAAGGTTATAGGTGACATATGGCGATTAAGAAATATCAAATAAAAGATGCTTTGTTACAGAGAACTTTAAAGGAGTGTAGCCTTTATGTTAACAATATTGATAGCGCTATTGGTAAGTATGGAGATGGGGCGAACAATGAAAAGAGTTTAATAGGTTACGTGGAAAAAATGAATGAAGTTTGCTGGTCTGATGGAAAACAAGCGACGTCTTGGTATCAAAGTAATCAGAATTATTTAAATAAAATAAATGCTCAAATGAAAGAGATTGATGAGGATTTAAAGACTTTAGATTTGATGGGTAATATTAATTAAAATTGTTAATTTACATAAAAGTTACAAAAAAAGGAAATTTTTTGAATTTTTTTGTGTTAATCATTAGTTAAAATTATACCGATTTATAATATAGATAACAAACAAAGGTGAACTTTGTTTGTTGGAGTATTTTAAATTATGAAATCTAAAAAGCAAGGGTCAAGATAAACTCGCTTTGCTCGCCCTTGCTTTTGATCTTTCATTTCTTTCTCTTAAAACTTGTTCAAGATAAACTTAATGGTTTAAACAACTATTCTTTATTATGCATATATAAAAAATCTCCTTTCCAAAGAGATATTATATACTATAAGCTCAGGTATAAATTTAACTAATGATAAGGTATAATTTTAAAAAAGGATTAACATTTTTGAATTTTTTTGTTGACTTTTTTTTAGAAAAGGTTTAATATATGTTTCGAAAGGGCGAAAACTTAGTACATTTTACTATAGTTTTCGCTATCTTTTTTTCCTTGGGAGAGATTGAATGGGGCAGTATTTTACTAATGAGTTGTTGCCTAGTAATGTTAAGAAAACAGAGTGTTTTGTACTAGGTAAAAAGTTTTTTTTCTTAACTGATAATGGAGTTTTTTCAAAGGACGGTTTGGATTTTGGCAGTAGACTTCTTCTTGATGCAATCCCGCTTGAAGAAGTTGGAGGCAAAATTCTTGATATGGGTTGCGGCTATGGAGTGTTGGGCATTATCTTATCTAGTGTTACGCATTCAGAAGTAGATATGGTTGATGTTAATTTAAGAGCTATTCATTTGGCAAAAAGAAACATTGAGGAAAATAAAGTATCTAATATTAGAGTTTTTGAAAGTAACTGCTATGATAAAGTTGATGGTAAATACTCGTCCATTATTACGAACCCGCCAATTCGTGCGGGGAAAAAAGTTGTCTTAGAAATGGTGATGGGAGCTTCTAAACATTTAGTGAATGGTGGAAAACTTTTCCTAGTAATTAGAAAAGCTCAGGGTGCTAAATCGCTAATAGTCGACTTGGAAAAAGTATATAATGTAGAAGTACTTGAAAAGAAAAAAGGATTTTATGTCATAAAATGTGTTTATGACGAAGAAAAAAATTAAGGTGGGGTGAAAAAATTGTCTTATAAAATAGTTAAAAGTGGTGACTACCGCGAAAGAAGAAATTTTTCTAGAATTAGAAATACCTATGAATTAAAAGATTTATTAGAAATTCAAAAGAAGTCTTATGACTGGTTTATTAAAACTGGTATTAAAGAAGTATTTGAAGATTTATTTCCAGTAGAGAATTTTTCTGGAACTTTATCACTTGAGTTTGGTGATTATCATTTTGATGAGCCTAAATACTCAATTAAAGAAAGTAAAGACCGTGAATCTACTTATGCAGCACCTTTAAGAGTAGAAGTTCGTTTATTTAACCGTGAGAGTGGTGAGGTTAAAGAACAAGAAATATTTATGGGTGATATGCCTATTATGACAAATAGTGGAACTTTTGTTATTAATGGGGCTGAGCGTGTTATCGTTTCACAATTAGTACGTTCTCCAAGCGTATATTTTAATCGTGAGATTGATAAGAATGGTCGTGAGTTAATTACTTCTCAAATTATTCCAACAAGAGGAACTTGGCTAGAGTTTGAAACTGATGCTAGGGATGTTTTATATGTAAGAATTGATAGAACTAGAAAGGTAACTTTGACAACACTTCTTAGAGCATTTGGTTTATCTAGTGACGAGGAAATTTTAAAGGTATTTGGTGATGATGAGTATTTAAAGAATACTATTAGTAAAGATTCTACTAAGAATACTGACGAGGCTTTAATTGAAATTTATGAGAAGTTAAGACCTGGAGAACCAGCTACACTTGATTCTTCTAAGAATCAGATTATTACTAGATTTTTTGATGAGTTTAGATATGATTTAGCTAAGGTAGGTCGTTATAAGTTTAATCGTAAATTAAATGTTATTGATAGATTATTAGACCAAGTTTTGGCTGAAGATATAACTGATAATGGTAAGGTTGTTTTTGAGAAGGGTACTAAGATTACTAAGGCTAATATTGAAGAGTTAAGAGAAATATTAGATAAAGGTTATGGACTTAGTGAAGTCAAGGTTAATGACGAGTTAGATACTTATAATAAAGTTCAAACAGTTACTATTGTTGATCCTACTGATAAGAAGAAAAAACTTATCGTTATGGGAAATGATCAGAGTATTGATATTAAGAGATTAACTATTTCTGATGTTTATGCATCTGTTTCATATTATTTAAATTTATTACATGGTGTTGGTAATTACGACGAAATAGACCATTTAGGAAATCGTCGTATTAGACAGGTTGGAGAGCTTTTACAAAATCAATTCAGAATAGGTGTTTCTAGAATGGAGCGTGTTATTCGTGAAAGAATGACTACTCAAGAAATGGAAGAGGTTACTCCTAAGACTTTAATTAATATTCGTCCTGTTACGGCCGCTATGAAAGAATTCTTTGGTAGTTCGCAATTATCACAATTTATGGACCAAACTAACCCTATTGCGGAGCTTACTAATAAACGTCGTTTATCAGCTTTAGGACCTGGTGGACTTTCTCGTGATAGAGCTGGTGTAGAGGTTCGTGACGTTAATGCTTCTCACTATGGTAGAATTTGTCCAATTGAGTCTCCTGAAGGACCTAACATCGGACTTATTACTTCTTTGGCAAGTTACGCCAAGATAGACGAGTATGGCTTTATTATGACACCATATCGTAAGGTTGTTAATTGTCAGATTACTGATGAGGTTTGTTATTTAACAGCTGATGAGGAATTAGATTATATTATTTCGCAATCTACAGTTGGTACTAGTGAAGATAATACAATTACTGACGAATTAGTAAATGCTCGTTTTAGAGGAGAAAACATTTTAGCAAAACCAGAGCAAGTTGATTATATTGATGTTAGTCCGCAACAGGTTGTTTCAATAACAACAAGTTGTATTCCATTCTTGGAACATGACGATGCTACTCGTGCATTGATGGGTGCTAACATGCAACGTCAAGCTATGCCTTTAATTAAAACAGAGGCTCCACTTGTTGGTACTGGTGTTGAGTTTATTGCAGCAAAGGATTCTGGTGTTGAGATTATAGCTGATAATGATGGTGTTGTTGAGTATGCTGATGCTAAGAAGATTGTTGTTAAGACAAAGGAAGGAAAAGATACTTATAATCTTGCTAACTTTGAATTAGCTAACTCTAGTATTTGTTCTCACCAAAGACCTATTGTTCATGCTGGTGATAAGGTTAAAAGGGGTGTAACTATTTTAGCTGATGGTAATTCTACTGATAAAGGAGAACTTGCTTTAGGTAAAAATATGACAGTTGCCTTTATGACATTTAATGGTTATAACTATGAGGATGCTGTTATCTTAAATGAAAATTTAGTTAAGGACGATAAATATACTTCACTTCACTTAGAAGATTATGAGATGCAATGTCGTGAAACAAAACTTGGACCTGAAGAAATTACTAGAGATATTCCTAATGTTAGTGAAGAAGCTCGTCGTAATTTGGATGAGAATGGTATTGTAACTATTGGTACTGAAGTTAAAGAGGGAGATATTTTAGTAGGTAAGGTTACACCTAAGGGTATGGCTGAACTTACATCTGAAGAGAAGTTACTTCATGCTATTTTTGGTGAGAAAACTCGTGAAGTACGTGATACATCACTTCGTGTTCCACATGGTGGTGATGGTATTGTTCATGACATTAAGATTTATTCACGTAAAGATAATGACGAATTACCTGCTGGTGTTTCTAAGGTAATACGTGTTTATATAATTCAAAAACGTAAGATACAAGTTGGCGATAAGATGTCTGGTCGTCATGGTAATAAAGGTGTTATTTCCCTTATTCTTCCACAAGAAGATATGCCATATCTACCAGATGGTACACCTGTTGATATAATGCTTAATCCACAAGGTGTTCCTTCTCGTATGAACTTTGGACAAATACTTGAAATTCATATGGGTATGGCTGCGAAGAAGTTAGGTGTTCATATCGCTACTCCAGTATTTGATGGTGCTAGTATTAAGGATATTGAAGATATGATGGCTGAAGCTGGTATGGATGCTGATGGTAAGACTGTTTTATATGATGGTCGTACTGGAGAGCCATTTGACCATCGAATTGCTGTTGGTGTTATGTATATGATTAAACTACATCACATGGTTGACGATAAACTTCATGCTCGTTCAACTGGACCTTATTCTTTAGTTACACAACAACCTCTTGGTGGTAAAGCTCAATTTGGTGGACAAAGATTTGGTGAAATGGAAGTTTGGGCTTTGTATGCTTATGGTGCTGCTCATACTTTACAAGAGATTATTACTTATAAGTCTGACGATGTAATTGGTCGTGTTAAAGTATATGAGTCTATTATTAAAGGTCAAGAAGTTAATCAAGCTGGTGTACCTGAGTCATTTAGAGTATTAATGAAAGAATTCCAAGCTTTAGGATTAGATGTTTCAATTATTGACGATAATGGTGAAACTCTTCAATTAAAGGAAATCGAAGAGGCTGAAGATAGGGACGATATTTCTACTTCAATTGAGGAAGTTGAAAATCCTGCTACTGAGGTTAAACAAGAACCACCTGTTCCTCCAACTCCGATGGATGCTGAAGATAGCTTTGAGGAAGAGGATGATGAGTTTGATAATGAAGACGAGGATATTGAACCTAATGAAGAAGATTTAAGTGAGGATTTTTTAGAGGAAGGAGCTGATATTTAATGATAGATGTTAATAAATTTGATGCTTTAAAAATAGGTATTGCTTCTCCTGAAAAAATTCGTGAATGGTCATATGGTGAGGTTAAAAAACCTGAAACTATTAACTATCGTACATTAAGACCTGAAAGAGATGGGTTATTTTGTGAGAAGATTTTTGGACCTACTAAGGATTTTGAATGTGCTTGTGGTAAGTATAAGCGTGTTCGTTATAAAAATATTGTTTGTGATAGGTGTGGCGTTGAGGTTACTCGTTCTAAGGTAAGACGTGAACGTATGGGTCATATTGAACTTGCTACTCCAGTATCACATATTTGGTTCTTTAAAGGTGTTCCATCTCGTATGGGATTAGTACTTGATATGAGTCCAAGAGATTTAGAGGAAGTATTATACTTTGTTAGTTATGTAGTAATTGATAAAGGTAATGCTCCTTTGGAAAATAAGCAAACATTATCTGAAAAAGAGTATCGTGCTTATTATGAAAAGTATGGTACTGGTTTTAGAGTAGGTATGGGTGCTGAAGCTATTAAAGAGCTACTTAAGAATGTTGATTTGGAAAAAGAAATTAATGAGATAAGTAAGGAATTAGAGACTGCTCAAGGTCAAAAGAGAACAAGATTACTTAAGAGATTAGATGTTTTGGATGCTTTCTATTCTTCAGGTAATAAGCCTGAATGGATGATTATGGATTGTATTCCAGTTATTCCACCTGAACTTAGACCTATGATTCAACTTGATGGTGGTCGTTTTGCGACAAGTGATTTAAATGATTTATATAGACGTGTGATTAATCGTAATAATCGTTTGAAAAAACTTATTGATTTAGGTGCACCTGGTATTATTATTCAAAATGAAAAACGTATGCTTCAAGAGGCAGTTGATGCTTTATTTGATAATGGTAGACGTGGTAGAAGTGTAACGGGTGCTGGTAACAGACCATTAAAATCTATTTCTAGTATGTTAAAGGGTAAACAAGGTCGTTTCCGTCAAAACTTACTTGGTAAACGTGTTGATTATTCTGGACGTAGCGTTATTGTTGTTGGACCATCATTAAAGATGTATCAATGTGGTATTCCTAAAGAAATGGCTCTTGAATTATTCAAACCACATGTTATTCATGGCTTAGTAAGTAAAGATATTGCTCATAATATTAAAGCTGCTAAGAGATTGATTGATAGCCAAGACCCTGTTGTATGGGATATTGTAGAAGAGGTTATTAAGGAACATCCAGTTATGTTAAACCGTGCTCCAACTCTACATAGATTAGGAATTCAAGCTTTTGAACCTATTTTGGTAGGTGGTAAGGCTATTAGATTACACCCATTAGTTTGTACGGCATTTAATGCTGACTTTGATGGAGATCAAATGGCTGTTCACGTTCCATTGAGTGAAGAGGCTAAGGCTGAAGCTCGTATTCTAATGCTTGGTTCTAATAACATTTTACATCCAAAATCAGGTGATCCTATTGTTACACCATCTCAAGATATGGTTTTAGGTAATTACTATATTACTATGGAAAAAGCTGGTGAAGATGGTGAGGGACGTGTATTTAAAAATACTAATGAGGCTTTAATGGCTTATGAAAGAAGAGAAATTACTCTTCATACACGTATTGCTGTTCCTGTAAATTCATTTAAATATAAATTATTTACTGAGGGACAAAAGGATAAATACTTAGTAACAACAGTTGGTAAGATTAAATTTAATGAAATTTTACCTGATACATTTGCTTATGTAAATGAACCAACTGATGATAATATTTCTAATATTACTCCTAATAAGTATTTCTTAGATAGAGGTGTTAATATACCAGAGGCTATTAAGGAAATGCCTTTAGTAAAACCTTTTGCTAAGGGTACGCTAGAAAAGATTATTGCTCAAGTATTTAAACGTTATAAGACTACTGAGACTTCAACAATGCTTGATAGTTTAAAAGATTTAGGATTTAAATATTCAACTATTGCTGGTGTTACTGTTAGTATGTCTGATGTTGAGACTAGTAAAAATAAGGATAAGATAGTTGCTGAGGCTCAAAAATTAGTTGATAAAATTAATAAACAATACAAACGTGGTTTAATTACTGAAGAGGAACGTTATAATAAGGTAATTGAAACATGGAATGCTGCTAAGGACGAGGTACAAGACGAACTTCAGGAAATTGCTAATAGTGATATTGAAAATCCAATATTCATGATGATGCATTCTAAAGCTCGTGGTAATATTTCTAACTTTACACAAGTTGCTGGTATGCGTGGTATCATGGCTAAGCCAGATGGTTCTTCTGTTGAAATTCCAGTTTTATCTAACTTTATTGAAGGACTTAGTGTTGCAGAATTCTTCTTATCAACTCATGGTGCTCGTAAAGGTAGTGCTGATACGGCTTTAAAGACGGCAGATTCTGGTTACTTAACACGTCGTTTAGTTGATGTATCTCAAGATATGATAGTAAGAGAGGCTGATTGTGGTACTGATCAAGGTGTTGTAGTTAGAGATTTCATTAATGAGAAAACTGGTACAGTAATTGAAAGCTTGAAAGATCGTATTGTTGGAAGATTTGCTAATAAGAAGATAATTCATCCAGAGACTAAAGAAGTAATTGTTGATAAATTACAAATGATTACGGAAATTCTTGCTGAGAAGATAATTGCTGCTGGTATTAAGGAAGTAGAAATTCGTACAATTTTAACTTGTGGTACAAGTAATGGCGTATGTCAAAAGTGTTATGGTCGTAACTTAGCAACAGGTAATTTAGTTGAGATTGGAGAGGCTGTTGGTGTAATGGCTGCTCAATCAATTGGTGAACCTGGTACTCAGCTTACAATGCGTACATTCCATACTGGTGGTGTTGCTGGTGTTGAAGATATCACTCAAGGTTTACCTCGTGTACAAGAATTATTTGAGGCACGTAATCCAAAAGGTAAAGCAACTATTGCTGAGATTGATGGTACTGTTTCTAAGATTAAAGAAGATCATGGTAAGTACAAGATTAGTATTACTAATGACTTAGAGACTAAGGAACATGTTACTAATTATGGTTCTAAACTTTGTGTTGAAAAAGGTGATAAGGTAGTTTGCGGAGATAAACTTACTGAGGGTGCTATTAGTCCTAAGGAGTTATTAAATGTAACTGACCCTATTACGACACAAGAATATATTCTAAAGGAAGTTCAAAATACTTATCGTTCTCAAGGTGTTGATATTTCTGATAAACATATTGAGATAATTGCTCGTCGAATGATTAGTAAGATAAGAATAGTTGATGGAGGAGAAACTAGATTTTTACCTGGCTCTTTGGTTAATTTCCGTGAATTTACGGATGGTAATAAGGATGCTATTATTAAAGGTAAAAAGCCAGCTGTTGGTAGACCAATTCTACTTGGTATAACTAAGGCTGCTCTTGAAACTGATTCGTTCTTATCAGCTGCATCTTTCCAAGAGACAACAAGAATATTAACTGATGCTGCTATTAAAGGTAAGGTTGATCCATTATCTGGATTAAAGGAAAACGTTATTATTGGTAAACTTATTCCAGCTGGTACTGGTAGTAAGACTTATCGTGACGTTGACTATGAACTTAAGACAGAGTTTATGGACGAAGAGCCTTTAGAACAATTAGAAGACCAATTTATGGAGTAGAAATACTCCTTTTTTGTTTTCGAAAATTTTCTTTTTAAAGACAAATGAACTATATTGGCTCTAGATAATCTAGTGGGGAGTAATAAAACCCTTTAAAGGTACTCTGGTGGGGAGTTTTTCTAAAAAAGCTAG
>CANQST010000012.1 GCA_947626595.1 uncultured Bacilli bacterium | reverse complement strand
GTTTATTATAATATAAATTATTACAAAAGTAACTTCTCTTATTTCTTAAAATCGAGAATTTAACTTTTTATTCTACAGCTTAATTTTAGGTACTAAAAATAGTAAAACGTACTTGAAAAAGTCACGTTTTTATGTTACTATGAATATGTCAAGGAACCTTGCATAAAATAAAAAGGGAAGACTTAACTTTGCATCGTTGAGTACTTACCTTGGTTTTGGTTAGCACTAATCTATGCTAGATTGAGTGCTGTTTTCTTATTTATAGCATTGATACTATTAATAAAATGATTATTAGTATTAGAAATGAGATTAACAAATCTTTTTTCTTCATAATATCAAGCCTTCTTTCTAAATGAAAGTAGGCAAGCACTCAACAATTAAGTTTCCCTATAAAAATTATATCAAATATTTATCATTTGTACAATATATTCCACAAAAAAGAAAAAGCAAACTTTATTATCGTTTGCTTTTTCAAGTATCTGATTATTTTCTTTTAGATATTAATTTAAATGTTTGTCTAACGAATGGTTGAATAAAGAATAATTGGGAGAAATAGGCAAATGGGAAATTAAAACAGATTAATTTTAACCAATTAGCTAGCAAAGTAAATATATTAAATCCCATATAGTAAGGATAGTATAAGAAAGCTGCGATAAAACTCATTACAGGTACCATTATTCCTACTGTAGCACATATTACTGCTGTTTCGAAATGTATTGGATTAGTTTTCTTGATATCAAAATTTTTGCAAGCCATTTTAAAAGAGAAAGGTTGTCCGATTAACATTTCTGCTGTATAAGCGAAGCAAAATTCTACTAAAACAACTGACCATATAGGTAAGTAATGACCAAACATATAAACACCACCAAGTTTATTAATAGCAGCTATTACACTATTTGTATTAGTTGTAGCCATAAGTGTTGATCCATTGATAACATATAAACTATAAAATACATAGGCATGAACTGTGATAACCACTGTAATTAGAGCAAATAAAGCTTTTTGTTTTTTACTCATGGCCATTTTTTCACCTCCTTTTTTTACAACAAAAAACACATATAGAGCTAGCACAAAATACATCTCTGTAATCAGATTTATGTGCATAGCACTACATGTGTCAAATGTATTACTTACTAAGTATAACATAATTTTAATTTTTTTGTAAGAATTTATTCAAATGCTGGTATTTTATTCTTATTTATTTTTGTCAAGTATCTTTTTAGCTTGTCTATTTTGTTCTAAATAACTAGTTAATTTCCATATGGCGTTAATTTCTTCTATTTCATATTGTGATATATTTTCTAGAGCGTCGTCATATGATAAGTTTATAAATGATTTTAAATTATTATCCTGTATGGGTAGTAATAGTCCCCAAGCGTAAGCTTGATTTATAGCTTTATTTAAATCAAGATAATTATTTTTTTCAATACTTTCCTTCTTACAAATATCTTCAAAAAGAAAATGTAAGTCTTCTTTATCATAATAGATATATAAATCTTTTTGTAATTGTTTATTTTCAAAGATAGGGTTTTCTCCTCTTAATATGATAGTTGATACTAATAGCTTTAAAAAACGATAATCACTAATACTTGTTTTGATACTTTCTTTTTCCATGATAACCTCCCTCAAGAAAATTATATCACATTTTTCATATTTGTGATAAGATAAGTATAGGAAGTGATTTCATGGAGATAAATGATACATTTAAGTACTTAGTTGGTGGTTATTTTGGTGTTAATTTGATAGACGAGTATCCTTTAAAAATATATATTTTAAAAGATATAGAGAATTATATTAAAGATTTTTTAAGGGATAATAAGATAGATAATTTTAATTATCTAGAAGAAGCTATGAAAATAAAAGATAAGATGTCTGTTAAGACTAAATTACAGGATGCATTAATTGTTTTACAAATGATTAATGCTCCTATGGAACTTGTTTTTATAATTAAAAAAAGACTTAAAAATAATAAATAGATAGAAATATTTTAAATATTGTGATATAGTTTTCTTAAGGTAGGTTTTTGATATGAAGAATATGGGGAAAATGTTTTTTATTTTATTGGTAGTTATATGCTTTTGTTGTGGGTGTGATGGTAATGTTACAAGAGATATTCGTCATGCGGGATATACTTTATCTAATGATACTTTTACTTGCAGTGATTTAGTTCCTAAAGATGAGAAAGATATTTCTTATAAAAAAATAAAATATTATAATAATTCTTATTTAGTAACAGAAGATGGAGAAATATATGAGTTATCTATTGGACAAAAGTATTCTAATAATGAAAATTGTAAAAAAGCTGATACTAGTATTTTAGTTGATGGTATATTTGGAGATGTTGCGAGGGGAAGAGATGGTAAGATTTATTATTTAACGACGCAGAATAATGCCGCTAAATATAGTGCTGTTCCTAATACGGATAATTCTTATTCATTATATAGCTTATTACTTGGTGATGTTAATAATAGAAAGGTTCAAGTTGCGGATAATAATACAGGAAGTTATCTTGTTTTGAAAAGTGATGGTAATATTTATAATTATATTATTTCAAGAACGCAAGATAATAAAAATTATATGGTAGTTGGTTCAAGTGTTGCGTATAGTAAAACGGAGTTTGGAGGAAATATTATTGATTTTTCTTATCAAGGAAACTCAACGGGAACATTTATGAGAACGACTAATACGGTTTATCGCTTGAGAGCAAGCAATGCTGAAGAGTGTAGTAAGTATGCTGATGTTGAGTGTGTCTATAAAATGGAAGAGGACGATGCTTTCTTAAATCACAAAGATAAAATTATTTCTTTTAATGGGTCTACTTTAATAACTTCTTATGGTAAAATATTTACAGTGGCATCTTAGATGTAGACTTTTTTTCTTTTAGGTGGTGGTATTTTGTTAGTTTCAACTAATTGGCAAGATGTAGAAATAATTGATGCATCAAATGGTATGAAGTTAGAAAGATGGGGGAAAAATTATTTACTTAGACCTGACCCACAGATTATTTGGGATAATGGGGATTTACTTAGCAAGTATCGTGATATGATTGATGCGGTATATTATAGAAGTAGTAAAGGTGGGGGCCATTGGGAAAATTTAAAAAGTATTCCTAGTAGTTGGCAAGTTAGGTATAAAAATTTAACTTTTAATATAAAACAAATGGGATTTAAGCATACAGGTTTATTTCCTGAACAAGCTGTTAATTGGGATTTTATGATGGAAAAAATAAAGAGCGCTAATCGTGAGGTGAAAGTGCTAAATCTTTTTGCGTATACAGGAGGAGCAACGGTTGCTTGTTTAGCGGCAGGGGCAAGTGTTACTCATGTGGATGCTTCACGAGGTATGGTTGAGTGGTGTAAGGAAAATGTTAAAAGCAGTAATCTTGAGAAAGCACCTGTTAGATATTTGGTTGATGATGTTATTAAGTTTGTTAAGAGGGAAATTAGAAGAGGCAATAAATATGACGCTATTATTATGGATCCACCTAGTTATGGTAGAGGTAGTAATGGTGAGGTTTGGGATATTGAAAAAAATTTATGGGAACTAGTTAATTTATGTTGTGATATTTTAAGTAATGAGCCATTATTCTTTTTAATTAATTCATACACAACAGGTTTATCAAGTACTGTTTTGGATAATCTTTTAAAAATGACTGTAGATAATAGATATAAAGGTAAAGTTACTTGTGGTGAAGTTGGTTTACGAATAAAAGAAAATAACTTGATTTTACCATGTGGTATTTATGGAAGATGGGAAAGTAATGAGTAAGTTAAATGTTTTATATGAAGATAATCATATAATAGTGGTAGAAAAGCCTTATAATATTTTAAGTCAAGCTGATAATACTAATGATTTGGATTTATTTACAATGGTAAAAACTTATATTAAGGAAAAGTATCATAAGACTGGTAATGTTTATTTGGGGCTTATTCATAGACTAGATAGACCAGTTGGTGGAATAATGGTTTTTGCTAGGACATCAAAGGCTGCTGGTAGATTATCGCTTTCTTTTAAAAGTCATGATATAAAGAAAAAATATTTGGCAATATGTCATGGAAAGTTTGAAAATAATAGGGGAAGACTTATTAATAAGCTTTCTAGATTAGAAGATGGGACAACGATAGTTTGTGATGATGGGAAGGAAGCTATTCTTGATTATAGGGTTATTGAATATGATAAGAAGGACGATATATCATTAGTAGAAGTTGATTTAAAGACAGGAAGACACCATCAAATAAGGGTTCAGTTAGCTAATATTTGCCATCCTATTTGTGGTGATCAAAGATATGGACTGCAGGAGAAAATGCAGATATGTTTATTTGCCTATTATTTGGAGTTTGTACATCCTGTTACTAAGGAAGTAATGAAATTTACTTTAAAGCCTGAAAATACAGGGTACTGGACAAAATTTACAATGTAAAAAAACGTCAAAAAAATAAAATGTTTGCAAATGGGTAGATTTTTTGGTATCATTGTATATAGAAAATAGAATAAAGGGAGTCTTATTTATGAATTTTAGTTTAAGTTGGTTTACGACAATTCCAGGATTACTTATTACAGGAGGAGTTTTATTATTAATTGTTGCTTTAGTTATTTTAATTGTTACAACGAGGAAAGCTAAGAAAGGTAAAAAGGCTGAGGGTGAAGCAACTGATGGCGCTGTAGCAGCAGCACCTGAAGTTCCAACAATGGTGGCACCTACAGATCCTAGTGTAGTTGCTGCTCAACCAGTAGCTCCGGCACCAGTTGATCCAACACAAGTAACACCAGTTACTAATCCAGTAACGGTAGCACCTGTTACTCCAGAGGTTGCTCCAGTTATGCCAGAAGTAGCAGTACAACCAGTAATGCCTGAAGCTGTACCTGTTCAACCTGAGGTAGCTGTAGCACCAGTAGATCCAATGATGGCAGCGCCTACGGCAATGCCAGAAGTAGCAGTAGCACCTGTTGCTCCAGTAGAGGTTCAACCGGAAGTGGCTGTTGCTCCAGTTATGCCAGAGGTAGCACCAATTGCTGAAGTAGCACCTGTTAGTCCAGAAGTAGCTCCAGTACAACCAGTGATGCCTGAAGCTGTACCTGTTCAACCTGAGGTAGCTGTAGCACCAGTAGATCCAATGATGGCAGCACCTACGGCAATGCCAGAAGTAGCAGTAGCGCCTGTTGCTCCAGTACAAGTACAACCTGAAGTAGCAGCAGCACCAGTAGAGCCACAACCAGTAATATACGGTGGAGCTAGTCCAGTAGTTCCTGATATTAATGTTAATCAAGATAATAACCATCAAATATATGGTGGAGCAGATCCACTACAAAATACACAACCAATACCAGTAGTACAACCTGAAGTAGCACCGGCACCAGTACAAGTACCACCGGTAGGAGTTGTTCCTGTTGCACCAGTTGATGCAGCACCAGTAGTACCAATAAATCAATAGAAACGTGAGTTTCTTTTTTTTTATAAGGAATTTACTTGATAAAGTAAGTAAATTTATCTCTTAAGGTATGATTTTAATAAGGTATAAAAAATATCACTTTATTAGGTTGACAATTAAAAACATTTGTTTTATAATATAATTGTCAGGAGGAATAAAAATATGGTTATTAATAAAGCTCATAAGTGTACGCTAGCGACTAACTGAAACTGGTCTCTGAAGGATAGAAGTATCTTATAAAAGAGAAAAGACAAACCGTGAGGTTTGTGCATGATTTATAAATAAATCAATTTGTTCACGAATAATTTGCTTGTAAAAGTCATAAATAAATGGTATGATATAATTGTAGTTTTTTAGATAGGAATGATTGAAATGGAAGAAAAATTAATTAATGTTTATCCGAAAATGTTTACTTGGTTATTTGTAGGTTTACTAATTACATTTGTTAGTGGATATGGCTTATCTTTAGTACCAATGCTTGCTATGAAATTACTTAGTTTTGGAGCTATACCAATATTAATAATAGAACTAGTAATTGCTGTTCTAATGAGTTTTCGTATTAGAAAAATGAATAAAATGACAGCAATAATTTGTTACTTATTATTTTCTATTACAACAGGAGTAACTTTCTCAGTATTATTTTTACAGTATGATATGTTTTCTTTGATGTCAATTTTCTTGATAACATCAATTATTTTCGCAGCTTTAGCTTTATATGGATACACTACTAAAAAAGATTTATCAAAATTAGGTGTTATTCTTTTAATTACTTTAGTTGTTACAATGATATCTTCATTAATAAATTATTTTATATTTAAGAGTAGTTCTTTTAATGTTTTAATTTCTATAATAAGTATTTTAGTATTTACTTTATATATAGCTTATGATATGAAGGTAGTTAAGATGCTTTCTAATGAATTAGAAGAAGATAAGTTGGCTGTTTTTGGAGCATTTAATTTATACTTAGATTTTATTAATTTATTTGTAAGATTATTAGAAATATTTGGTAAGGAAAAAGATTAAAGTCTTTTTTCTTTTAGGAGTTGTTTATGAAAGAAAGGAAAGAATTAAAGAAAAAAGCTCGTAATGTATTTCAAAAGCATTATCTTTATTTTGTAATTGTTTGTTTAATCGCATCTTTTATTGGAGCTGAGTTTACAGATTCCCTTTCTATTACGAGAATTAGGAACCAAGTATCTAGTGAAGAGAGATTGCTTATTGAAGATTTTGAAAGAGAAGATTTAACAGAAGCAGAAAAATTGGTTGAAGAAAAAAAAGAAGAAATAATTGAAAAAGTAGATAATCCTATTTTTGGTAGAAGTAGAGTAGTAATTTCTTCTTTAATAAATTCTATTTCAACTGGTTCTATTTACATAACAATAATAAAAGCTTTTTTATCTATTATAAAATCTAAAAATATAGTTATAGGATTACTTATCATTTTAAGTTTACTTTTATCTTTTACAATATGGTTTTTTACTGTTAATGTTTATCCTGTAATATCTAGGCGTATTTTTTTAGAGGGAAGAGTTTATAGAAAAGTATCAAAACAAAGATTTTTATATCTTTTAAATATTAAGAAGTGGACTAAAGCAGCTTTTAGTATGTTTTTAAAATATATTTATTTATTCTTTTGGAGCTTAACTATTGTAGGAGGTATTATTAAGAGATATTCTTATTTCTTAGTTCCTTATATAGTCGCTGAAAATCCTGACATACCAGGAGATAAAGCTATTAACTTATCAAGAAGAATGATGTATAATCATAAGTTTGAATGCTTCAAGATGGATTTATCTTTTCTAGGTTGGGAAATTTTTGGAATAATTACTTTTGGTATGACTAAAGTTCTTTACTCTAATCCTTATAAAGTATCTTTCTTTAGTGAGTATTATGCTAAGCTAAGAGCAGTAGCAATCAAAGAAAAATTAGAAGATTATGAATATTTAAATGATAATTATTTATTTGAAAAAGCTCCTAAAAAATTACTTAAGGAAACTTATAGTGATATAGTAGATTTACAAAATAAAAAAGATAAAAATATTAATAGAGAAACAGGATTTAAAGCTTTCTTAGTAAATAACTTTGGTATAACTCTTTATAGTAAAGAAGAAGAGGATAAATATGAGAAAGAAGAATTAAGACGAAATAGAATTAATTATTATCAAAATGTTATTGATGGGGAAACTTATCCTAATAGGTTATTTAAAATACAAGAGAAAACTAAGAAGAGAATAATTGAAAATATAAACTATTTAAGAAATTATTCTATAACATCTTTAATATTATTATTCTTTATAATTGCTTTTATAGGTTGGTTATGGGAAGTAAGTCTTCATTTAATTACTGATGGTGTTTTTGTAAATAGAGGAGCACTTCATGGACCTTGGTTACCTATATATGGGTATGGTGGAATATTAATACTAATATTTTTAAAGAAGTTTAGGCATAGTCCTTTAAAAGAATTTAGCGCGACTATACTACTTTGTGGTTGTGTAGAATATTTTACTTCTTATTATTTGGAAGTTACTCACAATGGCGTAAAATGGTGGGATTATAGTGGTTATTTTTTAAATTTACATGGTAGAATATGTGCAGAAGGATTATTGATTTTTGGTTTAGGTGGTCTAGCAATAGTTTATTTAGTTGCGCCACTTCTTGATAATATTATAAGAAAAATAAATAAGAAGATGCTTATTCCTTTATGTGTTATTCTGCTATCTATTTTTATAACTGACCAAATTTATTCACATTATTATCCTAATGAAGGAAAAGGTATAACAGATTATGCTTATTCTTATCAAATTTCAACTAGGAGGTTATTATGATAGCAGTTTTCTTATCACCTTTATATATTGCTTTACATATATATTTGATATGGCGTTTATTAATATGGCTAGGTGCTTGTCATAAAATATTTAAAAAAAAGCAAGTAATAATTCCTTTATTACTGATATATGCTTTTTTTTCTTGTTCCATATTAATTGGCTTTTTATTACCAAAAGGAGATTTAAAATACTTAATTAGTGGTATAGGTAACTTTTGGTTAGGAATACTTCTATATACAGTTATTGTTTTTATAATTAATTATTATATTAAATTAGCTTATTTTAAATTAAAAAAAATTCCTAGTAATAAGACTAAAGATACTAAATTTTATAAAGTAAGTGGAGTTATAAGTATTATTATAATTGCTTTTATTAGTCTTTATGGAAATATTAACGCTAGAAATATACATACTACTAATTATGAAGTAACTATTAATAAAAAAGTTAAAAGTATGAGTGAGTTAAATATTGTTTTAGTGGCAGATTTACATATAGGTTATAATGTAGGTTCTACTCAAATAGAAAAGATGGTTAAAAAGATTAATAAAGAAAATCCTGATGCAGTTATAATGGCAGGAGATATTTTTGATAATGATTATGATGCCATTTACAATCCTGATAGAATAGTTAATTCTTTTAGACAAATTAAATCTAAGTATGGTATATTTGCAGTATATGGAAATCATGATATAGACGAAAAGACTTTAGCGGGATTTACTTTTGATTATAAAAGTAAAAAGATAAGTGATTTACGAATGGATAAGATGCTTAGTAATTCTAATATAAAATTATTAAGAGACGACTATATTATGTTAAATGAAGAAATTTATATATATGGTAGACCTGATTATAAAAAGCTAGGTAGAAATATAGATAAAAGAAAAACTCCTGTAGAAATAACATCTGATTTGGATAAAAGTAAACCGATTATTTTAATAGATCATCAACCTAGAGAATTAGATGAATTAGAAGAAGCTGGTATTGATTTAGACTTGTCAGGACATACTCATAATGGTCAACTTTTTCCAGGTACATTATTAACTAAATTACTATGGAAAAATCCTTATGGTTATCTTAAGATTAATAATTTTAATAGTATAGTAACAAGTGGAGTAGGTTTATATGGACCTAATATGCGAGTTGGAAGTATAGCGGAAATTGTTAAGATAAAGGTAAAATTTCTTTAAGAGGAGATGTGGTAAATGAAAAAAATATTACTTGTACTTTTATTATCTTTGTTACTTACTGGTTGTGGTAAAGAAAAAGAAGCATCTAAGATAGATATTTATAATGAAGATATTACTTTTACAGTAGTAGAAAAAACAGTTACTAATAGTAAAGCTACTTTTATATTAGAAAATAAGAGTAATTATTCTATTACTTATGGAGAGTATTATAGTATTGAGAAAGAAAAGGATAATTCTTGGTATGAAGTAGAACCTAAAGAAGAAGTTTGGTTTAATATGCAACAATTTGAACAAGATGCTAATAAAGAGAAAAAAATTAAAATTAATTGGAAAGATAGTTATGGAAAGTTAAAGAAAGGTAAGTATCGTATTATAAAGAAAATAACAATTAATGAAAGCAATAAGTTTATTGCCGGAGAGTTTGTTATTAAGTAGGAGGGTTTATGGATAAAGAATATTTGCTTTTTGCGAAAGAAATAGCTTTATATGCTGGTAAAGTTATGTTAGAAAATTATGACAAAGAAGTAGAGAAAGGTTATAAGGAAGATAAGACTGTTGTTACTATGGTTGATAAATGGATTAATCATTATCTAATTGAAAATGTTAAGAAAAGATTTCCTAGTCATTCAGTATGTGGTGAAGAAGAAAGTCTTCATAATAATTCAAAGTATGTATGGGTATGTGACCCAGTTGATGGAACAGGTATGTATGTAAATCATATACCAGTATTTAGTTTTTCTCTTGCTTTAGTAGAAGATGGTGTTCCTATAGTAGGAGTTGTTTATAATCCTAGTGAGGATAAGATGTATCACGCTATTAGGGGAAAAGGAGCTTACTGTAATGATAAAAAGATAAGTGTAAATGATAAAAAATTAGGAGATTTAGGCTATAGAAGTAATGTTGAAATATTTAATAATGATTTATTAGACGAAGTATCTTTGATAAGAGAATTAAAAGCAACTTCAAAGATTTCTTCGATAGGAAGTACTGTAAGAAGTTCAATGGCAGTGGCGATGGGAGATTTCTCGTGTGAAATATTTGCGGGTAGTGAGCATGGTAATTGTGATATTGCGGCATCAGAGCTTATTGTAACAGAAGCTGGTGGTAGGGTTACTAATCTCTTAGGAGAAATAGATAGATATGATGGTATGATTAAAGGGGCTATTCTTTCTAATGGTGTTTCCCATGATGCTGTTTTAGAAAAAGTAAAAAAATATATACTTTAATCTTTCTTTAATCTTTATATTTTATTTTGTTAAAGAGGTGGTTATTTTGCGAATTTTAGTAGTTGAGGATGAGTATAGTTTAGCCGATGTAATCGCGACAAAATTAAGAAAAGAAAAATATGAAGTAGATATAAGTCTTGATGGGGAAGAAGGACTTTATAACGCTACTAGTAATATTTATGATTTAATTATTCTTGATATAATGCTACCTAAAATAAATGGAATAGAAATATTAAAAGAAATAAAGAAAAGTGATATTACGGCAAAAGTTATTATGTTAACAGCTAAGTCTGGGTTAGACGATAAGCTCGCAAGTTTTGATATAGGCGCAGACGATTATGTAACTAAGCCTTTTCATATTGAAGAGTTAATTGCTAGAGTAAATGTTCAATTAAGAAAGCAAGATAAAAATGTTATTAAAGATATTTTAGAATATAGTGATTTATCTTTAAATATTAGAACATCAACTCTTACTTGTAGTACTACTGGTGAAGCTATTAATGTTGCCTATAGAGAGTTTTTATTATTAGAATATTTTATGAATAATAAAGAACAGATAATATCAAAAGAACAGATATATGATAAAGTATGGGGAATTGATAATGATTATGAGTCCAATAATCTAGAAGCTTATTTATCTTTTTTAAGAAAAAAATTAAAAATAATTGGATCAAAAGTTAATATAAAAGCCGTTAGAAATTTAGGATATAAACTAGAGAGTTAGTCTTTTGTGTAGAGGATGTGTAGAAAATGAAAGATTTAAGGAAAAAAACTTTTTTTATAATCTTTGTAATTATTTCATTATTCTCTTTTATATTTGCTTTTTATTATAATGCTGAACTTTATCAAAGAGAATATACGGGGGTATCTAAAAGTCTTAGAAGAATGAGAAGTTTTATTAGTGGAGAAAAGTATCCTGATGACTTTGAAAATGACGAGTTAGAAAGACCAATGATAATTGATTATGAAGTTTATACTTTTATATTAGATAATGATAATAATATTATTTATAAAATAAGTCATAGTGATGTAGGTGTAAGTAATAAAGTTTTACAAAAAGCTAGAGAAATTATAAAAAGTAATAAGACTGGTAGAAATATACCTTGTCTATACTTTAGTAATTATGCTTATAGTTTAACTGATGGAAGTTTTTTAACTATTGTTAGTGTGGACAGTGCTAGAGGAAGGTTATTACTAGGACTTTTAAAATCATTTATCTTAGTAATTATTAGTGAAATATTAGTTTATTTTATTACTAAAAAGATAACTAATTGGATTACTGAACCAGTAGAAGAAGCTTTTACTAGACAAAAAGAGTTTGTAGAAAATGCTTCTCATGAATTGAAAACGCCTCTTGCTGTTATAATAGCTAGTGCTGATTGTTTAGAAGAAACTAAGAAGAATGAGAAATGGATTAATAATTTAAAGAGTGAGTCTGAAAGAATGAATAATCTAATTACTAGATTACTTGACTTATCAAAATCAGAAAACTATTTAGAAAAAGAAAAGTTTTTTAAAGAAGATATATCTATGATAGTAGAAAAAAGAGCTTTAACTTTTGAGAGTTTGGCTTATGAAAAAGATATAACTATAGATACGAAGATAACTCCTGGTATAGCATTTTATTGTAATAAAGAAAGTATTGACGAATTAGTAACTATTTTAATTGATAATGCGATAAGTCATAGTGAAAAAAGTAGTAGTATTAAAGTTAATTTAAGTAAAGATAATAAAGAAATAATATTAGAAGTTATTAATAAGGGAGAAGCTATAAAAGAAGAGGAAGTAGATAAAATATTTGAAAGATTTTATCGAAGTGATACATCTAGGAATAGGAATGATAATAGATATGGCTTAGGTTTGGCGATTGCTAAGAATATTGTAGTAAATCATAATGGAGTAATTGAAGCTCGTTCTAAGAATGGATATACTACTTTTAAAGTTACTTTTAAAATAAAAGAGCATTAAATGTTCTTTTTTTAATGTTACTTTAATGTTCAGGTAATATGATTATTTCATGAAGAAGGTGATATATGAATAAATTTATGAAAAACTAAAGAAATATTGATAAAAATAAAAATATCGAGGTGTTAATATATGTCTAAAAAAATAGATAATGAAGAAAAAGAAAAATCTTCAAAAGAAGAAATAATTGAAAAGAAAGAAAATAAGAAAAATAAAGATAAAGATAAAATTATAAAAAGAGTTACTGGTATAGTTATTGCGATAATATTAATTTTAATAATAGCTTTTGTCGGAATAGAATTATATAGTAAATTTTCTCCTAAATTTAACTCTTATTTAGATAGTAAAACAAAAGATAAAATAGAATTAAAGTATACTAAAACATCTACTTCTAATAGTGATGGTATTTATATGACTGATGTTTCTGATGTCGTTGAAGAAGTTATGCCATCAATAGTCGCAATTACTAGTAAAACTTTAATTTCTTCAGGAAGTTTTGGACCTAGTTTCTTTGGAAGAGAACAGTATGCTGAAGGAGCTGGTTCGGGAATAATTATTAGTAAATCTGATAGCTCTTTAATGATATTAACTAATAACCATGTTGTAGATGGTGCGAGTGAATTATCGGTTCAATTTATAAATGAAAAAAGTTATGATGCGAAAATCGTTGGTACTTCAGAGAGAAAAGATATTGCAGTTATATCGGTATCATTAGACGATATAGACGAGGATACTTTATCAAAGATAAAGATTGCGACTATGGGAAATTCTAATGAATTGAAAGTTGGTAATGGTATTATTGCGATAGGTAATGCTCTTGGTTATGGACAAAGTGTTACTACTGGTGTAGTTAGTGCTTTAAATAGAGAAGTATCAATAGACGATTATACCAATAAAATGATACAATTAGATGCCGCTATTAATGGAGGTAATAGTGGAGGAGCTTTACTAAATAGTAAAGGTGAAGTAGTTGGCATTAATTCGGCTAAGTATTCTTCTAGTGGTAGTTCTACTAGTGTTGAAGGTATGGGCTTTGCTATTCCAATATCAGATGTTTCAGATTTAATTACTACTCTTATGAATGGTGAGGAAGAAGAGACAGTAGTTATTGGAGTAGAGGGGTATATTATAAGTGAAAATAATAATTATTATAATATGCCATCAGGGTTTTATATATCAAAAATTACATCAGGAAGTGGAGCTGATAAGGCAGATTTAGAAATAGGCAATATTATCACTAAGATAAATAATAATAAAGTTACTGATTTAAGTGATATACAAGAAGTTTTATATGAACATAAAAAAGGCGATACTGTTGAATTAACAATTAGTTATGTAAATGGACGCGAATATAAAGAAAAAAATGTCACAGTAACTTTATCATAAGAACTTACTCCTTACTTTTGAGACTATCTAAAACTAGATAGTCTTCTTTGGTTGAAAAAAAATTAAAAAAAATTGAAATTTTACTAATTTTTAAAATTCAGGGTAAAAGTACTCTGAATTTTTACTTTTCCCCTAGGCGAATTTGTAAAATTCAGAGTGAAAATAGCCTTCAATTTTATAAAACCTCGATTTGCATTAGTTTTTTGATTGTGCTAAACTTACTTTCGAACTTTTACGAAAGGAGGGAATTTGATACTATGGAGAAGTTCTACAATTGTCGTTATGACATGGCTTTTAAATTACTTTTTTGTAATGATACTGATACTTATCTTATAGAAAAATTTATATTAAATGGATTACATATGGAAGTAGAAAAGTTAGAGTTTCTAAATAAAGAGTTAGCTATAGACTTTTTAGAAGAAAGAAAGAAAATAGTGGATTCTTTAATTAGAATAGATGATAATATTTATTTAAATGTTGAAGTAAACTCTTCAAAAAGTAAAGAAAAAGCTCTTAGAAATTATTGCTATTTTCAAAAAATAATTAATAGTAATACTAAGAAAAATGAAGATTATAATATAACAGATAAGTTTATTCAAATTGATTTAACTTATGGTCTACCAAAAACAGGTAATCAGAAAATAGTAGAGACATATCAAATGAAGAATGAAGATGGAAGCCTATTATATGTTGACAATGTAAAAATGATTGAATATGATATGGACAAAATATTAGACTTGTGGTATCATAGAAATGACAAAGACAAACAAGAAGAGATAGAAAAATATAAGTATCTAATGATGTTAGGATTAGATAGGGAGAAATTAAGAATATTTAGTGAGGAACATAAGGAGGATGAATTTATTATGACATATAGAAAGAAAATAGAAGAAGCAAATGACAAAAAACAATTTGAGCCTTTCTTAACATATGCTGAAGATGTAAGATTTCAAATTAATACAGCAAGAAATATTGGAAAAGAAGAAGGGATAGAAAAAGGCCGTGTTGAAGAAAAAGAAGAAACAGCTAGAAATATGCTTAGAGATAAAGTTGATATAGCTTTAATATCTAGATATACTAATCTACCTACATCACAAATTATGAGTTTAAGATAATTTTAAAAGAGGATGAATTTATTATGACATATAGAAAGAAAATAGAAGAAGCAAATGACAAAAAACAATTTGAGCCTTTTTTAACGTATGCTGAAGATGTAAGATTTCAAATTAATACAGCAAGAAATATTGGAAAAGAAGAAGGAATAGAAGAAACAGCTAGAAATATGCTTAAAAACAATGTAGATATAGGTATTATTTCTAAATGTACTAAATTGTCAAAATCACATATCATGACATTATTATAGAAAAAAGAAGCTAACTTTTATAATGGTAAAAATGCTATTTTTAATCTAAATTGAAAGATTGTTTTTCCAACAGTCTTTTTTTAATTTTTTTTTAATGTTTCTATAATAATATGATTGTAAATAAAAGTTTACATGGGAGGAAATTATGAAGAAAAAAATAGTTATAGGTGTATTAGTAGTATTACTAATAGGAGTTTTAGTTACTTTTGTAATTATACTAAATAAGAAAATGATGTCTAATAATTTGAAAAATATTAATTGGATTAATAAGCATGTATCTATTGAGGTAGATAAATCGTTAGGAGATAATATTTATACTGTTAAGAAAAATAAGAATATATCTATTTATAATATGAAATTTCAAGAAGTAGTTAATAAAAAGATAGAAGAGTTAACTTCTTCTATGAAAGAAGAGTATCTAGTTATATATAATCCTTATGGTACTAATACTTTAAGTGTAAATATTTATTTTAAAGATAAAGATTTTGATAATATAAAGTATACTATTAAAGGAAATGATGTAAATGATTTTTCTAAAGAATTAGTAGAAAATGAAGAAAAAGCTTATCAATTAATAGGCTTTACTCGTGGTAATAATAAAGTTGAAATAGAATTATCTAATGATACTAAATATAATTTTAATGTTAATTTAAAAGATGTTAATATTATTGGAGAAGAAAAATTAAAAGTAGAAGATGGTAGTAGTGAAGAAGAATTAAGTAATGGTTTGTTTGCTATGCTAGGAAATGACTCTGATAGTGAAGATTACTTGGCTTTGTATGATAATGATGGGGTGTTAAGAAGTGAGATACCTATTATTGGTTATAGGGCTCATAGAATTTTATTTGATAATGATAAAATGTATTTTAGTGTTTCTCAAACAAGAATAGCTGAAGTAAATAATTTAGGTCAAGTTACGAAGATATATCGTACTGGTAAATATCAATTACATCATGATTATACTTTTGATAGTGATGGTAACATATTGGTACTTGCGAATAATACTGAAAAAGAAACTGAAGAAGATTGTATTATTAAAATAGATAGAGAAACTAGTGAAATTAGTGAAGTAATAGACTTTGAAGATATATTTAAAGATTATGTAGAAACATGTAAACTTGATACTACAAGTCAAAGAGACGAGGGTGAAGATGGATTAGACTGGTTACATTTAAACTCTATTGAATATGTAGATGGTGATGTATTTGTAAGTAGTAGAGAAACTTCTTCTATAATGAAAATTTCTAATATTTTAGATAATCCTAAATTAGAATATATTTTAAGTAATGACGAATTTTGGAAAGATACTGAGTTTGAAAGTTATGTATATGATAAAGTAGGGAATTTTACCATTCATGGTGGACAACATTCTGTTAGATATAGTAGTGGTGATAATGAAGGAGAATATTACTTAACTTTCTTTAATAATAATTATGGTGTTTCTAATAGTCAGCCTAATTTTGATTATGAAAAAGTAGGTCTTACCAATAAAAATCCATTTCAAGGAGATAAATCATATTACTATGTATATAAGGTAAATGAAAATGATAGGACTTTTGAATTAGTAGATAGCTTTGATGTTACTTATTCTGGTATAGTTAGTAGTGTCCAAGATTTATCTAATTGTAATGTCTTGACAGACTCTGGTACTGCAGGAGTATTTGCAGAATATGATAAAGACCATAATTTGATAAGAAAATATACTGCTAAAATGAATAAGTATATGGTTTATAGAGTATTAAAGTATGATTTTAGTAATTTTTGGTTTAAATAATGTGTAAATTGACATATTAAAAGTGTTTATAATACAAAGAAGAAATATGTGAAAAAAAATTTTCTTCTTTTTTTTGCAAAAAACATTTGACACAGTAGGGGGGGGGGTAGTAATATATTATTATAAATATAAAAATTTGTGGAAAGTTTGAGGAATTTGTATGGAAAGTCGAAAGCAAAAATTAATTATTATAGGTGCTTTATGTTTAGTTGTAACATTAATATCTGTAGGTTACGCTATGATATCTGCTAGTTTAAAGATAAGTGGTACAGCTAAAGTTGAAAGTGCCAAATGGGAAGTAAAATTTGTGAAAGGAAAAGATACTACAACTAAAAAAGGTAAAGCAACATGTAGTATAGGTACAATAGCGGATACTTCTATTACTGGTTTATCAGCTACTTTTCAAGTGCCAGGGGATCAGTGTGTTTTCACTGTACCAATAGAAAATGCAGGTACATTGGATGCTAACTTGGTTGATGTAATTGGAAGAAGTAATGCTTTAAGTTTTGATGGTAATCAAGACGATATTAGCAAAATAAGTAGTTGGATAACATATGATGTATCATATGGGGATACTAAAATAGACAGCTTAACTAATTTTGATAATATTGATACTTTAGAGCCAGGTGAAAGAGAAACAGTAACATTAAGAATAACATTTAGTATAGATGCAACTGATGTACCAAGTGAAGCTGTAACAATAGGAAACATGGATAGAACATTTAACTTTCAAAATAAAGTTGGTTCAAGTAGTGTTAGTCCAACACCTGATACAACTCCAGTATTCAATGATACAAGTGGAGCTAATGCTCCAGTATTAAGTGGAGATATGATACCTGTTGTGTATGACGAAACTAAAAAACAATGGGTAAAGCAAGATTTAGATAAAAGTTATGATTACTCACAGCAAGTATGGGCAAATGCTGTAACTGTAGTTGAAGATGGAATTCAAACAAGAAGTTATTATAAAAAAGCCAAAGCTGGAACAGTAATATCAATGAGTGATATAAACACAATGTGGGTATGGATACCAAGGTATAGTTATACTATCCAAGGTACATATGGAAAAGATGGAACAGGTGCTGCTACTCCTGGAGAAATAGAAGTTAAGTTTGTTGGAGCAGGTACAACTGATACAGGAAGTGCAACATATACTGAAGGAGAAGCAACAGGATGGAGAACTAGTGGAGCTTTCAATTTTGGAGGAGAAGATAAAGCTGGTATATGGGTAAGTAAATTTGAACCAACTGGTTCAGCTCCAGTTTGTACTACGGCAGATTGTGATATAAGTAAAGTAACAGTAAAGCCAGGGATTGCTTCAATTAGAAATAAAACTGTAAGTGACTTTTTCTATATGGCAAGAAGTATGCAGAAAGCTAGTAATCCATATGGCTTCAGTACTGATAGTGGAGACTTACACCTATCTAAAGATTTAGAATGGACGTCTGTTTCTTACTTATCTCAAAGTAAGTATGGAAAATATGGAAATAGTAATTATAGTGGGGCAAATAAAGAAGTATATATGAATAATAATAGTAGTTACATAACTGGAACTAGTAGTGGCTTACCAACAGCGAGTAGTTCTTCAGCTATTGCCTATACCTATAATGATATGAAAGACTTAGGTGATGTAAAAGGATTAGCTGGTCCTGGTGCTTCAACTAGTGGAACAATATATGGAATATATGATTACAATGGTGGTGCTTGGGAAAGAACAATGGTATTTATGTACTACGATGCTCAAGGTAACAATGATCACCCTGATAGATTAGCTGTAGGACCAACTGGTTTTAAAGGATTAAGCAGTACTGGAACAGAAACAGGTACATTAGATTTACCAGATCCTAAATACTATAATACATTTAGAAGTGCCAATCCTGCTTCGAATAGTTGGGCTAGTGCCAAGGCTGAGTTAGCTTGCGATGGTGGCGTATGTTATGGACAAGCGTTATCTGAAACTGGTGGCTGGTATGGAGATTATAAAGAATTTGCATCTCTTGCTGGTCCATCCTTAGACCGCGGCGGCGATCACGGCGCTTCTGCTGGCTCTGGAGTGTTCGCAGTGAGCGACGCTGAGGGTGGTGCTAGCGGCAGCGTCTCTTGTCGCCTCGTTCTCGCTCCATAGTGGCCGGCGTAGCGGGCCTTACTTTCTAACTTGAATACTCGCCCGCCCCGCTTTTTTTTGAACGGGGTGGGCGTTGAGGAAGTTTCTCGAAAAAAATTACTCTCGTTGCTCTTGTTCTTCGCTCTAGTTTTCTCGAGGGCCTGGTGTTGTTGTGTGTCACCGCGGCGGCAATCACAACAATTCTGCTAAATCTGGAGTGTTCGCAGTAAGCGACGCTGAGAATGGTGCTAACAGCAACAACTCTTGTCGCCTCGTTCTCGCTCCTAGACTATGGTATAAAGGTAAAATCTTACCACTCCTTAAGGTATTTATGTATTCATGTAGTACAGGTATCTTACATAAAACATTAGAATAATGTGTTAGGACAACTTATCATAGAGAGAAAATTCCTTTTTATGCTACTTAAAGTAAGTAGTATGAATAAATAAATTTAGTAGTTACTTTTTAGTTAGTAGCAATGGCGAATATTAGAAAGTAACAATAGGGCAGTAGTAGATATTTGATAAAAAAAATAATGATAAGAGTTGAAAAATATATTACGAAATCTAAACAAAACTTTAAAGTAAAAAAAATAAAAATTACCTAAAAATCTGTTGTTCAAATATTGAGGCTGCCCTATTCTTATATTTAGGGGGAAATTATGAAGTTATATGAAAAGTACTTACAGTTAAAAAGCAATAATAAAGATAAATTATATTTATTTAAAAGTGGTGTTTTCTATATTTTTTTAGAGGAGGATGCTGAAAAAGCTTCTTATATATTAGATTTAAAATTATCTAAATTTGGCAAAGATATAATTAAGTGTGGGTTTCCTAGTCAATCTTTATATAAATTTAAAAATATTTTAGATAAAAATGATATTAAGTATGAAATAGTTGATAATTCTATTTCTAAAGTTCAAAGTAATAAAGATGTTGTTTGTGAAAAAGTAGATTTAGGTAAAGAACTTGATACTTCAAGTAATAATTCAAATAAAGAGAATAAATATGAGGAAAAATATAAGGGTGTAGAAGATTTAATTATATATAAGCAGTATGTGGAGTTAATTGATTATTCTCTTTTTATTTTACTTAAATTTCCTAAGATGGAAAGATATTCTTTATGTGAGGATATTAGAAAAGCTATTTATGATGGTCTTTTTGATATACTATATGCTTATAGAGTTTATGATAAATCAATTAAATTAAATCATTTAATTGATTTAGATGTTAAGTTAAAGTATATTAAGACTTTAATTAGAGTGGCTTATAAGAAAAAATATATAAGATATAAGAATTTAAATGTTTGGTTTAAGAAAATTTATCATATAGGTAATTTATTAGGGGGATGGATTTCTTTATGCCAAAAAGTATAAAGTTAAAGCTACGTGATAGGTTAGAACTTAAATATTTTTATGATGCTTATTTAAGGGCTAGAAGGCATAAGAAAATTAAAAGAGAAATATTGATATTTGATATGGATGCCGAGACTAATCTAATTAATTTAATTGAAAGTATTAAAAATAATACTTATCACTTAGGTGAGTATCGTAAGTTTATTGTTTATGAACCTAAGAAAAGGGAAATATTATCTTTACCTTATATAGATAGAATAGTCCATCAATGGTATATAGGAGAATTTATTAAGCCTTATATAGTGAAAAGATTTATTAAAGATACTTATGCTTGCTTAAATAATAGAGGTACTCATAGAGCAAGCAGGGTAGTTCAAAAATATATGAGAAAAATGAAGATAAAATATGGTAATTATTATGTTATAAAGTGTGATATAAGTAAGTTCTTCTACTCCGTTGATTTAGATATATTATTTAGTATAATGAAGAGAATAATTAAAGATAAAGAGTTAATAGATTTTACTTATAAAATGATTTATGAAAATTCTTCTAGTAAGGTAGGAATACCTATAGGTAATTATACTTCGCAATATTTTGCGAATATTTATTTAAATGAATTAGATAAGTATATTAAGCATGATTTAAAGATTAAATATTATGTTAGGTACATGGACGATTTTATACTACTTGTAGAAAATAAGGAAAAAGCTAAAGAAGTATTTACAAAGATAGGAGATTTTTTAGATAAAAGATTAAAACTTAAATTAAATCCTAAGAGTAGGTATTATCCTAGTAAATTAGGAATAGATTTTTGTGGTTTTAAAATATTTGAAGAATATAGGTTAATTAGAAAAAGAAGTGTTAAAAAGATAAAGAAAAATATAAATAAATGGAATAAATTAGTTTTAGATGGCACTTTAGATAGGCATAAAAGATTAATACAATGGAATGCATTTTTAAATCATTCTTCTCATGGTAACTCTTTTCATTTACAAAATAAATTATATGAAAGTATTATTGATAATAGGGGATTAGATAAAAATAAAGTAAGAAATAATTAATATTAAAAGAGTAGTTAGAAATTGGCTATTCTTTTAATATTTCTTTAATCTTTACATCATAAAATAATATTGTTTTAAAGGAGAGGAAAAGATGTATATATTAAAAAATGCTTGGATTTCAATTAAAAGAAATAAGGGGAGAAATATTTTAATAGGAATAATTATTCTTATTATTGCTTGTGCCGCTACGGTAACACTCGCTATTAAAAATACAGCTCGGGATTTAATTAATTCTTATAAGAGTGCTTATGATAAGGAAGTAACTATTGGTTTTAATAGGGAAAATCTAATGAAAGATTTTAATCCTGGACAAGAAGAAAATAGAGAGGAAATGAAAGATAGGTTTCAAAATATAGGAAATTATACTATTAGTGAT
The DNA here is from genome assembly GCA_947626595.1 of uncultured Bacilli bacterium. Classification (GTDB taxonomy): domain Bacteria; phylum Bacillota_I; class Bacilli_A; order RF39; family UBA660; genus CANRGD01. The sequence goes on along the minus strand of CANQST010000012.1, from coordinate 6,951 downwards.
GTAGAAAAGTTTGCTGATAGTAAGTATATTGAAAGTTATTATTATACTTATAGTATTAATCTTAATGGTAATAGTATAGATAAAGCTGAAATAGAAGTAGAAGATAATAGATTTGGTAGAAAAGATAATCAAAGTAATTATGATTTTACTGTTACTGGATATAATTCTATGGATGCTATGAGTGAGTTTATTACTGGTACTTATCAAATAAGTGAAATAGTTGATAATGCTTGGGATGTAGCTTTTGATGGTAATTATGTTTTTATTAATAAAGAATTAGCTGATTATAATAATTTAAAATTAAATGATAAAATAACATTGGAAGATGATGATGGTAATACTTATCAATTTGAAATACTTGGTATATTTGAAGAAAAAGAAAGTGAAGACAATATGTCAATGTTTTCTAATTCTGTTAATACTATAGTTACTAATAGTAGTGCTGTTAATGATATTACTAATAGTAATGAAAATATTCAAGGTAATGTTAGACCTACTTTTATAATAGATAATTATGATAATGTAGAAAAACTACAAGAAGAGTTTTATAGTAAAGGATTAGATAGTAATTATATTTTGCAAACTAATGAGGACTTAGCAATGAGTGGTACTTCTAGTATTAAAAATATTAATTCTTTTTCAACTACTTTCTTAATTATTACTTTAATTATAGGTGGAATTGTTCTATTTGTAATTAATATGATAAATATTAGAGAAAGAAAATATGAAATAGGTGTTTTAAGAACTATTGGTATTAGTAAATTTGAGTTGACATTGCAGTTTGTATGTGAGTTAGTAATAGTTGCCTTAATAAGCCTTAGCTTAGGAGCTGGAATAGGGGCAGTAAGTTCTAAAAGTATTAGTAATAATCTTCTTGAAAATGAGATAAGTAATAGTCAAGAGAAAACTGAAGAGATAGGTAGAAACTTTGGAAAAGAAGGTAGAGTTGGAGGAGATTTTAAAGGTAAAGGTATGCCTGTAGTTCAAGCATATACTTCTATAGATGCGGTTGTAGATGTAAAAGTATTGGTAGAATTACTTGGTATAGGTTTATCATTGGTACTAGTTAGTTCTATTGCATCTATGGTAAGTATACAAAGATTTTCACCACTTACAATATTGAAAGAGAGGTCTTAAGATATGGCTAATAAAACAATTTTAAGTATTAAAAATGCTAGTTATAGATATAGTGATGCTGATAGTAATGATTATGCTTTAAAAGATATAAGTTTTGATTTTGAAGAAGGAAAAATGTATGCTATTAGAGGAAGAAGTGGTTCTGGTAAGACAACGCTTTTGTCTTTGATTAGTGGTTTGGAAAGATGTAGTGAGGGGCAAATAATATTTGATGGTAAAGATTTAAAAGATATTAATTTAGATAAGTATCGAAATAGTGATATTGGAATTGTTTTTCAAAGTTATAATTTGCTTCCCTTTATGAGTGCTAGTGAAAATATAATTTTGTCTATGGATGTTAATGGTTTAAAGATTGCCGATAAAAAGAAAAAAGCTATAGAGCTTATGGAAAAAGTTGGGTTAAAAGAAGAATATGCTGATAGGAAAGTTTTAAGGCTATCAGGAGGAGAGCAACAAAGAGTTGCGATTGCAAGAAGCCTTTCTTATAATCCTAAAATGATTATTGCGGATGAGCCAACGGGTAACCTTGATAAGCAAACGGAAAAGGAAATATTAGATATTTTTGAAAAGCTAGCTCATGAGGAAGGAAAATGTGTAATTATAGTTACTCATTCAGCGAATGTTTGTGCAAAAGCTGATAAGGTATTTGATTTAAAGAAACATAATTAAAGGGGCTGAATAGAAATTGTTCATTTCTACTCAGCCCTTTTTTTAATAACTTTATTATTTTATTATACTTTATCATTTTTTAATTCTTTGAAATAGTAGTTTCTACCATTATTACTTTCAAAGGTATAAACAATGTGATATAGTTTGTCTTGATTATTCTTTGCATATTCATTTAGATATTCTCTAATATCATTAGTACTATCATAACGTAGTGTTTCTAGTGAAATAGTTCCATCATAATCTTTGTAAATTGTTTCTTTTTCACCAATATATACTACATAAGCAGTAGTTATTTCTAATTTACTTTTAGTGGCTTTATAACCGATAATAGAGCTTCCGACAAACATGCTTGATGCTCCTCCACAACCATTTTTCGAATAGTAATTGTGATCAGTTTCATTAAGGATATAATCACCACATCCTAAATTAAATTTTGTTTTTTCATATGTGTTTGGACCATATACTTTTGAAACGGCTTTTTCAACATCACTTTCAGATATAATATTGTATGCAAAGTCTTGAGATGTTGTTGTTTTCTCATAAATGTATGAACCTAAGTATTGGATTTTTTCAGCGGCTGATAAATCACTACTATTAACATAACTTGTATTATATAGTAGAGGAGATGGTCCTATACTAATTGGTCTTATATAATCAATATATTCTTCTAATTCATTATCTGAAAAAGTAACGTTTTCTTCCTCATCTTCTTTATCTTTATCCTTTTCTTCAGTAGATGTTTCTTCTTGTTTTGTAAAAATAATACCTTTGTCGTAACATATGTAAAATGCTAAATCAAGGATAATTATAATTAATAGTATAATGATTACTATTAATAAGCTGTTTCCTTTCTTTTTGTTCTCTTTTAAATTTTTTTCTTCTTCCATAATCTAACCTACCTTTTCATTATTATATCATTGTTTATTAAGGCAACATATAAGAAACTTATTAATAAAATGTAAATTTTGTAAAGAAAAATTAAACTTACAAAAAAGAAAAAAGTGTGTTATAATTAATACAAGTGATGGAAATATTAAGTCAATTATAACCAATGAGTTGCATAGTTTTTGCGTAAGTCCAATTGTTTAATGGACTTACGTATTTTTGTGTTTGAAAGTGGAGGCAAAAATGAAAAAACTAGATTTAGAAAAAGAAAAGATTTCGGTATTAATTAGAAAATTTTCTATTCCGTGTGTTATTAGCATGATAGTAGCAGCTCTTTATAATATTGTTGACCAAATATTTATTGGTTGGAGTAGGGCATCGTCTTTTGGTAATGCGGCAACCAATATCGTGTACCCATTTACTGTTATATCGTTAGCTTTTGCTTTATTAATTGGTGATGGTATGTCGGCTTTATTTAATTTAACAATAGGCGCTAAAGATAAGAAAAAAGCTAATAAAATAGTAGGTAATGGTTTAGTACTTTTAGTTTTTGTATCTGTTATTTTAACAGTTATTGCGCTTATATTTAATAAACAGATATTAACTATATTTGGAGGTAATCCTAAAGAAGTAAAATGTTATAAATATGCAATGGATTATTTAAGAATTATTAGTTATGGTTTACCTTTTTATATAATAGGTCAAGGCTTAAATGCTTCTATAAGAAGTGATGGTAGTCCTAAATATGCAATGATTGCTACAGTAGTTGGTGCTATTACAAATATTATTTTAGACCCTATCTTTATCTTTTGTTTTAATATGAGTGTTAAAGGTGCTGCTATTGCGACTGTTATTGGACAAGTTTTAACATTTATAGTTAGTGTTTTATATCTAAGAAAAGCTAAGTTATTTAAAATAAGTAAAAAGTCTTGTCAATTAGATAAGAATATATGTAAGGAAATAGTATCTTTAGGGTTAGCATCGTTAATAACACAAATTGCTATTGTAATTATTATAGCGGTTGCTAATAATTTAGTAGGAAAATATGGTTATATGACAATAGCTTCTACAGGTAAGGCTTATGGAGTGGTTACGCCACTTGCGGTAATTGGTATTTGTATGAAGGTTTTTGGAATAGTAGTTTCAATAATTATAGGTATATCATTAGGAGGTATGCCAATAATTGGTTTTAATATGGGAGCTAAAAATGTCAAAAGAGTAAAAATGACAATTAGGTATATTTTAGTAATTAATTTAATTGTTGGAATAGTAGCTTTCATATTATTTGAATTTTTCCCAAGTTATATTATAAATATCTTTGGTAAAAATAATTCTTTAGAATATATAGAGTATGCTAAAAGTTGTTTAAAAATATTCTTAGGTGGAATTATCTTGACTTGTCTTACTAAATCTTTGTCAATTTTACTACAGTCGATGGGTTCTAGTAAAAAATCAACTTTGCTTGCTTTAGCAAGAGATGTTATTTTCTTTGTACCAGCCATTATTGTGATAGCTAATATTACTCATAGTGTAGTAAGTATGCTTTATAGCGCTATTATTGCTGATATCTTAGCTTTTATAACAGGATTAATATTATTAAGTAGTGAACTTAAAAAATTAAATGGAGGTATTTAAATGTATAAGAAAAATGATTATGTTGTATATAAGAAGGATGTTTGCTTGGTAAGGGAAATAAAAAATAATAAAATTAATGGAAAAGATTATTATATATTAATACCAATTGATGATCCCTCTTTAATTATTGACGTTCCTACTGATAATAAAATGGGATATTTACGTGATGTTATTAGTAAGAAGGATGCTGATAGTTTAATTGAAAGTATTTCAAGTATTAGTCCTATAACTAATATTAATGATAAGTATATAGAAAAAACTTATAAAGATTTACTTAGTTCTTCTAAATATGAAGATTTAATTAAGGTAATTAAAACGACTTATCTAAGGAATATGAATAGAACTGTAAATAATAAAAAGATAAGTCAAAAGGACCTTTATTATTTTGAACAAGCTGAAAAATATTTATATAATGAATTATCAATTCCTTTAGAAATGAATTTTGAAGATACTAAGAATTATATTATTAATAAGGTAAGAGAGTTTAATTAGAAACCTATATTAGGTTTTCTTTTTTTCTGATATAATATTTGTGGAGGTATAGATATGGATGGTTTTAAAGAAAAGAAAAGTTTAGTTATTTATTTTTCAAGAGCAGGAGAAAATTACGCTGTTGGTTATGTTGATAAGGGAAATACAAAATATTTGGCTTTATATGTAAAAGATATTGTTGGTGCAGATTTATTTAAAGTAGAACCACTTATACCTTATAGTGAAGAGTATAATATCGCAATAGAAGAGGCTAAAGAAAGAGTAGGTAATGCTCCTATTAAAAGTAAGATTAATGATATTTCTATGTATGAAGTAATCTATATTATGAGCCCAGTATATTGGGAAAGTTATGCGCCTGAAATTGAGACTGCTATAAAGGATTTAGATTTTACTGGAAAAATAGTTAGAGTAGTAACAACTCATGAGGGTTCAGGATTAGGAAATGTTGTAGAAGATATTAAGAAGACTTGTAAGAATATTAATATTTTAGATAGTATTGCGGTTAAGGGCTCAGAGTGTAGTAGTGCTAGAGATAAAATAGAAAAGTGGGTAGATAGATGTTAGAGGAGGAAGAATGAAAAGTATAAAAATTATTTTAATTATTCTAGGTATTTTGATAGGAATAATTTTATTAGATACTTTACAGGCAAAGCTTTTTGATAATAGACCTTTTATAAAGATTACTGATAGTTATAATGATGGAAGTATATTAAAGAAAGATAAAGGTATTTTTGTACATACTTATGTTTATAGAAATGGTGAAAAGGTAACTGTTTATAGATGGGAGAAGTATTCTCCAGTAGTAGATATAAAAGTTAATGACAAAAATCAAAATAAAGGTGAGGAAGAGAAAATGAGTAATGTAAGTATTGATGTTATTATAAATAATAAAAGTTATACCTCAACTATTGAGGATAATGCAACGACAAGGGAGTTTTTAAATTTATTACCACAAGAATTCAATATGGAAGAGTTAAATGGTAATGAGAAATATGTTTATATGGACTATTTGCTACCTACTAATTCAGTAAATCCTGGACATATTATGGCTGGAGATATAATGTTATATGGTGATAATTGTTTAGTTATTTTCTATAAATCATTTGATACTACTTATAGTTATACTAGAATAGGTCATATTGATAATTTAGAAGATTTAGGTAATAGTAATGTTAGTGTTTTATTAAAAAAATAAGTGAGGAGGATAGATTTATGAAAAAACAAACAGCTGGGAGAGATAATTTAGGTAGTATTGCACCTAAGTTTGCTCAGTTAAATGACGATGTATTATTTGGAGAGGTTTGGTCAAGAGAGGATAAGTTATCATTAAGAGATAGGAGCTTGATTACTATATCAGCATTATTTGCGATGGGGTTATTTCCGCAATTGAAAAGTCATTTGATAATGGGAAAAGAACATGGTTTAAAGAAAGAAGAAGTAGTGGAGGCTATTACGCAATTGGCTTTTTATGTTGGATGGCCTAAAGCATGGAGTACGTTTCCTTTAATTGAAGAAGTTTATGGTAAGGACGAGTAAGAATGAAAAGTTTAAATGAATTTATCTTATAAGATGTGTTTTGTACAGAATGATATGGTTCTTTTTCAATATTTCTGTGCTATTAAATTATCAATTGATAATTTTTTTAATATGTGCTAAAATGTTTATAGGTGGTTCGAATGACGGTTACACAAATTGTAAATTTGCTTCATAAATCAGTTTCAGACAAATCGTATGACCTAGTTCCAACTGAGAAAAATATAAGGTCTAGAAAAAAGTATGGATTAACTATTTATGATATAGAAGATTTTCTAAAAACAATTTCTGAAGTAGATTTGTATAGTGGTCCAGAAGAGGATAGAGATAGGCCGAATGAAAAAGTATTTATTTTTGTGATAAATGGAGTTAATTTTTATGTGAAAGCTAAAAAAGATACTAATGTTACATATGATAGAATAAAAATTATTTTTTGTTTATAAGGAATTTACTCGGTAAAGTAAGTAAATTTATCTTTTAAGGTATGATTTTAATAAGGTATAAAAAATATCACTTTGTTCTATTGACAATTAAAAACATTTGTTTTATAATGTAATTGTCAGGAGGGATAAAATATGGTTATTAATAAAGCTTATAAGT
>CANQST010000011.1 GCA_947626595.1 uncultured Bacilli bacterium | reverse complement strand
TTATAAGTAAATTATACCCCCCCCCCCTTAGGGTTATGTCAAGTGGAAAGAAAAAAAGTTTTTCAACAATTTCTGTGTAAACTTTAAATACTAGTTTACTTTTTTATATTTTATATGTTATTCTTTAATTAGGAGGCTGATATTTATGAATTATGACTTAGCAATACTTAGTCGTAGTAATAATTTATTTTTAAAGAAAGATGTGGATACTTTTAGTGACGATGTAGTTGCTTCTATTGTAACAGCAGCTATGGAGATGTCTAAATTTGCTGAAATACCTTATACTACTGAGGATACTGTTAAAGAAGAGCTATTAGATATTTATAAGAAAAAAGATAGTGAAGAGGTTTTAGAATTAATTGGTTCTGCTCCACAGTTTGTTAAAAACTCTATTGGTTTTTCTGTTGATTTTAAAGATTTCAATAAAGGTACACTTGCCTATCAAGCTGATAAAGAAAGTTATGATAGCTTATATCAAATGATAGAAAAAAGAAAAAGCTCTAAAGAAAGAGCTAAATCATTGTAAATTATTTTTCTAATTATTGGCTTCACTAATTGCAACTATAGCAGCAAGTGAGCCATCGGATACAGCGGTTGTTAACTGACGAAGTTTTTTTACTCTGGCATCACCTGCTACATAGATTTTTTCTTTGCTTGTATAAACATCGTCATGAGCTATAATATAGCCTTTATCGTCTATATCTATTAAGTTAGCAAATATTTCATTAGATGGTTCTTGCCCTACGGCTATAAATAGACCATCTATTTTTAATTCTTGTTCATTTTCATTATTATCTTTGACAATAATACTTTCTAACTTTTCTTCTCCATTTAGTTTAGAACAAACAGAATTAAAAATAAAAGTAACATTTTCTTTTTTCTTTAAGGCGTTATAATAAGCTTCTTCACCTCTAAAAGTATCTCTTCTATGAATTAGATATACTTTTTTAGCTATATTAGATAAATATAGAGCATCTTCTAAAGCAGCATTACCTCCACCAATTACCGCAACTGTCTTTTCTTTAAATAAGTTACCATCGCAACTAGCACAGTATGATACACCTTTACCAATATATTTGCTTTCTTCATTTAGACCTAATTTTCTATTTTTAGCGCCAGTTGCGATAATTATTGTTTTACCACTATAAGTATTTTTATCAGTTGTAACATTTCTTTCTTCGTCTATTTTTAAAACTGTTTCATACTTTATTTCACCACCAAGATTTTTTACTTGATTATACAAATTATCAGCAAACTCTACTCCAGTAATATTATCAATACCAGGGTAATTTTCTATCTTATGAGCGGTTATTATTTGTCCTCCATAAGCTTTGGCTTCTAATATTAAAATTTTCTTATTAGCTCTTAGAGCATACAAAGCAGCAGTTAAACCAGCAGGTCCTGCTCCAATTATTATTATATCGTACATATTTTCCTCCTTAGATATTTTTTTGCATTTCTACTACTCTTTTGAAATAGTTTTCTTTATAGTAAAAGTTAAGAGCATTTTCATTGTAACCAAATACATCTAATCTTACAGCGCTACAACCTACTTCTTTAAAATAGTTTTCTATTTTTTGAAGAAGTAGTTTACCATAACCTAAAGATCTTTTATCTTTAGTAATAATTAAATCTTTTACAAAACCTCTTTTAGGAGATTTAAAATCATAAGTATTTTCTTCTTTAAGAATGTATCCTGCTACTAAGCCAACTACTCTTTCTTCTTCTACTACTATGTATATTATACCATTATTTTCTTTTACTTCTTCCATTAAATGTAAAAAATATTTATTTCTAAATTTTGGTGTTAGAATATTATATTTTTCTTTATCTAGCTTAGAAATATATTCTTGTAATTCAATTAATAAGTCTTTTACTTGTTCAATGTATTTTTCTTCATACTCTACTATTTTCATTATTATTATTCACTTTCCTTAAATCTTTATACTTTCATTAAAATACAAAGAACTTTTTATGTCAATAGAAAAATGCTATAATAAGGAAGAGGTGATATTCTTGGAGATAGATACTTTTAATTTTTTAAGTAATAAAGATTTTGAGACTATTCAAATACTTGTAGTTTTTCCAATTAAGGAGAAAAGAGAAAATCTTGCTAAAACAAGACTACTTCCATCGATGTTAAGTTATGTTAATAATAAATATAATACCGAAGAAAAGTTTGAAAAGGAAAGAAAAAGAAATTATATATTAAGAATTAATTGTTATCATTTTTCTCTTAATAATAGTGGTTTTTTAGCGTTTAATATGCTTATTCCTAAGCAAAGTGTTATAGAAGAAGATTTATTAGAAGAACAGATTAAATTCTTTAGAGAAATGATTTATAATCCTCTTACTAAGAATAAGGCTTTTACTACTTTTGAGTTTAAAAGAGAAAAAGAAAATTTAAAAAGAAATATGGAAGATGGTATAAAAAGAATTAATTCTTACTATACTTATCGTTTAAAGAATTTAATTGATGATGGGAATACAGCTTTTTCTAGTAATTTGTATGATAATAAAGATTTAATTAAGATGGTTACTAAAGAAAATTTATATTCTTTTTATGAGGAAGTTGTTTTAAATAATAAGCCTATTATTTTTGTAATGGGTGATGTTAATAAGAAAAAAATTAGTTCTTTAATGGAGAAATATATTTGTAAAGATATTAATTCTAAAGTTATGATAGATACTAATTATAGTAATTACTTAGAAGTTAAAGATAAAGTTAAAGTAGTAGAAGAAAAAGGTATTTTTAAAGACTCAGTATTTTCAATTGTTTATAAGGTAGAAAATATGAGTGATAAAGATAGACTACGTTTAGAAGTAGTTAGAAATTTACTTGTATCTCAGTCTAGTAGAGTTTTAGATAAAAAGTTAAGAGGAGATTTTGATTTAGTTTATTCAACTAATGTTGGGTGCTACAAACATTATGGTACTTTAGTAATAATAGCTTATATTAATAAAAAAAGTAGGAATATTGTTGAAGAAAAGATTAAAGAGGTAATGGAAGAATTGAAGAATGAAAAGTTACTTAAAGAGTTAGGAGAGAATTTAAAAGATAGGTTAAGAATTAATATTATAAGACATCTTGATAGTAAGTATTCATTATTTGACGAATTTATTTATAAAAAGCTTGATATTGAGGATACTATGGAAGAAGAGTATGAGGAAGCTTTGAATATTACTCCTAGAGAAATAAAAGAATTTATAGAAAGATTAAAAATAGATGTTATTTACTATTTGGAGGAAGAAAGTTAATGAAGAAATTAGAAAAAATTACTTTAGATAATGGGCTTAATATATTTTTATATTTAGATAAGAGAAGACATACTACTTTTTTTCAACTAGTTAACCTTTTTGGAGGAGAGACTAAGGACTTTATAGTTAATAATAAAGAATATCATTTACCTGATGGAGTTGCTCATATATTAGAGCACTATGTAGTAGAAGAAAATGAAATGGGTAATTTTTTAGAGATACTTGGGAAGAAACAGATGCATACTAATGCTGCTACTTATAGAAATATGACTAATTATTATTTTGAGGCAGTAGATAATGTTTTGCTTGGAATAGAAACTATTCTTAAGGGAGTTTATAATGTTAATTTTAGTGAAGAAAAGCTTTTAAAAATTAAGGAGCCTATTTATCAGGAAATAAGGGGTAAGCTTACTGATAAGTTTTATCATGCAGAGATTAAATGTATGGAAAATCTTTTTAAAAAGATTAAGTTTCGTAGTATTGGAGGAGATTTAAGTGATATTGAGAAGGTTACTTTAAATGACTTAAAGGTATGTTATGATGCTTTTTATAAACCAAGTAATCAGTATATTATAATTGCTGGTAATTTTGATAAGGAAGAGGTAGTTAAGTTTTTAAGGGATTTTTATAAGAATTTAAAAGTAGAAGAAAGTACTGTTAAATTTATGGATTATAAGGAAGATAAAGAAGTTAATAAAAAGGAAGGCGTTGTGTATTTTCCTACGGCTGAAGAGTTTGTGGAAATTACTTATAAAATAGATGTTAAGGAGTTAAGTCCTAAGGAGATGTTGGATTTAGATTTTTACTTAAATGTCTTTTTAAAAGAGGTGTTTGGTACTACTTCTAAGCTTTATCAAAAGTTGGTAAAGGAAAAGATTATTACGGGAAATATTTATTATAGTTATAGTCAATGTAATAGTTTTATTTTAATAAAAGTAAGTGCTTATACTAGTAAGGATAAAGTTTTCTTAGAAAAAGTAAATGGTTATTTAGATAAGGTGGTATTAGATGAAGAGTTTTTTGAAATTGAGAAGAGACAAAGTATTATGAGGATTATTTTGAGAAATGAAGAGATACATAATATGATAATTCCTTTTATTGATAATTTAGTTAATTTTAATTATCCTTATTTAGATAGTGTTTTGGATATAAAGAAAGATACTTTTGATAATTATAGTAAGACTATTAAAGGTCTTGATTTAAGTAATTATACGACGATTTTTATCAAAGAAAAAAGGAAGTAGTACTTCCTTAACAACCTGTAAGACTACAGGTTGTTTTTTCATTTAAACATTTAACTACACATTCTAAGTCGTCATACATTTCTTTTTTCATGTCTTTAGTTATATCTTGATATGGGTCTTCTTGGTCTTTACTGATACCTTCAGCTAATTTAGTTGGTGTACCGTTTACTACGGCAACTACGTTTGGAGCATATATTCTTTTTTCTCCTGCTGAAATGCTTTCTCCATCGTCATTAGTTAAGTTGTAGTCTGAAAGAATACTATCTAATTTATCAATTAGTTTATAGTAACCTTTAGTACCTTCTTTAGAAGTTGTTACTTGGTTATCTTCTCCTACTTCTTTAGTATCTCTAATATCATAAACATCAACGTAGTATACTTTAGATATTTTATTATCTTTACATACTTCTAGTAAAGTTTCAATCATACTACGGCACCATGGACATTTAGGGAAACCGAAGTATACTATGAAAGTTTCTTTATTATCAATCATATCAGCTATTTCACTAGCGGTACTATAAATAATTGGATTATCTTTAGATATAGATACTTCTCTAATTTTATGATTATTATTTTCTTCATTATTTAGGCTTTCATATTCCTTTTTAAACTTAGATGCATCTGTTTCTTTAGTACATGCTGTAAAAGTAATGCAAAGTATTCCTAGTAAAAGGAAAGTAAATATTTTCTTCATTTAAAACAACTCCTACTACAAAATATCTATTAATATTATAAAACATAAATTAGAAAAATGATAGAGTTTTTTTATGGTTTATTGTGAGGAGTTAGTTATTGGGGGTTAGGACGATGCGGAAGGAACGACTGTCAGAAGTATCACCACTACCAACACTTACATAAAATATTGATGATGTATCTTTTTTATCATATATACCACCTCTATGAAAGAAACAAGAAATACGAACTAGGAATGAGTCTGTTCCTTTATACCACTGTGCTGTTTCTGATAAAGCATGACCATAGCATACACCTCCATCACATGCATTTTCTGCTTTTGCTGTAGACCATAAAGTTGATATTGGATTGGCACTTTTATAAGTGTTATAGTATTTAGCGTCTGGTAAATTTATATAACCTGTCTCTTCTCCTGAACTATTTAATCCTTTAAAATCGGAATTTTCAGTAACCAACTTGCCAAAATTATCATTGTTATTTTGGGCATCATATTCTAATATTCCCATGACGTACTCAGTTGCTCCACCTGCCATATCATATACTCCATATATCGTTCCTGTTGTTGAAGCTCCTGGTCCCATATGACCAGTACCATCACCTAAACTTGACATATTATTGTATTCATATGCAAGTCCTGATGCTGGTGCAGCATTGGGAGTTCCACCACTATTTCCAGTTATGTAACTACTACTATTATTTATGTATACTTCTTTATTTGCTCCACTATAATCTTCATTACCATATTTACCATACTTACTTTGTGAAAGATAAGTAATAGCTCCCCATTCGTCATTTTTTGCCATGTGTATGTCTCCACTTGTTGAGCTAAATCCATATTGATTGTCTTCTCTTTGCATACTTCTTGCACCATAGAAAAATCTACTCAATCTTGGACCGGTGAATGAAGTCATACCAGGCTTTATGATTATATTACTTTTATCACATGTTTCACTTATACATGTATCACCTATAGTTCCGGAAGTTTCGAATTTTGCTGTCCATAGTCCCGCTCTATTCTTATTATCAAAATTAAAAGCGTCATTAGTTCTCCATCCACTTACTTCTCCTTCTATATATTGTGCACTACCTTCACTATCATTTTGACTTGTTGGAATAAACTTGATATCTATTTCTCCTGGTAATTCTTGTGATGGACTTGGATTATCAGAACTTGCTTTACCATAATAATTAATTCCTCCATTTTCACTTTTTATTGTATAACTATACCTTGGTATCCATACCCACATTGTATTTATATCATTCATCGATATTACAGTTCCGGCTTTGGCTTTTTTGTAATAACTTCTAGTTTGGGTTCCGTCTTCAACTACAGTTACTGCATTGGCCCAAACTTGACTACTATAATCATAACTTTTATCTAAGTCTTGTTTTACCCATTCTTTTCTTGTTTCGTCATATACTACTGGTATCATATTATCACTTAAAACAGGTTGATTAGCTCCACTAGTATCGTGGTAAACTGGTACAGTTTCTGGTGTAGGTGAAGTTTCACTACTTGAACCAACTTTATTTTCAAAGTTAAATGTCCTATCTAATCCTGTTATTGTTACTACATCATTTGGTATTTGAGTTGCTTCTTCTTTAAACTCAACTCTTAATGTTATTGTCTCTCTTTCTCCTGGTTCTAGAATATCAATAGTATCAAAAGAAGTTTCATTATTTATTTCTGTATTACCATATCTTACATCATAAGTTATATAACTACTTATGATGTCTATATCACCCGGATCACCATCATACGATAAAGATAAACCTCTATTAGTTACATCAACTAAACTTGCATCTAATGTTCCAGTATTTTCTACTGGTATAGTAAATGTACAACTATCTCCTGGTACTTTTACTTTAGCTGATAAGTTTGTTACTGAAGTATTTTGAATTGTACCTATATCACAAGTAGCTTTACCTTTTGGAATAGTTTTAGCTTGTTTTTCTACAAACTCAACACTCCATTTTTCACCTGATACTTTAGCTGTACCATTAATCCTTAAGTTAGCTGATAAAATAGCGTAACCTATAGACAAAAGTGTTACAACTAAACATAATGCACCTATAATTATTAACTTTTGTTTTCTATTACTCATAATATAAATTCACCTACCATTTATATGTTTATAAATTAGTTATTTGGAGTTAAGATAATACGGAAAGAAATAAAAGTCATGGCAGAACCATAGTCTACGTGAAACGAAAAAATGCCTGCAATTTTATTATCACTTTGATAACCACCTCTAAGAAGCCAAGGAAGTGTTGAAGTAACCATAACTGAGACATCGTCATACCATTCTTGTGTTTCATTCAAAACATGTCCTTTGCAAGATCCATCATTACAACCTGTAACAAGATCCTGTGATGTGTAAATATCATAGTATTTTTCTAAAGGCCATTTTCTACCATCAGTAGGACCTCCATCATTTAATGCTCCAACATAACCAGAGTTAGTAGCTTGATTATTTCCTGACATTTTATTAAGCACACCCATTACATATTCCCAAGATCCCCCATTAATGTCATATATGCCATAAATATTTCCTGTTGAACTGGAACCCTCTCCAGCATATCCTGTTCCGTCACCTTTTGAAGTAGTATCGTCATAACGATAAGCACAGATTTCAGAAGATATTGAAGAAGTGTCTCCACTAGAACAGCCAGTAACATATTTATCATAATTATTTATGTAAACTTCTTTATTTTTGCGTGTATATAGAGTATTTCCATATTTTCCATACTTGCTTTGAGTTAAATAACTAATAAGAGCCCACTCTACACTTTTTGATGCATGACTATCATAAGTATTATCAAAGCCATAGACATTCCCGTCTTTAGTTAATCCCATGGAAACCAATTCTAAGGTAGAGACTCTAACACTTCTCCAAGACGTTATATTTGGTTTTATCGCAACTAAGTTATCAGTTTCTACATCTCCTGGACTTGTTCCATCAACTGAACCAGTTTCAAACTTTCCTACCCAAACACCTGATAAATCTTTCTCTCCAAACTTAAACCCTGGCGGGGTAAACCATTCACTTGCCTCTCCCTCAGTATATTGAGCTGAACCTTCACTATCATTTTGACTTGTTGGTATAAACTTAACATCTATTTCTCCAGGTAATTCTTTACTAGGACTTTGATTATCAGAACTTTCTTTTCCATATGGTTGTTTTATTGTATAACTATATCTTGGTATCCATACCCACATGGTATTGATTGCTTCCATTGGTATTACTGTACCCGGTTTTGCTAGTTTATAATAATTTCTAGTCTTGTTTTCATACTCTTCAACTACAGTTACTGCATTTGCCCATACTTGACTACTATAATCATAACTTTTATCTAAATCTTGTTTTACCCACTCTTTTCTTGTTTCGTCATAAACTACAGGTATCATGTTATCACTTAAAACAGGTTGATTAGCTCCACTAGTATCGTGGTAAACTGGTGTTGTATCAGGGATTGGACTAACACTACTTGAATTAGTCTTATTTTGAAAGTTAAAAGTTCTATCTATTCCTGTTATTGTTACTGCTCCATTTGGTATTTCTTCTGCCTCTTCTTTAAACTCTACTTTTAAAGTTATAGTTTCCCTTTCACCCGGTTCTAAAGTATCAATATTATCAAAAGCAGTTAAGTTATCTATTTTTGTATTTCCATATTGAACATCATATGTTATTTGGCTATTTAATTTAGCTATATCTTCTTGACTACCAACTAAATTTAAAGGTGTAGCTTTACCATCTACATCAACTAAACTTGCATCTAATGTTCCAGCATTTTCTACTGGTATAGTAAATGTACAAGAGTCTCCTGGTAATTGAAATACTGCTGACATATTAGTAATGCTTGTACCAGTGATATTTCCTATTTCACAATCCGCCTTTCCCTTAGGAATAGTATTTGCCTGCTTCTCCACAAACTCAACACTCCACTTTTCTCCTCCAACATTAGCTGTACCATTTATCTTTAACATTGAAGATAAAGTTGCATATCCAATTGATAAACAAACTACAACTAAACATAGTGCACCAATTATAATTAGTTTTTGTTTTCTATTACTCATAATACTTCACATCCTTTTAATACTTTTATAATGTTAGTAGTATTATGAAAACGCAAAAAAGAACCAAGTGCTTTTGGTTTTACTTTTGTGTTATAAATTAAACTACCCGTTATTTTTTCAACAATTATATATATATTGCGCCTATTTTCTAACTTATTCACGAAGAACATCACCTACAATTATTATCTACATATAATTTAATTTAATACTAAGATAGTATTATAATGTTGCTATAATGATTAAAAATATTAGCTAGCTAACTGATAGCATTACTCTAATTAAATTATACAACTAGTAAAGTACACTCAACTACTGGCTAAAGAGCCAGTAGTTAGAAAAAATTAAAACAGGTACACCTGTTTTATCTGACTAATCTATATAAAAAGCATTCATTAGTTATATTTTTTACTTTTTCAAAGCCTAATCTCTCTAGTATTTCTACTTCATAATCATTAACAGCATAAGAGTTAATTTCCTTTATCTTATAGCCTTTCTTTTCTTCTTTATTTATATACTTTATAATGGCATTTTTTATCTTCATAGAAGAGTTTTTGTTTTGATATTCATTTTTTAGAACAATAGAGTTTAAATTTAAGTAATAATTAACTCTAGAATTAGAATAATTTATAATATCGTCTAGATTAAAATTATCATATAAAGTATCACTTTCTAACATTTTATCATATACATCTTTTTTTATATTTAATAGATTAACATATCCTATAATAGTATTTTTATCTTTAATTAGAATATAACTATCTTTTTCTTTTTTATATAAATTTGTCATATAATCTAAATTCCAACAATAAACTTTATCATAGTAATCTTTATCTAAACTACAAATTCTTTTTAATGTAGTAAGAGAAATATTTTTCCTATTTAGAGTATAAATATAGTCTCTTCTTATAAATTTAGAATAACCATAAAGTAAAATACCAATATTTACTATAATAACAGTTAAATCAGTACCCGCTACTATGTAGTCTAAATAGAATAAATCATATATTAACCATAAAAAGTTAGATACTACTGCACCTATTACAATAGCTTTTTTAGATTTAATAACGGCATAGCCATCTATTATACTAGCAATTATAGGAATAATCATTAGAAAGGATTTTTCAGAATAGAAAGCAATTAATATATAGATAGGAATAGTAAAATAAAATATATATTTATCTTTATCTGTTTTGTAATAACCTATTTCCTTTATTAAATCAAAAATAGTTACAAATAAACCAGATATAGCTCCTAGTAAAAGATAATTTATACAATAAAAGATATCAGATATTACTTGAAGAATTATTACTTTATTAACATTCTTTCCAAAATAGCTTATTAAGAAAAAAATCCACGCTATTAAGGCAACTATTTGGGCAATAATAAATATCATATAGCACCTCTATTCTATATAAAGTATAGTATTTTTATTAATTTTTCGCAAGGATGCTTTTTATTTTTTCAATTTGAGTGTATAATATATTTAATAGAGAGGTGTCTTATGGAGAAGAAACGAGGAATTATTATTCTGGTAGGAGCTTTAATTTCAACTTTAATTATTGGTATAAGTTGTGTTATTGCGGAAGCTAGAAATAATGAAGATGTAAAAATTCGTAAAGAAGAAGAACATAGTATGCTTGTTAATGTTGGCTCTATTGTTAAGTTAGATTTTGATGAGGAGTATCATTTTTGTAAAGATAAGAAAGGTAAGAAAAAAGAATGTGGAAATCATTTATATAATGTTACCAATTATGAATTAATGGATAATGATGCGAAAAGTATTTTTAAAGGAATAGACTTAAAGGATAAAAAGGTTTATAGAGCAATACTTATGATTTGTGAAGCTGCTACTTCTAAGAAGGTAGATATTAAAAATATTGAGATAACTACTGATAGTAAGACAATTTCTGATAGTGAAGTTTTGAAGTATTTAAAAGAAAATGCTAAGAATAAAGTTACTTATACAGTAAAAGTTATTTATAAGAAGAATATAGAAGAAAGTACTATTAAAGAAGAAAAGAAAAGTTACATAGTAAAATTTAATAGTGATGGTGGTAACAGTATTGTTGATCAAAATGTTGAAGAAGGTGGAACTGTTACAAAGCCAGTTGATCCAACAAGAGAGGGTTATAAATTTGTAGGTTGGTATTTAGGCAATAATGTATTTGATTTTAACACACCAATAGAAAATGATATTACTTTAGAAGCAATGTGGCAAAAGCAAGCTAATAATACAACACAAAATCGTAGACCAAGTAATAGTGGAACATCTGGTGGAGGAAATACAGGAGGAAGTCAAGGAGTTGAAGCTTCTCCAGAGCCAACAACTTCACCTGAGGCTTCACCAGAACCAGCACCTACTCCAAGTGAAACTCAACCAGTCCCAGAAGAAACACAAACACCTGAAGCTACAACTCCACCAGTCGAATAATAGGCTATTCTAATTGAGTAGTCTTTTTTGTACCTTAGCACCTAATTTAAAAAGTATAAAAAATATTACTTTACCCTATTGACAAATTAAAAACATTTGTTTTATAATGTAATTGTCAGGGCAGATATTATGGTAAGTTGGAGAGGCAGGTTGTAATGTGGAGGATTTGTTTAAGAGATTTGTAGTTGATTTTGGCGAGGTAGAAAAGTATGGCTTTGATAGAGCTAATGATGGATTTGTGTTGGAGAGGAATATTTTAAATAACAGTTTTTTAGTAAAAATAGAAATCACTAGCGAGGGTGTGATTTCATATAAGGTATTTGATAAGGATTTTGGTGAAGAATATGTCAATTATAAGTTTGAGGAGCAGCATGGGGAATTTGTTGATAAAATTAGGGAGGAGTTAAGAAAAGTTCTTTTAGATGTGAGAAAAGCTTGCTTTAGTGAAAGATTGTTTTTGGTGCAACAGGCTAATAGAATAAGTGATTTGATATATAAAAGATATGGTAATCAGGCTGAATTTTTATGGGAAAGTAGTCCTAATTTTGGAGTTTTTAGAAATGGTTCTAGTAAAAAGTGGTACGCTATTATTATGAATATTAAGAGGAGTAAAATTGATAGTGGTAATGATGAGGTGGAAATTATCAATATTAAGCTGGATAGCAAGAAAATTCCACTCTTTTTAGAGAGAAAGGGCTTTTATAAGGCATATCATATGAATAAGAAAAACTGGATTAGTATTTTATTAGATGGCAGTGTTAGTGATGGAGAGATTATGGAGTTAGTTGGAGAAAGTTATGAGCTTTCTAGGTAGTCTTATGGGAAAGTTGATTGATGTTTAGGAACTTTTGAGGAGATGCTTAGAAACTTACGAGCAGATATTAAGAAATTATGATATTATAGTTATTGAGGTTTTATTTATGGAAGTGTTAAAGAATTGTTTATTGTGCCCTAGGAAATGTGGCGTAAATAGATATGAGAAGAAAGGTTTTTGTAATGCTAGCAATAAGGTTAAGGTTGCTTATTATAGTTTACATATGTGGGAGGAACCGGTTATTTCTGGCAAAAGAGGTAGTGGAACTATTTTCTTTTCTAATTGTAATCTGCGATGTATTTATTGTCAAAACAAGAAGATTAGTATTGATGGTTACGGAAAGACTATTAGTAATAAGAAGTTAGGAGAAATTATGTTGGAGTTGCAGAGGAAAAGAGCGCATAATATAAATCTAGTTACTCCGACACACTATGTTCCACAAATTGCTTCGGTACTTAGAAAATTGAAAGATAAGGAATTGAAGATACCAGTTGTTTATAATACAAGTAGTTATGAAAATGTTGGTACTTTAATGATGGTCAAGGGGTTAGTTGATATTTATTTAGCTGATTTGAGGTACTTTGATGATGAGCTTGCTTTTAAGTATTCTGGGTGCAGGAATTATTTTGAAGTGGCAACTTTGGCAATTGATGAGATGTATAGGCAGGTTGGAAAGTTTGTGATTAAACGGGGGATGCTTAGTAAGGGACTAGTTATTAGGGTGTTGTTGCTACCGGGTCATAGTATGGACGCTATGAAGGTAATTGAGTATGTCTATAAGACTTATGGAAATGATGTTATTATAAGTATAATGAACCAGTATACGCCGGTTAATAAGATAGAGGAATATGACAATTTAAATAGAAAGGTTACGCAAGAAGAATATGATAAGGTAATTGATTTTGCGATTAACTTGGGTGTTAAGAATGCTTTTGTCCAAGATGGTGAAGCGGCTAGTGAGAGTTTTATTCCGGAATTTGATAGTAGTGTTATTTAAAAATTGTTTGTAATTTGGGTGACTTTTTGGTAGAATAATAGACAAGTTGTGGGGAGAGGCATAGGCTGAGAGGCTGAGGAATATTTTTTCATGGTGGTGTGTGCTTCTTGCGCAAAGTGAAAGGAATGGGTGTTTTTATGGATGTTTTAAATTTAAGTAAGAGTGAGCTTTTATTTATGATAAAAAGGTATTATGAGTCATATTGTAAGGGACAAGCTATTAGTGTTAAGGTAAGTGCTGTGCAGAAGGATGGTATTGAGCCAGTTTCTGATAATGGGCTTGTGACTGATTATAAGTTTAGTGTTGAGAATGCTTTCTTTGTTAAGGGATATTTGGAAGACAAGGGAGCATTACACATGTTTAGAAAATATTTAACTAGAGAAGAATTGATGGATATATTGAAAAATTCGCTTGGTGAAGAGTGTTTGGCGGTAGAAGGTATTCAACTGCTTAACGAGGTAAGGCCCTCTTTAACTGAGAAAGACAAGTTTGTTGCGAAATTTAGGGGAGCAAACCTTTCCGTTAAGCTAAAAGAAAAGACTTTAGTTAGAAAATAGTGGTGGATTTTTTTAGTAATTTTGGTGTTTTTATTTAACATTTTCTGATTTTGTGATATTATTATTTTAGGAGGTTAGAAAAGTGAAAAAATTTGGATTATTATTTATAATGCTACTTATGATGTTAGCTGTTCCATTTAGTGTTTTTGCTGAGGAGGATGGTACTGAGGCTGAAAGTGATGCTAGTAGCGAAGAAGTAACTGAAGAGTCTAAGGAAGTAAAGGTTTATTTCTTTAGAGGCGATGGTTGTCCACACTGTGAAGAGGCTGAGGAATGGTTTGACAGTATCGAGGAAGAGTATGGCAGCAAATTTGAGATAGTTGACTATGAGGTATGGTATAATTCTGATAATTCTGATTTGATGCAAAGGGTTTCTGATGCTAGAGATGATAATGCTGATGGAGTTCCTTACATTATAATTGGAAATCATTCTTGGAATGGATTTGCTGATTCTTCTAAGCAAGAAATTATCGATGAGATTAACTCTGAGTATGAAAAAGATGTTAGTAGCAGATATGATATTATGGAACTTTTACCTGAATTGGAAAAGGAAAGTAAAAAAGAGTCTAAGTCTGGTGATGTTGTTGCGGTTATAGTAATTGTTCTAGTTGTTGGTGGCATCACTTATGGAATTATTCAAGCTAGAAAGAAGACTTATTAGTTAGAAGAAAAAAACTATCGCGTGGACGGTAGTTTTTTTGTGGGATATTTGTTTATCATAAGATAGTTTGTATAAGTTAGAGTTCTCTTGGGCAATTAGGCTTATATTTTACGTCGCTAAAACCATAAACTTTTTTACATTTGTTACAAATAATTGCGATTTCATCTAATCCATAGATATCTTCTCCATTACCTTTTCGCATAATTATATCTTTAGAATTGCATTTAGGGCAACATACTTTACGATCTTTGTGAACATCCTCTTGCCTGCAATAATCCCTCAGTATTTCATAACCATTTTTATCGTATTTAGGAGCAAACTCATCTTTATTAAATATCTTAATTCTACTAAACATAAATTCTAATTTATCAATTTGTTTTTCTGTATGATAATGCCCACAATACCATTTATCATAGCTAATATTTTCTTCTATTTCATCTAAAAAATGTTCCATGGATTTATCTACTTTTGATTGATTTAGGCCTGGCATGAATACTTCTCTTGGCTCATACTTATATGGACAAGTATGGGTAAGAACTATATCAAAATGTTTACCTTTTACTTTATTTAAAATATTATTCATTTCTTCAATAGTTAATTGCTCATCTTTAAACCATTTATGACCATATAATAATCTGAGTTCTTTATCTACCGAATAAGCACCACCTATTACGAGAACACTTTTACCATCAATGTTGTAGGTTTCTCCATCTTTGGCAAATATTAGGTTTGGATAATCTTCTTCTATTAAAACTTTTCCACCAAACATTTCAATTTCTTTATAAGTTTCAATATTTTCTGGTCTTTCTTCATGATTACCTCTGATACAAAATAGTTTTGGTTTAATTTTTCTCAAACTTTCTTTATACATAATATCTATTTCATCAAGGAAATAATTAATTCCTACATCGCCTAATATAATTACCATATCATCTTTATTGGCATTCAATTCGTAAAACCTCAGAAAATCTCTATGGGTATCACCTGTTATATAAATCATTATGCTCTATCTCTCCTTTATTTAGTATTTTATTTAATAAGATTGGTTTAAACATTAATAAGCCGCATGAGGCATTAAAGTGTGTATCCAAAATTATATATTTTTTCATTGTCCTTCCCCAAGTATTTCTTTCCACACTTCATCTGAAATTCTATGATAATCACCAGCCCCGTTACGCTCATCCCAATACTTATACCATTTTGTTTTTTTGTTCATTAAGTCTTTTATTTCTTTGATTTTTCTCTTATTATAGTCATATTTTTCTAATTCATTAATAAAATGATCTATTTCTGGTCCACTTATCACAACATCTCGATTATAGCAGTGGCCTTCATCTTCTATAACTAATTTCTTAGTATATGAAATGTAAAGCGCATCATCTTTTCGCCAATGATTAGTATAAAAACTAGGTTTATAATGTATGTCTTTGATACCTTTTAAAGATAAGTATAGATATTTGGAATGTAACAGTAATTTTATATAATACTTTGGTAAATCTTTTTCCTTTGTTTTTGTTCTATAAATTCCTTTTGAAAATAAATAACCGTTTTCATCTTCATAGTAGTAAAGACCGTCTTTTCTATTCCATTTAATTTTTGAATCAGTATAATATGTAGAGAATTTTTTCATTTTACATCACCTAAAATAATTGTATCATTTGTGTTACTATTATTCAATACTTTTTTGTTCTATTTTTTATTCTTTATTTAATTTTATCTTTAGACGAATATAATAATGTGTAAAAATGGGAAAATGGAAATGTACGCTTTTATATTAAATTCAAAAAAAAGAATGAAATTTATTGTAACTCATTCTTTTCTTTTTTAATATAATACTAATTCTTGACCTATTGATAAGAGATTATTGGTTAAATTGTTTAATCTTTTTAATTCTTCAACTGTTATATTATTTTCTCTTGCGATTGACCAAAGAGTGTCGCCTTTTTTTACTATGTAAGTATTTGACTGAGTATTATTTGTTGGTATTTTCAACTGATCTCCTATTTGTAAAACTGTTGAGGTTAAATTATTTAGCTTAATAATTTCATCAACTGTTGTGTCATTTCTTTGAGCTATTAGCCATAGGCTGTCGCCTTTTTTTACTGTATAGATATAGTAATTATCTGTTGATGGGTCTTCGGGTTCAGGTGGAAGCTCTATTTCTACTTTTGGCACTTTAAGTTCTTGGCCTATATAAAGAGTGTTGTTAGTTAGGTTATTTAGTTCTTTTAGAGTATCAACTGTCGTTTGAAATTTGTTGGCGATTGCGTATAGGGTGTCACCTTTTTCTACTGTGTAGGTTGTTGTTTCTATACTAGGGATTTGTTCTTCTTTTACTTTTAAAACTTGACCTATTTGTAAGGTATCGGTTGGTAGATTATTTAGTCTTCTTAACTCTTCAACAGATGTGTTAAACATATTAGCAATCTTGTATAAGGTATCTCCTTTTTGAACTGTATAGGTGTTTTCTTGGCTAATTACTCCTGGCGGAGTATATTCATACCCTCCATATTCAGCAATAGCTTTTACAACTCCTTCTACGTAGTCTTCTAAATTATTTTCTAATTTTTTAGCATCTTTGGCATTATCTATAAAACCGTATTCAACAAGTATTGGTTCAGCATTACCTGTTTCTCTTAAAATATAATAATAGTCCTCATTTGGATTTTCTGGTAATCTTCTTTGATAGGCTTTTCTTTTTATTTGACCGGCTTCGCCTATGTTGTCTAGTACCATATTAGCAAGAGTATCATCGTTACGTAGTGAGTAGACGACTTCAGCACCTTCACCGCCTGGCGATAGTCAATGTGTAGTGCATTATTTATTATATTTAATCTATATAATTCCAACTAAATATTTCCGTTTCTATTTTTGAAATTGTCTTATCTAACTCATAAACTGACTTAAATTCTTCCCAAGTTGATTTATTTAATATATTTCTAGCAAATTCAGTTTTATCTCTCAAAAATTTTTTACCTTCTCCTTTTTTCAATTTATCAATGAATTCTTCAATATTTTGAAATCTGCCAAATGTTAGCTTACTTTGTTCTTTGCCATAATAGTTTTTTAAAATATTTTCAGGAATATAATTTTCTATTTCTCTACCTTTAGTTACCCATGTCATTATTCCATTTTTCTTAGCTTCATCCAATATTCTTTTTTTAGTTTTGTTTAACGAAGAATTAATATTCTTTTTATCGCTATCTAACACTATAATTGCATTTCTATTTACATTCAATAAATCAATTAATTCTTTTTCTTCATTTAAACTAAGATTAGATAAAAGCCTTCCACCATAGAATACACATTGATAGTCTTTACCTTCACGCAATTCCCCAAGACTACTCATTTCTAACCATTTATTTATATAAATTCTATCTGAAGGACCTTCAACCCAAATAATACCATTTGACTGCAACAAATCACTTGCCTTTACTCCTAAATCATTTAAAATAGTATTTTTTTGAATTTTACTAGTAATATTATTGACTGTGACTTTATCGTCATATTCCTTTTGTACATGTAATATATTTATTAAGTCGCTACTTTGATATGAATCTAATGTAACATTCGAATGTGTAGTCAAGAAAAAAGTTGCACCATCTTTCGTTAATTCTTCTAAGTATTTTAGTAATCTTCTTTGCAACGATGGATGTAGATTATTTTCTAATTCTTCAAACAAAAACAAATAGTTTGATATATCTTTTTTTTCAACATTTGGAATAAGAATAGTATAAACTAATACCATTAAAATAGTTTTTAATCCACTACCAGAATTAGACAGTGAAATTCTCCCTTTTCCTTCTTCTCTAAGAAAAATTTCCCATTTAGTTCCTGTACTAGTTTCAACTTGTTGAGTAATAATTTCTGTAAAAGTTTCATCTTCACCCATAATTTCATTAAGTTTATTCAAAAGATTGACTTTTACTAAATTTTCATCATATTGATCTCTATTTAAATAATTAGTAATAATTCTTGTTATTCCATTTCCATTTGAATCTATACTCATACTATTATCGTTGTCCTCTGGTAGAATATTTCTTTCTGCCAATATGCGCTTTGGAATCTTATTATTAATTTTAACTTTCTTAGAGACATCAATCCAATAAGATAATTGATCGATTGGTAAATGCTTATTAAATAGAGTAAAATCATCTGGAGCATCATTTTTACTTTCATTTTTTCTATTAAATGTAATATCTTCTCCTATATATCTCTTACCAAATTCATAATGATTGCCAGGAATATTTCCTCCAGACGTATCACTTCTAAAAACTAATTTAATTAAATCTTCTGTCATTTTTTTTGTTAAATAAATTTTAGTAATACCATTATTATTTTTGGTTCCATATATCATTTCAATTACATCTAAAATACTCGATTTCCCTATATTATTTTTACCAATAATAACATTTATAGGTTTTATATTATTAATCTCTATTTCTTCAAAGCACTTATAATCAGTTACAAAAATTCTTTCAAAATCCATTATATCACTTCCTTAGGTTCTCATAAGTAGTTTATCTTTTATTATGTATTCTTTGCTCCAAATTAGAGCAAAGTTAATTTAAATATTATTTAATATGCTAAATTTGTAAATTATTTCTATATTTTTATCTTTGTCTATAACTATTTTATCAATGATAGTTTGCATTAACTCTCTTGTAGGATTTTCAATATTAATTAAAGATTTAATTTTTTCTTCATATTGTTTTAAATCATCAGTTTTATTTTTTATAATTTTGTTATCATCCTTCAATTTATTTATTTCTTTTCTTAATTTAGTTAGTAAAACTTCAGTATCATTAGCAATTCTTTTATACATTTCTTCTGATACTAAACCTTTAAATTTATCTTCATAAAGTGTATCTAATTTATTAAGATATTCTTTTTCTTTTGATTCTAACTCTTTTATTTTTTCTTGTGTCTTAAAATTATTCTTTTTCTTATTATTAATTTCATTTGCAATATCAGATACATTAATAGCTTTTAAATAATGTTTATAAGTTGTTTTAATTGTATCTAATAGAGCATGCTCTAACTTATCATAAGGTATAAAATGTGGCTCACACATTCTTCTTTTAGGATCTCTTGAATATCTATTACAATTAATTGTCCAATAATCTTGTTTCTTTTTATAAGTAATAGTAAGCATATTACCACATTCTTTACAATATAATAAGTTTTCAAATAGTCTTTTTTCTCTTTTTGTATTTGCTGTATAATTTGTTCTTTTGACATTATCTTGAACATGTTCAAATATAACTCTATCTACTATTGGTTCATGAGTATTTTTAACAATATCCCAATTACCTTTTGGAAGTGTCTTTTTCTTTTTAGATTTATAAGATACTTTAGTTTGAACACTTTGTACCATATCACCAACATACATTTGATTTTTTAAAATCTTTTTAACAGATGAAATAGTCCATATAGGATTATACTTATTTTTGGCATGTGGATTTTTTCTTTTAAGACTACTTGGAGTTTTAATTTTACTTTCGTTTAGGTAAGATGTTATTGCAGATAACCCCACACCTTCATATGCCATATCAAATATTTTTTTAACAACTGGTGCATATTCTGGATCAGGTATTAAGTGTCCCTTATCATCTGGATCTCTTAAATACCCATAGCTTGGAGAACTACCAATAAACTTACCATTTCTTCTTTTATCATTTAAGACATTACGAATTTTTATAGAATTTTGTTTACTGTAATAATCATTACAAGCAAATATAAAAGTTGAAGAATCATTACTAGCTTGGTTAACTGCATTGTCATAACCTTCTTGCATAGAAATAAATCTTATTCCATTTTCAGGAAAGAAATTTTCAACATAATAACCTGTCATAATATGATCTCTACCAAGTCTAGATAAATCTTTTACGATAACTAAATTGATAACTTTATTTTTTATATCTTCAATCATTTTTGAAAATCCTGGTCGTTCAAAGTTAGTTCCAGAATAACCATCATCAACATATTCTCCTACAAAGATAAATCCTTTTTCTTTTACAAAATTCATTAGCATATTTCTTTGATTAAGGACACTCTCACTATCTGATTCGTAAGTTTTTCCTTCATCAGCTTCAGATAATCTTATATATATTCCTGCTTTGTAAAACTCTGGCGTATTTTTTAAAGTGTTATACAAGTTTTTCTACTCCTTTCTTTTTTGTATAACAAATTAAAGCCAACTATATTGTACCATAAAAATACAATATAACGCCATCATTCTACTCATTATTAATCACACTTTTTATATAGTTAGTTACCAATTCTATTATATTAGGAGAATCTTTTTTAAAAGTTTCTGTTATTTTAAACATAAGTCACCTCATTTAATTTTATGACTTTGTTATTCAATTATTTATTCATCTCCTGTTCTAAAACAACTTAACAAATTCTCTAAGTATTTTTGTTCATCTTCACTCATTGGTTCAGACTCAACTCTTTTACCATTCCATAATTCTACTCCATCAACATCTTTTGAAATAATAGGCCCTATATTATTTCTTTTAATATTATTTTTATTATATTGATTAAAGTCTTTTTGAATACTGGTATTAAGATTATTTTTAATACCTGTTATCTGATTCTTTAATACTTCTGATAACCTAATAACTCTTTTAGAATTATTCTTTTCTTTCTTATCGTATTTTAAAATAATATAACCACACTTTGATAAACTACTTATACTTTTGGATATTGTTTGCTTACTAACACCAAATAAATTTTTAAAATATTCATTAGTAGCCCAACAATAATCTTCTTTCTTACTTAATGACATTATTTCAATTAATAACAATCTTTCAAAAAATGTTAATCTATCATCTCCTAATAAACTAGTTGGTATAACTAAATTAATAAAATTTTCTATATTTATTCTCTCTTTTTAATATAAGATTATCTAAGTAAGTGTTCTATTTTCCTCCTTTCCTGACTATTCTTTTTTAGAACATGAAAAAAGAACTAGACATATTTAGTCACAATGAAAATACGGGATTAAATTCCAATATTTTTTATTGGATAAATATGTGAAGTTCTTTTAATTTGAACTTTAATACATCTATTGTTTCAATTAGGTATTTTCCCAAGTACCTAATTTAATTATAACAAAAAAATCACTTTATTTCCACATAATATCTAAATTTTTCTTAAATTTTTCTTAAATTACTAAGCTTATTATTAGGAAGAAGTTTAGCAAATTCTTCTATTGTATATGTACTAATATCTATTTTATCTTTATGCTTATACCATAACGACATTTCTTTTGTATCTTCGTGTATAAATGGAGCAATAAATATTGCAAACGCATCTTTTCCATTATTAATTTGTGATAATAAATGTCTTCTTATAGGTACTATTTCATTATTTACCTGTTCAGATCTTCCTTTCATTAGAGTAACTTCAACATTAGCAATTATTAACTCTTGGTTATTAGGATTTTCAAAGTATGGTTCTGTACATATAATATCGGGCATATCACCTCTTGCAGTCATAGTTGGTAATCCTTCATCATCAATAGAATAGTTTGGCTCAACATAACAATTTTTTAAATTTTGAACTAATGATATACTAGTTAAAAATTCTAGTCTAGTAGGTTCTGGAATATATTTAAAAGAATCATTTTTACTTTCACATTTTTTAGTTAAAATTAATAATTCATTGAATATTTCTTTTTTAGAAAACTTATTAGCAAATTCATTTAATGTATTTAATTTTAAATTATATTCTTTATCATGGTCAATTTTTATTTCCATATTAAATAACTCTTTATCTATTTCACCAACATAATTAAAATATTCTTCTTTATTTTCAAACGTTTGAAATGATGAGTACTTTTCCAAAACATATTCAATTTTTTTATTTTCAAAACTATTAAAGTCTAAAAATCTTCCATTTCCTCTTAATGACAGCAAACCAGTACTTCTCATTTTTCTTATATATTCGTCTACAGCTTCGTTGCATATTTTACCAATTTTAAAATACTTTTTCTTTTTTTCCTTTTCTTCAGGTGTCCTACATCCTAATAATTCTAAACAAATATCATACATATATTCATTACTATATTGAAATCCAACATTATGCCGTATTTCTTTTATTTTTTCATAGATTTCCTTTTCATTATCATTATTCCAACATATAAATAAACTTAATTCATTTCTAAATATTCCTGTGCTATTTTCATCCTTATCTTCCTTAAGTAACTTAATTGTTTTTAACAGTAACAACAATGGAACATTTGAATTTAAATTCTTTTTAAAAGGATTATTAGTTTGATATTTGCATAAACTATTTAAAAACACATTTTGTATTATCTTTTCATCGGGAGATTCAGAATTATAAGTATCAATTAACATATGTCCTAATTTGGATATTTTTAATATATTGTTTTTTTCGTATAAAACAAATCCAAACTCTTTTGGTAATTGATACCAAGTATCAAATCTCGATTCCCAACCATACTCAAATCCAGCCTCCTTATGATCTTGTGGACTATTTCTTATTATTTCATCAACTTGATTATCAGAGAATTCTAATTCATTTGAAAGATATATTTCTTTATATAAGGAATTCCTATACTCATACATTGTATAATATAATTTGTTTTTTATTACATTATGTATTATTTTATATATTACTTCTGTTGTTAAAATTTGATTTTCAAATTCAACTAACTGATTTAGAAATCCCGCGATTCTATCTGGATTTCTCATTGTAGTGGAAAATGAAAGTGGTTTATTTTTCGGCTTTGCCATAATTAGTAACAAACACCTCCTTAGAATTAGCTTTTATCGTATTATTATTAAAACTAATGTAATTACTACTAATTTCATAAACAAAATACTTTTTCGACCATTTCTCAAAAATACTATTTTTCTTGCCTTTGTGATAAATTAAATTTGTAATTCCAAATCTAATTCCTTTTTCATTAATTTTGTCCAAAAAATCACATAATTCTTTTTCATGCCTTTCATCCCATAATTTATTATATTCACTCTGACTAATTAAATATGGTGGATCTAATAAAATATAATCATTTTTTCCAATATTCAAAGAATTAATAAAATCTTTATAGTCCATATTATAATACCTAATATCTATATTTTGAATATAATCAAAATAATAATTAAGTGAATTATAAACATTACTATTAAAATCAACATTACCTACTGGTAAATTAAATTCCCCTTTTGAATTAAATCTTGTCATATGATTAAATCCATATATAAGAAGCAAATATAATTTAAGAATATCATTTTGATTCTTATTATAATCATTTCTAAGTTTTAAATACTGCTCCTTATTATATTTTGCATAATAAGTTTTTTTAAATTGTTTTTTTAATTCTTCAGGTACTAAATTGCCATTATATGAACATGATAAATTATATTTTTTTATAATTTTAAATATTTTAGTAAAGAAATCATTTTTAAAGTTTGAATATTTAAATAACTCTTTATGTATACTTATAATATATGAATCTATATCATTAACATAGTAATGCTTAGCTTTAACGTTTAAAAATGAACTACCACCACCTACAAATGGTTCTATATAATTATTAATGTTTTTGGGCAAATATTTTTTTATTTCTGGCATCAATTTATATTTATCACCAACATAAAATAATGGCGATCTATAGGTTATTTCTTTTTTTATTTCTGGTTTTACTTTTGTGATAAATATATATTCTTTATGGTTATTTAACTCTGTTTTCCCAGTTGTAAAAGCTTTATATTTTTTTTCAAATATTTTTGTTTCACCTTTATTTGATAATATTGTTTTGATTTCATCTAATGTTATTTTATTTTTAGAAGATGAGCTTTTTGAATCATAAGTATTATTATAAGAAACTACAATATATTTAACATCTAAGTTTTGAATTAAATCATTAAAAGCAATCGGAGCAGTAATTTTACAATAATCAGACATATTTTCTTCTTTTGGCTTCATAGCTGTACCATATAATTTTGGCTTTTTCCATTGTGCTATATTCTCCATAACATGATAAAATCTACTATATTGTCTAGAATTATATGGAGGATCAATGTATGCAATATCCGCTTTAATTTCTTTAGATAATTTATTAGAATCTTTTTGGTAAATTTCAACTAATTTATCATTATCTTTTGGCCTAATTAAATCAAAAACAAATTTTTCTGGAATATTTTTTATTTTTCTATAAGCATCATAATGTCCACAAGTGTTTGCTATTTTATCAAAAGAATATAATAAAGAAGATAACAAGATATAATATTCTTTATCATTAATCTCATTATTTTTATGTTTTTTTTCAATATCTTCTCTTATGAAACCAATTTTTTTTGCATCATTCATATTAAAAAATTTATTACCAAAATTTTTTGAAACATAATTATTTTTAAATTTATTTATATTTAGGTTATTATAAAATTCTTTTATATTATTTATCTTAACGTTATCATATTTTTCATTTAAAAAGAACCCATTATAAATCACATTATTTGAATAAAGAAAATCATTTATAATAAATCTGTCATATTTTTTAAATAAATAATCAGAAACAGAACCCGTACCAGCAAAAACATCAAAAAATGAATGACAATTTGGACAATTATCTTCTATAAGTTTTGAAATCCATCCCATTAGTTTAAATTTATTTCCAGTATATCTTCTGTTTTGTATATCGAACATATTTCTCACCTCCTAAATTATTAAATTTAAATATGAATATAAACCTTAATTTAAAACAATTCTTTAACTATTAAATCTTGTGAATGCAAATTATTATTTTTACCTAATAATAAATTCTCATAAAACTTAATTAAATAATTTTTATCTTCTTTTATATTTAAATAATTATTAAAATAATTACTTCTAACTAATGCATTTCTAAAATAAACTGATTTATCTTTAAATAGTGTATTATCTACTTCATAACCTAAACTAATCAAATATTTTTCTATAAATAATGCTGTAGTTCTAGTATTTCCTTCTCTAAAAGGATGTACTTGCCAAATATTTGATGAAAAATTAGTTATATTATTAATTACTTCAACAATACTCATATCTTTATAATTCTTTTCTTTTTCTAATGATATATCATACTCTAATGATTCATTCAGAGTTTTACAATCTCCATAAGCTACTGAATCATTATTTAATATTTTTTCATGTTTAGAAAAATCTATTTTTCTAAATTCTCCAGCAAATTCATAAACATCTTGAAATAAATATTTATGAACATATTTTAAATAATCTACTGATAATTCAAAATTATCAATTTGCAATAATTCCACAATTCTAGTAGAAACTAAATCACATTCCATTTCATTATGATTTATATCGTTTTGTTTTTCTTTTTCAATATAGTATTCTTTTAAATCTTTTTCTACTTGTTCTATAGTAAGATTACCTTCTACATTATCAGTAACAAGCCTTTCAAAATATTTAGAAGGTTTTAAATTATCTACTTCTTGAAGACCTATAGCCATATCCCATTGTAGTTGTTTAACATAGCCCTTAGATTTTACTTCTTCAGTATATTCTACATTACTAGAATCTAAATCTTTCTCACTCATTTAAATACCTCCTATCTAACTGCATAATCCACTAAAGTACTAACTTTATCATAAATACTAAATACTTTTGAATACTCTAATAATCTATCAATGTCTTTATCTTCACTTTGAAAATATGTATGAAGAATATTATTTTGTAATTTAGAATTAAAATTATTATTCTTCAATAAATCGCATATACATCTTTCAGCATTATATATTTTAATAGGATTGTTAAACATATCTTTTACTTCAATAATTCCAAGATCAAAATATTTATCAGATGCATAATGAATTTTATAATCACTTATTATTCTTTTGTTACTATTAATAGTAACTTCATTTTGTTTTGGTGATTCATTAATTAAACCTAGTAAACTTAAAGCACTCTGATATGAAAATATGGCATTAGGATATCTTAATTGAAAAACATATTCATCATCAACTAATAAATTGCTATCTATATATATTCCATGAGAAACTTTTTTTATTATCCCTTTATCAAGATATTTTTTTATTAATGGCTTACTAATATTTAAATTCAAAAAATCTGATGTAAGTATATACCCATGATTACTATTTAAAAAATTTTTAATTTTAGTTTCATTATCCATAGCATCACCATTTACTTTCATAACAATATTATATCATTTCATCAAATATAAGTAAATCTAATTTGAGTAAAATGTTAAAGATATGATTATTAAATATATTATTCACTTTTGAAGTTTGCAGAGTATTAGTATATAAACTATCAAGCATGGTGTTCACACACCCTAAACTTGTTAGGGCCTATCCCTAAAACCCTTTAAAATAGTCTCCGACAGTTAATTATTATAATTTTTATTTTTTCAAAACAAATAAGCACTAAATTAAAAAAAATTAGTGCTTAAATTTTAATACCTTTTTAATCTTCAAAATGATTTTTTATATCTATTATTTCTTTAATAATATTTTCAAGTGATAAACTTAAAGCATAATAAAATGGTTCTTTTTGACTTTGAGCATGATCATTTTGATTTAACATTACCTTTTTACTCATTAAGTAAGACTTTGTTACTTTAGTTGTTCCCGTCCAATGATTTTCATCAAACATAAATATAATTTTATTTGATAATTCTTCTTTTCTTTGTAATCCATTTAAATCATCTGTATTTTCAACAAACTTTTTTTCTATCCATACTCTCAATGCCGCTAAATACATTATTTTATTTGCAGAATTAACTAAATAATCTGCGTTAATTACATTTTGCATATTTAAATTATCAATCAAATTTACCAACTGTTCGTTTGTATAATTAATTCCATCAATTGATTGGGAATAGCTGGTATCATAATGAAATAATTTATGTTTAGTAGATGTTCTTTCCCATGTATCTTTTTCTGATATCAAACCTAAATAACCATAGTAAGGATATGTAATATATATATTTTTTAAAATATGATTAATATTGAAACCTTTTTCTTCCAATTGATTTGTAACTTTGTTAAGATATAAAACACCATTTACTTTATCAATTAATTCATACTCATATGATTTACTATTTTGAGAATTTGCAATATTTAAACAATCAATATTATGAGTAAATAATAATATATAGTTATCTTCTTTATTGGTTGCCGTTATTTCGTATATTATTTTATATTGATTAGGTATATCATAACTACTTAATGGATCATCAATAATTAATGTGTTTTTGTCACTACTGATAAATTCTAATAAAGAAACTATAAAAGTAATTAAATTTATTTCACCTGTACTATACTTTTCTATATTCCTTGATAATTTAATTTGCAATTCTTTAGTTTCATCTTTAAATTCAACGTTAGCTTCAGGTATTTCTAATTGATTTTCAAATACTTCTCTTATTCTATCTTCTATTGATTTAATATTATTATAAAATTGTAATTTGATATTTTCTAAGCCATCAATTTCATTAAAAAGTTGAGATAATCTGGATTTAGCTTTAGTTATAATTTCTGCTTTTTCTTTATTTCCACCACATATTATATAATCTTCCAAATCTTCAACCTTTATATCATTTTGAAAAATTATATCTTTTAAATTATTAATTTTATTTATAACAGTTTCTGGTTGAACATCAGGATTATTTGAAATATAATCTTTAACTATTTCATTTGTAATTTCTTTTATTGAATCCATTGTTCTTTTTATTATAGCTATAATTGGCTCATCACATTTACTTCCACAAACAGGACAAACAGTTTCATCACCATCTAAAGTTTTTTCTATCATTTCAAGATATTTTTTCTGATAATTGGCTTTTATTTCTTCTATATTTGTTTCCTCTATAGTTTGCTCAATAATTTTTTTACCATAAGTAACAAATATATTTTTTTGATTTTCTTCCAAATTAAATAAAATTTCTAATTTGTTACCATTAAATTTTTCTATAGCTTTTTTTGTGTCATTTCTATAATAATTTATATTATTAGTAATTGCATCACATTTATTTTTACTTTTCAAACCAAATGCTTCGTTCATCGTTTTTTTAGTATCAACTGAATCCAATATCATTTTTATTTCTTTTTCTTTTTCAACAATAGTTGTAATATTTGGAGCAATAGTCAAATTCTCGCCCTTAGCAATTACTGAGGCTTCAATGTCATTATAATCAATATAACCATACTCAGGATGTCTAAACTTTATATCTTTATATATAGAGGTTTTTCCTATCCCGTTTGGCCCTAAAATTGCTTTAATTTTTCTTGAAATTTCAATTTTAAAGTTATTTTCAAAATTTAAATATTCAACATTATCATCATTAAAATTACTATTATCAAATATAATCATATAAATCCTCCTTTTTTTGAATTATTTAAGCAATAACTTTTAATCGACAGTTTATTTAGCAACTTTTTTTGTCACTTTATATTAAGATTTTTTTCTTAATACAAAACAAAAAAGATATCATAATTTAATGATATCTAGCTATTTTTAATTATACCATCATTTTAAATAAATTTAAATATTTATTCACGATTTTGGCTTTAATTGTTATACATTAGTTACACAATGACTATCTCCTCCTCCTGCATTTATGTGGTTAGAGACAAGTATAACTCCAGGGCTATTATCATACAAGTCTAAAACACGTTCTATGCGATCTTCTTTTGGTAAATACTCATCATCTTCTCTAGTCATAACTGCTGGTATTCCTAATTCTTGGAGCCTTTTATACATGTACTTTCCAGCACGTAAATTTAAATCTTTTTCTAGTAGTCCATTGCCTGAAGCGCCGCTGTCGAGACCACCATGTGCAGGAATAGGAAAAGTCCAAAAATATCATTATTTCTTAAAATTCAATGTTCCATTCTATTTCTATAT
>CANQST010000010.1 GCA_947626595.1 uncultured Bacilli bacterium | reverse complement strand
TTTCCTTTCGTATTATTTTGACACCAAATAATTGACAATGGTAGGTGATATATTTATGAATAAGTTAAAAAATAGGCGCAAATATATATATATATATATAGCAGGAATAATTTTAGGAGCGGTTTTATTTGGTAGTTTAGTTTATGCAGTAGGTTCAGTAATAGAAAGTAAAAGTGTATTATATAATAGAACTATAAGTGGAGGAAGTTCAGATAATGTACAAGGATCAATAGACGAGTTATATAAAATGAGTGGAGTAAGTACTACTTTATATAAAGAGGATATTTTAAACGGAGCAGACCCAGTATTGGGTGATGGAATGATACCAGTAACATTAGATAAAAAAGGAAAAGTAAAGTACGCAAATTTAAATACAGAATGGTATTGTTATGAAGAAAAGAAATGGGCAAATGCAGTGATACTTAAGAATAATCCAAGTAAAAGTTATAAAACAGGAGACATAATCTCAGAAGACGATATTGAAAGTTATTTTGTATGGGTTCCAAGATTTAAGTACAAACTTTGGAATTTAGCTACTGAAGATGGAATTGAAGATACTTTTGTTAATACAAAGAATGATATTAACTCTATAAGACGTCTTACAGGAAACTCAAGATTAATAGATGTTATATTTGAAGATAAAAATACTAAAGCATCAACCACTGAAAAAGTTGATTTATATTATACCCATCCAGCCTTTATAGCCTTTGATGTAAATGGCTTATGGGTAGCTAAGTTTGAAGCTAGTGGTACAACAAATGCCATAACAGTAAAACCAAATATGACTTCATTAAGAAGTACAACAGTTGGTGATTTTTGGCATGCATTTTATGATTACAAAAATACTAATGGAAATCATAATAGTAATTTAGATCCACACATGATAAAAAATATTGAATGGGGTGCAGCTGCTTATTTATCACATTCAATATATGGAATAGGAACTGAAGTAAATATAAATAACAACTCAAGTTACTTGACAGGTTATTCAGCAGCCGCAAATACTGAACAAAGTTCATATCCAGGAACCACTGGAACAAAAGAAGTTACGGATGATGATGGACCAGCTTTAACGCAACCATATAATACATCAACTGGCTATCTTGCTTCAACAACAGCAAATATAACAGGAATATATGATATGAGTGGTGGTGCGCATGAATATGTTGCTGGTTACTTAGATCCTTATAATGATGATGCCACAAGTGAAATCTCAACAACTGACTTAGCAAAAACACAATATTTTGATAAATATTCTGATGCAACCACATTGACATCTTACAGTAAAAGAATTTTGGGAGATGCAACTGGAGAATTAGGTCCTTTCTATCTTTATATGGATAAAGATGGTTCTAGTCGTGGACATAATGGTTGGTATAGTGACCGTTCTGATTTTATTGAACCTACTAACCCTTGGTTTTGCCGTGGTGGAGTTTATGATTTTGGAGGTTTATCTGGTCAGTTTTACTTTGATAAATATACTGGTACTGTTTATGATCGTATTGGTTCCCGTCTAGTTCTAGCAGTCAAATAACTTTAATATTTAAAAAGTATGATTAATTTCATATTTTTCTTTTCCTTTGAACTTGCAATTGTTTACTTAATATATTAAAATACTTAGTGTATTAGAGGTGATGTAAGTGATACAAGTAAATAATGTAAGTTTAAAATTTGGTAAAAGAGTTCTTTTTGAAGATGTTAATATTAAGTTTACTAATGGTAATTGTTATGGTTTAATAGGCGCTAACGGAGCTGGTAAATCAACTTTTCTAAAACTTTTAAGTGGTGAGTTAGAAACAACTACAGGTGAGGTTATTATTACTAAAGGAGAAAGAATATCTATTTTAAAACAAGACCATTATCAATATGACGATATACGTGTTTTAGATGTTGTTATTATGGGAAATAGTAAACTATATGAAATAATGGAAGAAAAAAATAAAATGTATGAACAAACAGAATTTACTGAAGAAGATGGTATGAAGCTTGCTAATTTAGAAGCTGAATTTATGGAATTAGATGGTTGGAATGCTGAAGCTGATGCAGCTATTTTACTTAGTAATTTAGGTATTCCTCAAGAACATCATTATTTACAAATGAAAGAACTTCCAGTTAAAGAAAGAGTTAAAGTTTTACTTGCTCAAGCTTTATTTGGTAATCCTGATATCCTTTTATTAGATGAGCCAACTAACTCTTTAGATTTAGAGGCTATTAGATGGTTAGAAGAATTTCTAATTAATTTTAATAATACAGTTATTATAGTTTCTCATGATAGACATTTTCTAAATAAAGTTTGTACTCATATAGCAGATATTGATTATGGAAAAATAAAATTATATATAGGTAATTATGACTTCTGGTATGAATCAAGTGAACTATTACAAAGACAAATGAGAGAATCCAATAAGAAAAAGGAAGAGAAAATAAAAGAATTACAGGCTTTTATTGCTAGATTTTCAGCTAATGCTTCTAAAAGTAAGCAGGCTACCTCAAGAAAAAAGATGCTTGATAAGATAGTCTTAGATGAGATAGTTCCATCTTCTAGAAAATATCCTTATATTGATTTTAAAATAGAAAAACCAGCAGGTAAAGAAATTTTAAAAGTAGAAAATTTAAGTAAAGAAGTGGATGGTAAAAAGATTTTAGATAAAGTATCTTTTACAATATTAAAAGGAGATAAGGTAGCTTTTATTGCCGAAGACGATATGGTTAAGACAGTACTTTTTAATATTTTAGCGGGTGTAGAAAAATATGATAAAGGTACTATTGAATGGGGTAAGACAATTAATTTTGGATATCTTCCACAAGATAATACTAAATACTTTAATAGTGATAAAAATATTTTAGAGTGGATAGGAACTTTTTATGATATAAAAGATGAGACAGTTCTTAGAGGTTTTTTAGGAAGAATGCTTTTTACTAAAGAAGACGTTTTTAAAAAAGTAAATATTTTATCAGGAGGAGAAAAAGCTAGATGTATGCTTTCTAAAATTATGTTAGAACAACCTAATTTCTTGATATTAGACGAACCTACTAATCACTTAGATTTAGAGAGTATTACATCTTTAAATAAAGGCCTTTTAAATTTTGATGGAGAAATTTTATTTACTTCAAGAGATTATGAATTAAATAGAAGTCTTACTAATAGAGTAATTGAGATAAAAAGTGATGGAAAAATTATTGATAGAAGTATTCCTTGTGAAGAGTATATTGAGAAAAAATAATAGTTTTTTTCTTTTTTCTTTGGTATAATAAACTTATGAGAAGAGGTGCATTATGAAGAAAAATGATAAATTAATTCCTATTATAGCTGTAGTATTAATTGTGCTGTTACTAATTGCTTGCTGTTTTATTGGTGGCAAAGATAGTTCTAGTGGAAAAAGTAGTAGTAGTACTTCTAGTGGTGAAGATATTTTAACGATTGCTCAAAAAGAAAGCGATGCAATAGATGACGAAGATAGAAAGGAATTAGAGGATATTAATATTGACACTTACTTAGAGTTTTATAATGGAACTGAGAAAAAACTCGTATTTATAGGTAGACCAACTTGTGGGTATTGTCAAATAGCTCATCCTATTGTGGAAAAAATAAATAAAGATTATGATTTAAATATTTATTATTTAAATACTGACGATTTTGTAGAGGATGATGAGGTTACTTTTGTTAATTCTGACGAATTTTTAAATGGTGGTTATGGAACGCCTATGTTATTTATAGTTTCTGATGGTAAGATTGTTGATAAAGTAGATGGATTATCAGATACAAGTGGTTATATAGAATTCTTAAAGACAAATGGTTTTATAGAGGAGTAATTATGGGAGAAGTTTATAAACAAGTTTTAAAATTTAAAGAAAAATATCCTAATACAGTAGGTTGGCGTATTAAGAAAAATGCTAGTATTGTTGAGAAACATTTAAATCCAGGTGAGACGCCTCTTTATTCTTTCATTGCCCAAAAGAATGATAATCCATTTAATATTTTTGATAGTGCTGTTGTTACTTTAACTAATGAAAGAATATTAATTGGAAGAGATAGAGTAGTAGTTGGGTATTTTCTAAACTCAATTACACCTGATATGTTTAATGATTTAAAAGTATCTAGTGGTATTATTTGGGGAAAAATATATATTGATACAATAAAAGAGTTTGTAACTTTGTCTAATATTTCTAAAAATGCTTTAACAGAAATTGAAACAGAGATATCTTCTACAATGATGCAAGAGAAGAAAAAGTATGGTTTAAAAAGAAGTGAGAAAGACTAAATTTCTTTCTCACTATTAAAAAATTGCTTATAAAAGTATTTTTTCTCATGATATTTCATAAAATAACTTAGTTAGATATTGAATTTTGTTAATTAGTTTGTTATAATTTTAATTGCGATGGGGCTTTAGCCAAGTGGTAAGGCGTGGGTCTGCAACACCCTGATCACCGGTTCAAATCCGGTAGGCCCCTCCATTTTTAAATTTTACTTGTTAAAATTATAACTTTATGTTATATTAATAACAGTTAAATTTATGCGGATGTAGTTTAGTGGTTAGAATACGGCCTTGCCAAGGCTGTGACGGGGATTCGATTTCCCTCATCCGCTCCAATATGTATTTTGCGTTGAAATATCAACGTTTTTATTTTTTTAGGACAACTCTAATACTCTTTTAAAAAATGAATTAATTGTTAATTGATGTTTTTACCATTTCGAGATATAATTAAGGCAGAAATTGTGAGGTTATTATGAATTTACCTAGAGTTGAATTTAAAAATTTAGAAGTAGAAGAAAACATTGAAAGTTTAGTTTGGTATGCTAAGAAAGAAAATAGTATAAATAGTCCACTTAACTTTTATAAATTTACTTTAAAACTTTTTCCAGAGTTAAAAGGTAAGATTAGTAAAAATATGTCTTATGAAGAAATATATAATATACTCGATGTAAATGTTAGACCTACTTTAGAAAAAATGGCTAAAAATAGTAATGATATTAAAGAATATCAAAAAATATGGAATGAAGTAAATGACAATATAATGCTTGATTTACAAGAAAGATTACAAATTAAGTGGCCTGATAATATAAAAATTATTGGTAGAGTTGGATTGTTACCTGTTTGTCCTAGAGATATTGAAGGACATACTTTTGACATAAATTATGGAGTAAGTAAAGATAACTTAATCGCAACAGGAATTCATGAATTATGCCATTTTCTTTATTTCGAAAAGTGGAAAGAAATTTTCCCTAACTATAAAAGTGAAGAGTTTGATAATCCTCATATTGCTTGGTATTTAAGTGAGGCAATGATAGACCCTTTAATTAATAATGAAACTTTTAAAAAATATACAAAAAATGATTTAAGCTCTTACTCAGTTTTTTATAAAAAAATTATAAATAATAAGTCTATAATTGATATTTTAAGAGAATATGTTAATAATTATTCAATAAATGTCGCTATTAAAAAAGGATATGAATTGTTTATTAAATATGAAAGTCTTATTAAAGAAAATACTTAAATTCGAACTATTTGGTTCGAATTTTTTCATAAGTATTTGAATTTTTCTCATACTAATAATGGTGATTAATTATGCCTAATGTACATAGTAATATTTCTTTTGGTTTAGTCAATATTCCTATTATTATGAACCCTTTGATTAAAAACAATGATACAGCATTTAATCA
Organism: uncultured Bacilli bacterium; assembly: GCA_947626595.1. GTDB lineage: Bacteria > Bacillota_I > Bacilli_A > RF39 > UBA660 > CANRGD01. Next base: position 26,955 of record CANQST010000010.1, on the reverse strand, counting down.
ACTTCATAAAAAGTGCATGCATCGTATTAAATATATTAAGTATTGTCCTCATTGTAAAAGAGAAGTTTTAGAAGAAGATATTATTAAAGGATTTCAGTATGAAAATGATCAATATTTAACTTTTCCCAAAGAAGAATTAGAACAACTAAAGCCTGAAAATGATAAGGAAATAGAAATAGTTTCTTTTGTAAATATTGGAGAAATTGATCCATCATATTTTGAAAAAAGTTATTTACTAAAAACGGAGAAAAAGTCTAAAGCTTATGATTTATTTTGTGAAGCTTTGAAGAAAGAAAAGAAAGTAGCTTTAGCAAAGACTGTTCTAGGTAGTAAGTTTTATTACTGTATTTTACGTTTTACTAGTTATGGTATTATTATGAATACTCTTTATTTTAATGAAGAAGTGGATTTTCCTTTAGAAAAGTTAGATGTAGATGTAAACTCAAAAGAATTAGATTTAGCTATTAAATTAATAAGAGAACTTACTGGTAAATTTGAACCTGATAAATATAAAGACGAATATCAAAATAATATTAAAGAAGCCATTGAATTAAAAATGAAAGGTAGTAAAATTAAGAAACCTAAGAAAAAACAAAAAGAACAAGTTAGTGATCTATTTGAAGCCTTAGAAAAGAGCCTTAAGAAGAATGGCTGATTTATTTGATAAGAAATTTAAACCTATGCTTTTAGAGGAAGTTCATGATCCTTTTAACTCAAAAGATTATTATTTTGAAGCAAAACTTGATGGAATAAGAGCCTTAGTTTTTGTAACACCAAATACTATTACTATTAGAAGTAGAAATTTTATTGATATAACTTATAAATTTCCAGAGCTAGAAAAAATTAAAAAAATAGTTAATACTAAAACTATTTTTGATGGAGAAATAGTTTTCTTTTATGAAGGAAGACCTTCTTTTAGTAAATTAGAAGAAAGATTTCATTTGAAAGATTTAAATAAAATTAAGTATCAAAGTGAAATTAATCCAATCACTTTTATTGCTTTTGATATTATTTATCAAGGTAAAGATTTAACTAATTTACCATTAGTAAAGAGAAAAGAAATATTAGAAAAGTATTCTGATGAAGATGTCTTCCTTAAGAATAAATTTATAGAAGAAAAGGGAAAAGAGTTCTTTCAAATAATAAAAAAATTACAATTAGAGGGAATGGTTGCGAAGAAAAAGAATAGTTCATATCTTATTAATAAAAGGAGTTTTAACTGGGTAAAAGTAAAGAATTTAAAGATTAAAAGATTTATAATAGGAGGATTTGTACAAAAGAGTAATGGTTTATCTATTTATTTAGGGGAGTATGTTAATAATAAACTTTATTTTGTTGGTAAAGCCATTTTAACTAGTAAACATCCTTTATATAAAAAAGTACTTATGATGGAGAAAATAAGTAATAATCCTTTTCTAGGAGTAAGTGATAATTTTATTTATTTAAAACCTACTTTAAAGTGTCTTGTTTCATACTTGGAAAGAAGTAAGAATAATCATTTAAGAGAAGCTACTATAAAATAGGTTTTTACTATTAACTTGGTAGTTATTTTTAAATATAATATAGTAAGGAGGTATTAGCTATGTGCGGATATTCTTATTATGGTTATCCTGTTTATAATTATCCAGGCAATTATCAAAACAATGATACTAATGGTAGTTGGATTTGGATAATAGTTGTCTTATTCATTATATTTTTCTTATTCTTTGGTAATAGTTCAAGAGGGTATAACTAGTAAAGAAAAAACAAACTTTTAAAAATTATTAGTTTGTTTTTTTAAATTATCTATTAATAGAAGAGTAACTTTATCAGGAATTTTTCCATTACTTTCTAGCTTTTCTTTTAGACTTTCTAAGTATTTTAATAAGGCCAAATCTATATTTTCAAAAGCTAATTTCTTTAGTTTTTTTCCTTCTTCAGTTAAGTTTTTTCTACCTATTTTATCAGAAACTAAGATTATCTTATCAAGCATACTCATATTAAGACCACCTCTTGTATGATATCTTATAGCTTCAGCCATATCTTCAGTAAAATTATATTTTTCTTTTACATAAAAACTCCCTATATCAGCATGGATAGTTTTATAATTATCATTTTTTATATTATATTTTTCTTTGTAATAATTAGTTTTCTCTTCACTAAACTCTTTAGCAATATCATGAGTAATTCCTGTTAAATAAGCAGTTTCTTCATCTATATTATATTTTTTTGCTAACTTCTTAGCGTATTTTCCAACTAATAGGCTATGTTTATATCTTTTAGGAGATAAGTTATTTTTCAAATCATTCATAATTAGTTTTTTATTAAACATTTTCTTCACCCTCTTAATTATAACACGCTTTGAGAAGTGTGGCATTAAATATTGGCTTATTTAGTTTATTATGATATAATCTATTGTAGATGGTGAGTTTATGAGAATAAAAGTTGATAATATTGATATAAATTACATACAATATGGAAAAGGAAAAGATATAATTCTCCTTCATGGTTGGGGTCAAAACATTGAAATGATGCGACCTATTGGTGATAATTTTTCAGATCGTTTTCGTGTTACTATTTTAGATTTACCAGGTTTTGGTCAAAGTAGTGAGCCCAATGAAGTTTGGACAATAAGTGATTATTCTCATATGTTAGAAAAATTTACGAAAAGCTTAGATATTAAAAAGCCTATAGTTATAGGACATTCATTTGGAGGAAGAGTCGCAATCAGATATTCAGCCCATAATCCTATCGAAAAGCTTGTCCTTTTTGGCAGTCCATGCATTCGTGTTGACGAAAAAGTACCTCTTTCTACTAGAATATTAAAAAAAATAAAAAGTCTTCCTGGAATGGACAAGATAGGCGAGTATATGAAAAAATATATTGGTTCAAGAGACTACAAAGCCGCAAGTCCTATGATGCGAAAAATTTTAGTTGAAGTAGTTAACGAAGATTTATCTAAGTATGCTAGAGAAATAGAAGAGCCAACTCTATTAATTTGGGGTGAACAAGATACTGAAGCCCCTCTTAGTGAAGCTAGAGAACTAGAAAAAATAATGATAGATGCTGCCTTAATTGTCTTACCAGGAACTCATTATGCTTACTTAGAAAATTTAAATAGAGTAATCGCAATATTAAATAATTTCTTTTAGGAGGTTGTTATGGTTTATTTTATATTAATACTTACCTTAGTATTTGCCTGTATCTTTAAAACAAAAAGATCCCTTCATATGCTCCAACAAAATCTTTATAATGAAAATAATAGATACTTAAAATGGCTATCTAAAAATAAAAAAGTATTTTTAGACTTTGATATTATAAATATAGTTTTATCATTATTTGGTTTATTCTTTATCTTTCATATAGAAAACTTATCTAATTTAACTCTATTAATTATAAGTGCTATTTTTATTATAATTGGTATTAGTTATATGAGTATGATTAATCATGATCAAAATAAAAAACCATTAGTAATAACTGCTAGAATAAAAAGATTAATTTTTACCATTTCTATTCTTTATATAATACCATCCTTTCTTTTAATTAATAGTGCTTATCAAATGAAAACAGTATTTATATATACTTTAATATTAAGTACAATGCTTTACTTAGATTATTTCATTGTATTTATTGCTAATATTATAAATAAGCCTATTGAAAAGACGGTTTATAACTACTATAAAAGTAAAGCCCAAAATAAACTTAAAAGTATGTCTAATTTAAAAGTTATTGGTATTACTGGTAGTTATGGTAAGACTAGTAGTAAAAATATTTTAAGTGATATTTTAAATATAAAATATAATGCCCTACCAACTCCTAAGAATTTAAATACCTATAATGGTCTAATGATGACCATTAATAACAATTTAGATAAATTTACAGATATCTTTATTGCGGAAATGGGAGCCTACGTAAAGGGTGAAATTGCTGGATTATGTAAATTAGTCAAACCTAAATATGGTATTTTAACAAGAATTGGAACAGCTCACTTAGAAACATTTGGTAGTGAAGAAAACATTGTTAAAGCCAAGTTTGAGCTTATTGAAGCACTACCAAGTGATGGTTTTGCTATCCTAAATGGTGATGATGAAAAACAAGTTAATTATAAAATTAAAAATAAAGTTAGAACAATATGGATTGGTATCGAAAATGAACACGTTGATGTTAGAGCCATTAATATAAAATGTTCTAATAAAGGATCAAGCTTTGATGTTTGCTTGAAAAATGATAAAAAATTATATCATTTCGAAACAAAACTTTTAGGTAATCATAATATTTATAATATCTTAGCCTCTATTGCCTGTGGAATTGAATTTAATATTGAAATGGACGAGTTAATACAAGCTGTAAAAAGCGTAAGACCAACAGAACATCGACTTGAACTAAAACGTTTAGGTAGCTTTTATCAGATAGACGATGCTTATAATTCTAATCCAGTTGGAGCTTTAAATGCTTGTAAAGTTCTAAGCATGATGCCAGGAATTAGAGTTATAGTAACACCAGGAATGATAGAACTAGGTGCCAAAGAATATGAGTATAACAAAGAATTTGGTAGAGAAATAGCCGAAATCTCTAAAGCCGACTATGTTATCCTAATAGGAGAAAAGAAAACAGAGCCTATAAAACAAGGTTTATTAGAAAAAGGTTTTGACAAAGAAAAAATTGTGGTGTTTAATGATGTTAAGGATGCATATCCTTTTATTGGAACATTAACTGGTAAAGAAGAAGTTTATGCTTTATTTGAAAATGATTTACCAGATACTTATAATGAATAGGAGAGAAGAATGTATGAGAATTAAAGTAGGAGTAATTTTTGGGGGAGAAAGTGTTGAACATGAAGTTAGTATTATTTCAGCTATTCAAGCTATGAATAAACTAGATCAAGAAAAGTATGAAATAATACCCATTTATATAACAAAGAATAGAGAATGGTATACTGGTGATATGCTAAGAGATATTGAAGTATATCAAGATTTAAGTTTAATAAAAAAATATGGTTCAAATGTTGTTTTGTACTATAAAAATGGTAGTTATGTTTTACAAAAAAAGTCTTTCCCTAAGAAAATAGTTAAGGAGTTAGATATAGCTTTTCCAATTGTCCATGGAACAAATGTAGAAGATGGTGTTTTACAAGGATACTTACAAACTATTGGTATACCTTATGTTGGATCTAACGTATATGCATCAGTTGCTGGTCAAGATAAAACTATTATGAAAGATATTTGGATGGGTGCGGAAATACCAATGAGCCCATTTACATGGTTCTATGATGTTGACTATAAACGTGATAGTGAAGCTGTTTTGAAGAAAATATCTAAGTTGAAATATCCTTTAATTGTAAAACCCGCAACTACTGGTTCTAGTGTAGGTATTTCTCTTTGTGAAAATGAAGAAAAGTTAATTGAAGGTATAGACGAAGCTATCCAATATGATAGTAAAATTGTTGTTGAAGAAGTTGTTCCTAACTTAAAAGAAGTAAATATCGCAGTTATGGGTAACTATGAGCATCAAAAGGTTAGTGAAATAGAAGAAGTCTTATCAGCTAATAAATTCTTAACTTATGAAGATAAGTATCTAGGTGATGGTAAAGGAAAATTAAAAGGTAGCGTTTCTCCTAAGTATAATTCTAAAGGAATGGCTTCCACTAATAGAAAATTGCCAGCTAATCTAAGTGATAAAATGCGTAAAGAAGTAGAAGAATTAGCTGTTAAAGCATTTAAGGCCTTAGGTAGTTCTGGAAATGCTAGAATTGATTTTCTAATAGACGATAAAGCTAAAAAAGTTTATATTAATGAAATAAATTCTATTCCAGGAAGTTTAGCTTTCTATTTGTGGGACGCTAAAGATATTAATTTTTCTCAATTACTTGACGATATGATTAATATTGGAATTAAAGACTACAAAAAAAGAGTAGGAAAAACCCATTCTTTTGAAACAAATATTTTAAAAGGCTTTGCTGCTAATGGTGGCATCAAAGGAATGAAAGGTGCAAAAGGAAAACTAAGATAGTTTCCTTTTTTTCTTCTGTAAGTACTAAGGCTGTAAAAGATAATAGTTTTAATATAAAAGAAAACCACCTAACTCAACAGCTTTGAATTAGGTGGAACTAACATTTTGGCAACACTCAACAATGCAATATTGAATGTTCCTTTTTATTTTATGCAAGTTCCATTGACAAATACATAATATCATAAAAACGTGACTTTATCAATCACGTTTTCTATCTTCACTCGTATTTTCCCGAGTATCAAACAATATGGTGGGCTGTTAGGGATTCGAACCCTAGACCCACTGATTAAGAGTCAGTTGCTCTACCAACTGAGCTAACAGCCCATATAAACCTCTTTTTTTGAAGTTCTATTGTAGTATAACATTATTTGCACACTTAGACAAGTATATTTTTAAAATTTCTTTAAAAAAACTATTGACTTATAATTCTATTTTATAGTATTCTATTATTGCAACACGAAAAAAAATAATTTTTTTGTTGCAAAAGTCAAAAAAATATAGTAAAATAAAGAAGTCAGTTGTTAATGGACCTGTAGCTCAGTTGGTTAGAGCACACGCTTGATAAGCGTGGGGTCACAGGTTCAAGTCCTGTCAGGTCCACCATTAATAATGCCTCAATAGCTCAGCTGGTTAGAGCACTTGACTGTTAATCAAGGGGTCCTAGGTTCAAGTCCTAGTTGGGGCGCCATATGGCGAGTTGGTGAAGCGGCTTAACACACTGCCCTTTCACGGCAGCATTCACGGATTCGAATTCCGTACTCGTCACCAATATGCGAAATACCGTTGAATATCAATGGTTTTTATTTTGCTTACCTAAACTTTTACAAAAACTACAAACTTTAGAATAATTATTTTAATAATAGCACCAGTTTTTTACATAAAAGTGTAAAGTAAATAGCAATTGAATTGCTATTTATTTTTTTTTATTGTAAACTTAAATTAAGAATTAGGTTCTTAATACTTTTAAGAATTGGAATTCTAAAAAAATTAGGAGGTGTAATAATATGGACGGAGTAAGATTTAACTTAGCCGAAATGGAGAACTTGCATGCTGAAGCTTGTCAACATGAAAAAAATTTCAAAAGTGGAATCGAAGAAATTAATACTTTAGTTTCTGAAATTCATGACATTTGGACCAGTGAAGAAACAGGTACTTATGAAGCATTTGAAAATTTATTTAAAGAAAAATACCCAAGATTATTAGAGGGTGATCAATGTATGGCAAATTTCTGTCAAAAAGTTGAGCAGAAAAAAGAAGATTTTAAGCAAGCAGCTCAAGATTCAATTAATTTATTTGAGTAAAGGAGGAATAGTAAATGAACTCATTACAATATAGTGAAGTGCAAAATATGTTGACAAGATTAGATGTTTTAGCAACTCAAGTTGAAACAGCTCTTAAAGGAATAAGTAGTCTAATCAATTCTACAGTAAATACTAATTCAGGAGTATTTGATGGTCGTGCCGCAGCTGAGTTTATGACAAAATGGTCTGAATTAGACGAAGAATTACCAACATTTATTGAGAATTTCAAAAAGCAAACAAAGAACGTACAAACTATCTTAGATAAGACACAAGTTGCTGATCAATATTAAAATAAATACACTGTTTTTCAGTGTATTGTAAGTAAAAGATTATCTTTTATTTACAATACATTAAAAAGGAGGATAAGTATATGACAATTACAGCTGATACAAGCCTAGATTCTATTTTAGATGTTGATAAAGTTACAGCATACCTCAATAAAGGTTGTGGAAAAATAGAAAATGAATTAAACAATCGAATAGACGATATTGAAGCTGAACTACAAAGAGGACTTGGTGCTGATAGTTATAGTGATGGAGGAACAACACCACTTTATGATAGCGCTATTAGAACTAGAGAACAACAAGAATATACATTGAGTATTTTTAATAACTTCAAAGCAGATGTATTAACGCTTGCTAATAGTAAAAGACAAGAAGAATTACAAGAACTTTATGAAGCTGTTGAAAAAAAAGTGAAAGGCCTACAAGCCAGTATTGATTCTATTGAGGTAAATACAGCTCAATATAACCAGTCCTGTGGAGCTATGGGAGGAGATCCTAAAACCTATAGTGAATGGGATTCAAATTATGATACTTATGTTACTTCCTGTAATGAATATAAACAAAAACTAAATGATATTAAAGTTGCGCAGGGGGTGATATAAATGAATGGCGATACTAATGCCGATTATGAATTAATCCAAATTTCGGCCAATAATCTTAATTCAACAAATGTTACTTCCTCATCCGAAGTTGAAGCTTGCAGCAAAATGATTGAAAAATTACAAAGTTGCAGTCTCAAACATGGTAAATTTTTATCAAGTATTGATTTTGAACTAGTTTCCAATAGTTTAGTTGCGGCCAATAATAGTTATATTAAATTACAAGATCAAGCTGCTGGTGTATCTGTTACATTTGGTGGTGCTGATAATTTAGATGCCAATAATACTTCTGCTCAAAACTCCAGTGGAGGTGCTTCTACAAGTGGTTCTTCCGGAGGCGGTGGAGGAGGTGGTGCTGCAGGTGGAGCTGCCGTCATAAATAGTATAACAGGAGTTGATAATAACTCTAATAAAAAGAAAAAGAAGAAAAAGAAAAAAAATAAAGACAGTAAAGACAAAGATAAAGATAAAACCAAGGATAGTAAGGATAAAAATAATAAAAAGAAGAAAAAGAAAAACAAAAATAAAGGTAAAGTAAAAAACGGTATAGCAGTTATTTCAACCGGAGTTGCAACTAGCTCTATAGCAGATAATGAAGCTAAAATTTTGCGAGAAAAGCTTATTGAAGAACAGTATAGAAAAGAAAAAGAAGAACTACAAAAAGCTCAAGAACAAGAAGAACTTAAGAAAAGACAAGAGGAAGAACAATATGAGCAAGAACAGATAAGAATAGAAGAAGAACAAAGAGCTCAACAAGAAGAGCTATATAAGCAACAACAAGAACAAAAGAAAGTCGCTGAAGAGCAAAGACAAAAAGAATTAGAACAACAACAGAAAGAAGCTGAATTACAAGCTCAACAACAAAAACAACAGCAACAAATGCAAAAAGAACAAGAACAACTACAACAACAAAAACAAGAACTAGAAAAACAAAGACAACAACAAATGTTAGAAGAAGCTAAAGTTAGTGGCAATAACGCAAGTACTACTAATCAAGCAACCACTAGTTCTTTAGCAAGCACCGCAAGTAATTCAGCATCATCAATTGCTAGTGGCTTAGTTGATAATATTGAACGTTTAGGAACTGATGTTAATAATGCCCTTGGCGATGCTACCGCTTCCTCTGGAGTTGTAGCTGATGGCTTTTTATCTAGCACCGGTAATACCCTTTTCGCTGGTAATACTGTTGATAGTTCTCTACCAGAAGTTGATTTAAGTAAAACTAAAACTTTAAAAGGAGGCCTATCAGTTGGACTTGGACTTTTAGCCGCAACAGCAGCAGGTGTCACAACCAAAAAAGTACTAGACAGTAAAGATAAAAACTCTATGGAATTAGAAGATAACTTATCTTTAAATGGTAATCTCTCAATAGAAGACGATCAAAAACAAGAAGAATTTCTAGATGATTAAAGGTCATTGTTATTTCAAACAATACCTTTTTTCTTGAAAAAAAAGCTAGTTAAATGTATAATTTAAATGAAATAAGGTGATAATGATGCATGAATTACTTTCTCCAGCAGGAAACATAGAAAGCTTAAAACAAGCAGTATACAATGGAGCCGATGCTGTATATTTAGCTTGTCAAGATTTTGGCGCTAGAAAGTTTGCTGAAAACTTTACAAATGAAGAAGTAATTGAAGCTATTAAGTTTTGTCATTTATATGGTGTAAAAGTATATGTTGCTATGAATACTCTTGTTAAGGACAATGAAGTACCGATGTTTTTAGGCCAAGTAGAGTTTTTATATCGTAATGGAGTAGATGCTCTAATAGTTCAAGACTTTGGTATGATTTGTCTACTTAGAAAAAGATATCCTAATCTAGATATTCATGCTTCAACCCAAGCCAATGTTTCAGCTAAAGAAACAGCTGAGTTATTTTATAAGCTTGGTTGTAAAAGAGTTGTTTTTTCTAGAGAATTATCTCTAAAAGAAATAGAAGAAATAAAAGTCCCTATCGAAAAAGAAGTCTTTATCCATGGTGCCTTATGTATTTCTTATTCAGGATGTTGTCTAATGAGCAGTATGCTTGGTTCTAGAAGTGGCAATAGAGGAGAATGTAGTGGTTCTTGTCGTATGAAATATTCCCTAAAAAGATATGATAAAACTCTTATTCAAGATAAATATCTTTTAAGTACTAAGGAATTATGCACAGCCCCTAATTTCAAAGAACTTCTTGATAGTGATATCTTATCTTTTAAAATAGAAGGTCGAATGAAAAGTCCCGAATACGTTGGCTTTGTAACAAGATATTACCGTAACTTAATAAATAACTATGGAAATGTTGTTAATATAGAAGAAGAAACAAATAAGTTGAAAACTCTTTATAATAGAGGTTTTACTGTAGGTAGACTATTTAATGCTAGTGATAATGATTTAATGAATATTGATACGCCTAATCATATTGGTTTAGAAATTGGTAAAGTAGTAGAAGTTACTAAAGATAAAATAAAAATAAAACTAGATAGAGTATTAAACCAATTAGATGGCATTAGATTTTTAGAAAGTGGTAAAGGTCTAATAGTTAATTATCTATACAAAGAAGATGGTAAATTAATAAATAGCGCTAATGATTATTGCTACATTGATAATAAAATAGACCTAAGTACTAATGATAAAGTCTATAAAACCCTTGATTATAAATTAATGCAAGATTTAAAAAAACTACCTCAAAGAAAAGTTCCTATTACTATGAGAGCTATTGTTAAAGCTGGAGAATTTTTCTCTTTAGAAGTAAGCGATGGTGTAAATACAGTAAAAGCTACTAGTGGTATTGTAGATGTCGCCATGAATGCTCCTTTAGATGAAGAAAGAATTAGACAACAACTAGAAAAACTAGGCGATACTCCTTTTGTAAGTACCGCAACTGTAGTAGAAATGGGCGATAATATCTTCTTTAATATTAAAGATATTAATGAAATAAGAAGAAATGCTATTAATCAGTTAATGCAAGTAAGAATGAATACTAAGAAAGAAGTAATTATTGAAAATGTTAATCTTGATGCTATTGATAAGACCTTAGATAAAGGCCTAACTTGTACTTGTAAAAATGTTAATCAAATAGACTACTGCAATAAACTTAATTATAAAAGAATTTATATTGAAGATAAAGAATTATATAATAAGTATCGAAACTATCAAAATGTTTACTATAAAGTTCCAAGAAATAGATTTATTATTGAAGAAGACTTACAAAGGAAAAATCTAGTCTCTTCATACTTTGATTTTTCTAAATATGACTTCTTAGTAGGAGATTATTCTTTGAATGTTACTAATATTTACACAGCCTATTTTTTATACCAAATGGGTCTAGAGGTAATAACTTTATCAGCGGAATTAAATTCTAATGAGATAATTAATTTTATAAATACTTATATTAAGTATTTTGGAAAGTATCCAAGTATTGAGTTAGCAGGTTTTTCTAGATATGAAAATATGCTTATTAAAGGAAATATTTTGAACATAAAAGCTAATGATTATAAATATACTTTAGTAAATGAAAAGAACCTAGAATTTCCTGTTTACTTTGATGGTGTTAATACCCATATTTTGAATTATGAAAGAAAAACCCTAGAAAATATTGATACTTTAAAGAAATATGCCAATATAAGAATTGATTTTGAAGATGAGAATGAAAAAGAAATAGAAAAGATAACGGAAAAATTTCGTTCATAAGAGTATTTTTGTGATACAATATTATTGAAAGGGATGTGGATTTATGGCTGTTAAAAAGAAAAATGTTAAAAATTATTTTATATTAGTACTTATCTTTGTCTTAGGTATAGGAATAACTTTATATTTAAGCAAGCTTTATCATGTATATGACGATTATCAAAAAGAAACGCCAGTTATTAGAGGAGTAATATCTGAAATTACTAATGAAGAATTAGAACATTACTTAATGGAAAATCCAACGACAGTTCTTTATATGTGTACTTCTAGTGATACAGAATGTCGTAGTTTTGAAAGAGACTTTAAGAAGTTAATTGAAAAAGATGACCTACAAGAAGAAATTATTTATTTAAATTTAAGTGATGTATCAAGAGAAGAATTTGTAGATAGCTTTAATGAAAAATATGAATATCGTAATGACCTAACTACTGATTATCCAGCTATTGTATTGTTTGAAGAAGGTAAAATAAGAAAGATTTTACAAGGTAAAGAACTTACCATCAAGAAATTAGAACAATTTATAGAAGCTAATGACATCGGAGAAGATTATGAATAATATTGTTCTTTTTGAACCAGAAATTCCACAAAACACAGGAAATATTATGCGTACTTGTGTTGCTTCTAATACCAAATTACATCTAATTAAACCACTTGGCTTTTCTCTAGATGATGCTCATTTAAAGAGAAGTGGAGTTAATTATATTGATAAACTAGACTATGAAGTTTATGAAAACTTTGACGATTTTAAAAAGAAGAATAAAGGAATATATTACTACTTTACAAGATATGGTAATAAGCCTCATACTAGTTTCGATTATAGTAATACTAATGATAATTTATACTTTATCTTTGGAAAAGAATCTACTGGTATACCCAAAGAGATATTAAAAAAAGACCTTAATCATTGTATGCGAATACCAATGACTTCTAATGTTAGAGCTCTTAATGTCTCCAACAGTGTCGCCATAGTAATATATGAAGTTTTAAGACAACAAGATTTTAATGGTCTCTTAAAAGAAGAACCAAATGACAACGCTCATAAAGGTAGTGACTATTTACAAAGAGACTAATAACTCAAAAGATAACGAAAAGGTTATCTTTTTCTTAACTTTTCAAGGCATATTTGTTATAATTGAACTAGGATAGGTGATATATTTGATAAGAGAATATAGAGAAGAAGACTTTAAAGAAGTATTTGAAATTATAAAAGAAAATTTTAACATTGAAAAAGCTAATTGTCATGATAATAATACTATAGAGTATGTAGTTGAAGAAAATAATAAAGTAATAGGCTATTTTATTATTAGAAGAGTATTAGATATAGTTAAAAATATTAATTATTTTTACTTAGAATATGTTTGTATTTCTAAAGATTATCAAAATAAAGGCTTTGGTAGTAAGATAATAGAATTTGTTTTACAAAAAGCTAAGGAAGAAAATATTACTTATATAGAACTTACATCTAGTTATGAAAGAAAAGCTGCTCATCATTTATATGAAAAATATGATTTTATAAAAAGACAATCTGACATTTATAGGAGATATTTATGATAGTTGATATTATTAATAAGAAACGCTTAAATCAAGAATTAAGTTATAAAGAATTAGATACTTTCTTTAATGGTTATCTAGAAGGAACTGTTACTGATTATCAGGCTGCAGCACTACTTATGGCTATATGCATTAATGGAATGACTGACGAAGAAACATTTGCCCTTACTAAAATATTTATTGATAGTGGCGATATTCTTGATTTTGACGAGTTAGGAGTATTAGTAGATAAACATTCTACTGGTGGAATAGGGGATAAAGTCACATTAGTAATTGCCCCTATAGTCGCAGCTTGTTCTTGCCCTGTTATTAAAATGAGCGGTAGAGGCCTAGGCTATACAGGAGGAACCATTGATAAGTTAGAATCTATTCCTGGTTTTAGAGTTGATTTAACCGACGAAGAAATATATGAACAAGTCAAAAAAATTGGTCTTGTTATTACAGGTCAAACAAAAGATTTAGCGCCTATGGACAAAGCAATTTATGCCTTAAGAGATGTTACAGGATGTGTTTCTTCTATTCCCTTAATCGCATCAAGTATTATGAGTAAAAAAATTGCTGGTGGTGCCGATAAAATATTAATAGATATTAAAGTCGGTAAAGGAGCCTTACTAGAAACTGAAGAAGAAGCTTTAAAACTAAGCGACTTAATGATTAAAATAGGTAAAATTTACCATCGTGAAGTAAGATGCAAAATAACTAATATGAATATACCATTAGGATACGCTATTGGAAATAGTGTTGAAGTTAAAGAAGCTATGGATATTTTACAAGGCAAAGAAAGAGATAATTATCTAGTTGATTTATGCTATGATTTAGCTAGTGAAATGGTCAGTATGAGTAAAAGTATTTCCAAAGAAGAAGCTACTAAACTAGTAAAAGAAGCCGTTGATAAAGGCTATGCCTATCAAAAATTCCTAGAACTTGTTAAAAGCCAAGGCGGAAATATTGAAAAACTTCCTTTAAGTAAAAAAGAACAGTATATAATTGCCCATAAATCGGGAATAATAACTAATATAGATGCCTTAGAACTAGGAAAATTATCAGTAAGTCTTGGAGCCGGTAGAACATCAAAAGACAGTAAAATTGATCCTAAAGTAGGCATAAAACTTCACCATTTAGTTGGTGAAGAAGTTAGTAGAGGTGATACTTTAGCGACAATTTATGTAAAGTCGAAGGTAAAATTGCCTAAAAGTAAAGATATTTTTGAAATAGAGAAAAAAAGTTCTTTAAAAAAAAAATAAACATTGATATAATAAATGTATAAAGGTATGGTGATTTTTGATGGAAAAAATTTATATGGAAAATAATCGAAAAAAGAAAAAAATCGACGGTGTAAGTATCTTAGGTTTTTTTGTAGCGATACTTGCTGTCGTATCACTTGTTGCGGTTGGGTTTAATCAAATAAGTTTTGCTGCTAATACAACCCTTCCAAGTAATGTTACTAAATTTAAAGGTGATGCTCAAAATGACGATGCTAATACATTCTTATCAAACGAAACTTTTCCTGTAATAAAATATACTGGTAAGTATTGTGAAAATGGCGCTACTGAATGCAGTGGTAGTGAAAAAGAAATTCAAGTATATTGTATTCAAAGAGATAACGACTTTGGCTATGGATTAGATTATACTAAAGAAGATACAAATACTTTATCTCAAGATACTGGCTTCTTATATTTGATTTCTAACTTACTAGGTGCTGGAATTGAACCAATGTATACTATTGAAACAGCTAATTCTGGTAATAATGATGGTAATAAACTTGAAACATGGATTACTCAAGCCGCTATTTGGTATTACTTAAATAAAACAGGTTTCCCTGGTAATGCTACTAAAGAATTACAAGCAAGTGTTGATAAGGTTATGACTTCTAACTTTATTTTATACGGTTCAGAAAGAAATACTGGCCTACCTGATGTTAGTTCAGCTCCAAAAGTGGGTTATATCAATAAAGAACATACATTAATGAATGGTTATAAAGTAAAAGGTACAACTACAACAGTAGAAGACCTTGTTAAAGAAGCTATAAGATTAAATACTAATAAAGTTACTCTTGATTCTCTTATAACATTAAATATTACTGACGAAGGAGAAGTATCAATTTCTGATGATGAAAAATATTATTTCTCCAAGAAAGTAACTGTTCAAGGTAATTCAACTAACTTAGCTTCATATAAAGGCTTTTCAGTTACCCTTCCTGAAGATGCTCCAGAAGGAACAATTATAACTGACGAAGACGGAGCAGAAATTGAAGATTTAACTAATATTGCTCCAGGAACAAAATTCTATATTAGAGTTCCTATTGACTCAGTTGATGAAGCTATTGATATGGATTTAACAGTTAAAGGTAACTTTGATATCGCAACTACTAATGTCTTTACAGCAGGTGCTGAAAAACAAGACGTTGGTCTACTAGATTATGTTCCATATCAAAAAGTTGCTCTATATAAACTTGAATTTACGCCAGCTCCTGATACAGGATCTAATATGGCAGGAACAATTTATTTCATTGGTCTTATAGTATTGTTATGTGGAGTAGGTATAGTTTACGCTAATGCCAAAAATACAAAAGTTAAAGAATAATATAAAAAAGAGTCATTTATTATTATTTGGCTCTTTGCTTATATTTAGTGGCTTTCTTACCATTTCATGGCGCCATTTAGTTAAACTTAGAAATGATGTATTCTCTGACATGAAAATTGCCATGATGGATGTAGAAACAAATGAAGAAATAATTCACAATGTTCCTGTAGTTGAAGATGTAGCAAAGCCACAAACAGAACAAAAAGAAGAACAATATTATATAGATTATGATAAATACTATGGAGTTTTAGAAATTCCTAGAATAGGATTAAAAAGAGGTTTTTATAATACTGATTCAAGATATAACAATGTAGATTACAATGTAACAATGGTTAAAGGTTCAACTATGCCCGATGTTGCAAGTGGCAACTTAATATTAATGGCTCATTCAGGTGATGCATATAATTCTTACTTTGCTTATCTTTATAGATTAAATGTTGGTGACGATGCCTTTGTTACTTATAATAAAGTAAAATATCATTATAGAATAGTTAATATTTATACAGTTCCCAAGAAAGGAGTTGTTTCAGTAATTAGGAATTATTCGAAAACCACTCTTACAATGGTTACTTGTACAAAAGATGATAATAGTACACAGACTGTTTATATTGCTGAATTAGTTTAGGAGGTGATACTATGAATTTATCTTTGATAGGAAAAATTGCTGTTTTATTTAAATACATTTTCTCTTCATTTTTAGCTATCGAGATGTTCATAATAAGCCTTCTTTTATTTTTAATTCTTCTTTTTAATTTAAAAAGAAAAAATAGAATAGTTCAAATAATTGCTGTTGGAATATACATAGGTTTTTTAGTAGGAATAATGATTAGTTATAGTGATTATACTAGAGTTTGTCTTGACTCTTTTATAAAAGCTATTATGAACTATATTTATTTCCCATCCACGATAGTTTATTTTTTTATAATAGTCTTCGTTACTGCTATCTTACTTAAAACTGTTTTTAGTAATAAAATGACTATTTTTAAAAAAGCCGTTAATTATTTTTTCTTTAGTATACTATACTTCCTATTTATGTCCTTCATGGCTTTAGCAAGTTATAGTGGTGTTGATTTAATAAATGTAGTTGATTTATATAAAAATGAAGTAATATTATCAATAGTTCAGATTAGTAATTTACTTTTAGTAGTATGGTTGATTTTTACTTTGTTTTATGAATTGTATAAATATTTTAAAAGAAAGTTTGATTAGTTTGAGGTGGTACTGTGAATAACGTTGCAGAATATGATTTATCAAGTGAATTATCAATATTAGAAGATGAAATGCCTAAAATTACAGAAGTTAATTCTATAGACGAAGCTTTTAAAGATATAAATATTTTGACTAAGAAACATGATAATTTTTTATCTAAGTATTTAGACGATAATAGCTTAGAGTCCAACTTAGATGGCGTTAATTCTGATTATACAAACTTTATATCTAACATTAGAACATATCAGTCTAATTGGCAAAAGGCTGACTCTGACGGTGGTGTTGATACCACAAGAGCTTCTAGTGGTAGTGGGGGATCAGGAGGAGCAGGTGGAACATCTTTGCCAATTGGCAGTGCAACTGGTGGAAAAGGTGGTAACGGTGGAACCCCTAAACCAGGATTAAAAGGTAAAACAAGTAAGATTAAAGATAGTATCATTACAAGTATTTTACCTGATACCGTTATAGGAACAGCAATTAGTAAAGATTTGCCAGAAACTACCGAAACTGATGATGGTTCAACTTCTACTACTAAAACCGATCCAACACCAAATCCTAATAAAACAACACCAGATACCTCAAATAATCTTTTTGATAATGATGCAACAACACCTGATACAACAGATAATCATGGTAATACAACTAGTACTCCAAGTACCCCAAATAATACTACAGGTAGTACTAATCCTAAAATTGACTTAAGACCAGTTAATCCTACCAAAGTATCAGGTAGTACTTCAACTACCAGTAAAAGTACTCCAAGTTTTCTATCAAAAGCTATAGAAAGCGTTGAACATTTAGCGACCGACCCAGTTGATAGCGTATTAGATGCCGCTTCAAACATTACTGATTTTGGTAAAGATCTCGCAACAAGTGCCAAAGAAAGCCTATTAAGTTCTAATCTCTTAGACTTTGGCAAAATTAAAAATGCTGTTGAAAAAAGTGGTAAAAAATCTGGTATTAATTGGTGGCTATTAGCTTTAATTGCTGGTTCTACCGCAACAGGTGGCTACATAGTTAAGAAAAAGTTAAGTGAAGAAGAAGACGACGATGGTCAAGAAGAAATTCATTTTAATTAGAGGTGAAAATAATGAAAATAGACGCTAGTACGGATTTAAAACAGATTTTAGAAAGTAAAAAAGTTACTGATATTCTTGATGCAACTTATTCAGAAATAGAAACTGCTATTCTTTCTAGAGTACAAGCCCTAACTGGTTGTATGACTAGTGGAAAACTATCTAATCAAAATATCCTTTTAGGGCAAACACCTATATATGATAAAGCTAATCAAATATGTGGTGATTATTCTGAGTATTTAGGAACTATCTCTGAAACATTTAATGAAATGAGTAATCTTTCTATTAATAAAGAGTATGACGAACTAATGGAGTTAAGAGCCGCAATTGACGAAAAACTTCAAAATGATGTTGATCCAAACGTTGAATACTATAAAGGACTTATGGATAATTATAATCAAAAAACTGAAGAAGAAAGATTAGTTCTACAACTAACACCTGATATGTACAAAAGCTATAGGGATAATTATGATAAATATGATATTTTAAAAAAAGATTTAGAAAAGAAAAGAGCCGAAGTTGATGTAAGAGTAGGTAAACTTGATTTATCAGTAGTAAAACAAAGTAAAAAGTCTAAGCAAACATCACAAGAAGATAAAAAATCTAAAAAGAAAAAGCAAAGCGAAGATAAAGCTGCATATTATAATCAAATACCTAGTTTTGAAATAGGAAAAGATGGTAAACCAACAACCATACCACCTGATTTCCAAATTGACTCTCACCATAGATTAAATACGCCTGGTATTGGTATTTTTATTGAAGCATCTGGTGGCGATGTCTTAGAATTTCATTATGACCCAAAAACTAATATGTTTTATTACTCAAGTGTCGGTCAAGATTGGGATAAATTTGACTACGCAAGTCAAAAAATGTATGCCGTAAGTCCAGAAGATATGCTAGATTCTTCAGTAGATGGAGGAATAATGTTCTTCTAAAAAAACAAAAATAAGTCAAACCTTGGCTTATTTTTTTCCTTCTATAAACTTTACAAAATATTCTTCATAAGTAATATTATTCTTCCAAATGTAGCTAGCAATCTCTTCTCCTACATAACGGTAATGCCATGGCTCATACATATAACCCGTTTCATCAACCTTATCTTTAGGATATCTTAAAATAAAACCATACTTATGAGCATTTTCCTGCATCCATCCAAATTCCCTAGTATCCTCAAAATCAGTATAAGACTTTTCCTTATTGTATACATCTGCCGCTAATCCAGTCTGATGTTCGGAGTATCCAGCTCTTGCTGAATAAGTATCAGCTTCGCTTTGTCCATCCTTAGAAACATAATTGTTATAAAGACTATTTTGATAATCATAACTACGATATGTCGACATCGCAAGAATATTATATCCCTGACTAAGCGCATCACTTGCCATCTTTTCAAAAGCATCCGCCGCATAGCTTACCATATACTTTTCCCCATTAGAAAAACTACTATCAATCTTTTTTAAATCTTCTGGAACATAATCTCTACTTAAAGAATTATACTTATTAACTATCATATAAGAAGTATTTAAATACTCTGACTCATGTACATTTTCATAATAAGGATAATCTAGTCCAATATTTACTTTGATAATTACATCTTCTATAGATAAATTAGGATTAGCTTTCCTATAAGCAAGATACCTATCAATATAATCATTTTTAAAATAATCTATTTTTTCATTAATAAAATCTAATTCTTCTAGTCTCTTATCTTTCTTAATATTTTTTTCAGTAGTTTTTTCTTCCTTTACAGACTTAGTACTTTCACTAGGTTTATTTATAAAAAATATTCCTCCTATACATACTACTATAATTAAAATAAAGATAAAAATAACTTTCTTTTTAACTCTCTTTTTTTTTTTCATAAACTCTCCTTTATTTAATAATATCACTAATTTTCTTAAATATGAATATTTTTCTAAGAGAAATCATAATAATTTTTAGGAGGCATTTATGAAAAAGTTAGGAATATTTTTATTAATGATACTACTTATTCCTTTTAATGTTTTTGCGTTAGAAAAGAATGATAATACTTTATTAAAAGGAGCTGTAAGTGGTATTTTAATTGATGCTGGTAGTGGTAAAATAATTTATGAAAAAGAAAAAGATAAAGAAGTAGCCATTGCTTCTATGACTAAAATGGTTGCGCAAATTATTATTTTAGAAGAAATAGAAAAAGGAAACATTAAATGGAATCAAGAAGTAATAGTAAGTAAAAATGCTGCTGATATGGGTGGTTCTCAAATTTATATTGAAGAAGGAGAAAAAATCACTATTGAAGATTTAATGAAAGGAATAAGCATGGCTAGTGGCAATGACGCTACAGTTCAAATGGCCGAAGTCATTGGTGGAACTGAAGCTAAGTTTGTGGAGTTAATGAATAAAAAAGTAAAAGAACTTGGTCTAAAGCATACTCATTTTTCTAATTGTACCGGTCTAGATCAAGAAAACCACTATTCAACAGCTTATGATATGGCCATGATAGCTAAAGATTTAGTTATAAATCACCCCGATATTTTAAAGTTTTCTTCTATTTATGAAGACTATCTAAGAGAAGATACTGATAATAAGTTCTGGCTAGTTAATACTAACAAATTAGTTAGATTTTATGAAGGAGCAGATGGCTTAAAAACAGGACATACCGATGCCGCTAAATATTGTTTAGCCGCCACCGCTAAAAGAAATGATTTACGTCTAATAGGTATTGTCTTAGGAGAAGAAGACAGTAAGACAAGAAATAATGAAGCTATGGCCCTCTTAGATTATGGTTTTAATAACGTTAAAATGCATATCTTAAAGAAAAAGGGTGAAGAAATAAAAAAAATTAAAATAGATAAAGCAAATAAAGAAATAGTATCAATTATTCTAAAAGATAATTTAGGAGTAGTAGAAAACCTTACAGATAATAAGAAATATTCATATAATGTTAAAATTAATAAAATAAAACTACCTATAAATAAAGGTAGTAAAGTAGGAACAATAGAAGTCCTAGATAATAAAAAAATAGTATCTTCTAAAGACCTCATTGTAGTAGAAGACATTGTGCCACTTAGTTACCTAGAACTACTAAAAAAAGGCCTATTCGATGTAATAAGTGGCAACCTATAAAATTTTCCTCAAGCAGGAAGATTTTTTATATATTCCTCATTTTTTCTATTTCATTACAAACTCTTAAAGATATTTCTTGACCAGCTCTATTCTTAACAGTTATCTTTTCATTATTAGGTAAGAAACTAAAGACATGCTCTACATATTTAGGATCTCCTACATTTAAAAATTCTCTATAATCTAGCCATTCTAGCTCTTCCATATTATTTTTCATTTTCTCCTTAGGTACTCCTGTAAGAGATGCACACATATTTAAAGCATCATTGATATAACCTGTCCCAAAATTATAAGTTTGAACACCTAAAGGAATATTATAATCACTTGCCTCTAAAGCAATTTGTAATAACATAGCGCCTATTTTTATATTACTTTCCAAATCATTTAAAGCTAAATCAGTAACTAAAAATGTCTCATCTTTTCCATCTTCATGATTATAAGCCGTTATCTCTCTATTTATAAAAGCACTTCTTTCAATTTGCATCATTCCAATAGCTGGAGTATTTAAAAGATCATAATGATATCCTCCAGATTCTTGAGAAGCAATAGCCATCAAAAGATTATAATCAAGTCCATACATATTGGCATACTTTATAAAAATATCTTGATATTCTTTTACTCTTTGTAAATTATCTATATTCTTATTATCATAAGTAAAATTAAATTCACTAACATCTTCATTTAACATAGTATCTATTTCTTCTTTAGTTGTATTATCAGAAGTCTTTTCAATTATATTAGAACTTTCCTTCTTGATATTAATACTTTCATTACTTACTTCATACTCAATCGCTGGACTTTCAATATCTTTACCACCAAAAGGGTTAACGACCGCTAAAGCTGTTAGGGTACCCATTGCCATTATAGTTTTACTTATTTTAGGATGATTTCTTATTAAATTAACTCCATCATATACAAGGTTATAAATCTTTAAACTATTCTTTTTCCTTTGATAATACTTTTCATAATCCCTAATTATCTCTTTAATAAAATCTTCTAAATAACAAGAACTATCTATTCTTTCATAACCATACTTTTCACATATAGAAATTAATTTTTCAATATTTTTCTTATTAGTTATCAACCTTACTTTATTATTATAATGAATTTTTACACATAAATTTTCTTTCTTTATAAATTCTATATAGTCCATTAAAATCACCTTTTCTATTATAAAGATACCATAATTAACAAGTATTGGCAATAAAAATACTTTTGTTATTTGACAAAGTTTGATATAATAAGTTAGTAAAGTGAGGTATAAGTATGAGTAAAACTACTAATAATAGTAAGAATAAAAGTAAAAATAAAAATACCAAAAAGAAAGATGTCAAGAAAAAAGAAATAGCTCCTAATAAAAAACAACAAAAAGATAAGTTAGATAAGACTTTAGAACTTACAACAAAAATACGTATTGATAAAGATAGACTTAATGATACTGGAACACTTGATACTAGTTTCTTAGAAAAACAAAAAAAAGCTATTAATAAAAGAAAAATTCTTCTAGAAGAAGAAAAAATGAAAGAGGAAGAAGAAAAAAGAGAAAAGAAAGCTAATAGAAAAAAAAGAGGTCTTTTTAAAGATATTATTTTAGTTATTCTTTGTATTTCAACATTATCCTTAGGTTATATTGTTGCGTCTAAATATGTTAATAATAGTTGTCCTAACAAAACACCTAAAGAAACTAAGACTAAAGTAGAAGTAGAAAAAGTCATTTTAGACGATAACTATTTATTCTTAGGAGACTTTTTAACTGAAGAATATGATTTAGATAAATACTTTGAAGGTATGTTTGTTGTTAAAAGCGCTTATAGTGACGATAAGACATCTAACTTTTTAAATAATTTAAATGACAAAGTTTATAAATATAATCCTTCTAAAATATTCATTGAAGTAGGGTTAAATGATGTCTTAGCTGAAAAAGAAGAAGAGGAAATCGTTGTAAAAATAGAAGAACTTATTGATAGAATTAAAGAAAATAGACCATATGCTAAAGTTTACTTAGAGTCCATTTATCCAATCAATAGTGAAATAGATGATGATTTAGTAGAAGATGCTAATGAAAAAAGCGTTAAAATAAATGAAGAACTTATGCTAAAATCTACTGAAAAAAATATTGAGTATATTGATATTTACAATCTTTTAGTAGATGAAGATGGTAACTTAGACGAGAAGTATACTGACGATGGCAAAACTTTAAATGACGATGGTTACGATGAAGTCACTAAAGAAATAAAAAAATATATAGAAGAAAAAGAATAAGTGTTCTAAAATAAAATCTTTTTCATAATATTTATTATGAAAGAGAGGAAAATAATGGAAACACTAAAAGTAAGCAGTAAGTCAAACCCTAACAGCGTTGCAGGAGCTTTAGCTAATGTCTTCAGAGAAAAAGGTAGCGTTGAAATACAAGCGGTAGGTGCTGGAGCCCTAAATCAAGCAATAAAAGCTATTGCTATCGCAAGAGGTTTTGTTGCTCCTAGTGGTAAAAACCTAGTTTGCATTCCTGCTTTTCAAGATATTGTCATTGAAGGGGAAGAACGTACCGCTATTAAATTAATTGTAGAAGCTAGATAAATACGAAGATAATTCTTTGTATTTTTTCTTTACACGTATTAAAGAAATTTTACTTGACAATACTATAAATAAAGGGTTATTATTAAAGTAGATAGTTAGCTAGAGTGGTGATAGTATGAAAGATAAGCATAATAAATACTTAATATTGTTAGTAGTAGCACTAATTCTTTTTATGAGCGTTGGTTATGCTGCTTTAAATAGAGAATTAAATATAACAGGAGAAATAACTTATCGACCAGAAGAAAATATTAGAGTAGTTGATTTTCAACAAAAAAATGCTACTAGTATGAATACTAAATATTCTAATTTCTCTAAAAAAGAAGTAAAAGTTGCTTTTACTCCATTAGTAAGTGGCGCAACCGCAACGTATGAAGTAAAAGTGAAAAATAATAATGGTTCTGTTTTTGTAATTAGTAATATTCAGTCAAATCTAGACGAAGGTCTTACTTATGAGATAGACTACGATGTAGCAAATGCTGGTGGAATAGATGCCAAAGGCGAAATGACTTTTAATATAACATTTAAATATACTGGTGATGTAAGTGGTGATATAACAAAAAACGCTGTCTTAACTTTTGATTTTGAAATACCAACAGCTGAAATGTTAAAATATGCCAATTCTCAGTATACCACATGTACGAATGTCCAATGTGCTCTTGACGAGCTATATGCGTTATTAAGATAAAGAAAAAAATAGGCTACTTAGTAGTCTATTTTCATGGCCTCTTTTACTTTCTTAAGTTGTTCTTCTGCCTTTTGATAAGCAATATTAGAACCATCTTCTAATATTTTTTTTACCGTTTCATCATCATATAATTTTCTTCTTTCTCTAATTGGCTCTAAGAATTTGTTCATAACCTCAATCAACTCTTTTTTACAAGCAACACAACCTCTAGAGCCATTTTTACATTCTGTGCAAATCTTTTGATTATTTTCCTCTTCATTAACTAATTTATGGTAATAATAAACCATACAAATATCAGGATTAGCTGGGTCATCTTTTCTTATTTTATTTGGATCAGTTACCGCATTCATTATCTTCTTAGAAATAACTTCCTCACTATCCACCAAGTATATAGCGTTTCCTAAGCTTTTACCCATCTTTTCATTACCATCTAGTCCTTTTACTCTAGTTGTATTGCTCAAAACATAATTAGGTTCCTTTAAAGTATCACCATATATAGAATTAAACTTTCTAACAATCTCTCGACACTGTTCAATAAGTGGAAGCTGATCTTCTCCAACCGGAACAACTTCACCATCAAGAGCTGTTATATCGGCTGCTTGACTAACAGGATATCCTAAAAAACCATAAGTAATGCTTTCTCCATTATTACCAAATAATTCTTTTTTCTGAGCTATTTCTGTTTTTACAGTAGGATTTCTCTCTAGTCTAGATATAGTTACCAAATTAGAATAAAATACTGTTAATTCAGCAATTTGTGGTATCTTTGACTGAATAAAGAAATGAACTTTCTTTGGATCAAGCCCTATCGCCAGCAAATCTTTAGTTATTTCTAAAACATTTTCTCTTACTTTACTAGGATTATTAAAATTATCAGTCAAAGCTTGAACATCAGCTATTTCTAAGAAAAAATCATATTCATTTTGTAATTTCAAATAATTAGTACAAGCTCCAAAATAATGTCCTAAATGTAAATTTCCAGTAGGACGAAGTCCTGTAAGTATTGTCTTCATAATAACACTCCCTTAATTATTTTATATACATTTATCGTTTTCCTGAACTCAGGAAAGTTATCATTAACATTGTTATTACTAGTTTCACAAGCAATCATTGCACGTTTAATAAATTATACTCTAGTAATGGCATTAAAGTATTCATCCATTATCTCCCCTTAAAACTATTTTAACACAAAAACATTTAATGAAAAAGATTATCTTTACAAAGTTAAAAAAAGTCGTATAATTTTATGTAGGTGAAGAAATTATATGGGTAAAATAATTTTAATAATGGGACCATCTAATTCAGGTAAAGATACTATCTATAAATTAATTAAAGAAAAGTTAAATATCCCTTTAGAAGAAATAATTCTATATACAACAAGGCCAATGCGTAAAAATGAACAAAATGCTCGAGAATATTACTTTGTAAATGAAGAAGAAATGAATAATATGCTTAATAATAATCTTATTATTGAAAGAAGATGTTATGATACTGTTCATGGTAAATGGTATTACTTTACGTCAAAAAAAGAATTTAACTTAGAAAAATACAATTATATAGGATTAAATACTTTAGTAGGATTAGATCAATACTTAAAGTACTTCAAAAAAGAAAATATAATTTCTTTATATATAGAAGTAGAAAAAGGCGAAAGATTACAAAGAGCTATTAATAGAGAAAAGAAATTAGAAAATGCTGACTATGAAGAAATGTGTCGTCGCTTTTTAGCGGATAGTATAGATTTTTCTGAAGAAGAACTTTCTAAAAGACCAATTACCGCTATCATTGATAATAACGGTTCTTTAGAAAATACCATGAAGCAAGTAGAAAAGATATTACAAAAAACATTATAGGGGGACAACATGAATGATTTAATTAGTTCTTTAAATGTTCAAGAGTTAAAAGAACTTAATTGTTACTTGAAAAGTAAAAAGAAAAAAGAAATTATAAAAGAATTAGATAGTCTTATTAGAAAAAAGGAAAGACAAAGAAGATTAAATTTGAATTATCGTTTTAAAATTGAAATGATTAGTACTTTCTCAATGGAAGATATGGCCATTCTAAAGAAAAATAAAATTAGAAATATGCTAGATCTGATAGAAACTGATATTTCAAAATTAGAGGGAATTACGCAAGGAACAAAAGCTTCCCTAGAGTGGGCTAGAAACTTTTATGATTTAAGTGGTATTAAGACTAAAAGAAAAAGTAGATAGTCTTAAATTTGTTAAAAGAGATATAAAAAGTATTTGACAAGCATGTGACTTTTAAGTTAAAATGTCCTATTTTCACAGTAGTATTTTTAAGTTAAAATGTCCTATCTAAAAACAGTATAA
>CANQST010000009.1 GCA_947626595.1 uncultured Bacilli bacterium | reverse complement strand
TTTTTCACTGAGTTTCATAAAAAAATTCACCTCCTTTCGGAAATGAATTTTAGGACATTTTAACTTAAAAGTCACATAGTAGTTGATGCTACTGGTTTTTTGTTATTTTTTATGATATACTTTTTTCTAGGAGGGAACTTATGAAGTTTTTAAAAGGATTAGGTAAATTTTTATTATCAACATTAATAGTTTTTTCTATTACTTTCATAGTACTTAGCTATTCAGTAAAACCATTATTTTCAAATATTATTTTGAAAAGTAGTACTATTGTTACTAGTATAGCTGGGGATGAGTTAAAAGAAAATCTTAAAACAGGTAATGATGTAGTAGATAAAAATATTGATAAACTTTTAGAGGATAAGGAGTTAAATGCTTTAGCAGAAAAATATCTTGATAAAACATTAGAGGGTTTAATTGACGAGAAAGCTTTAGACGATGTTAATATTGAAAGAGATATTATTGAATTTGTTCAAGCTCATGAAGATTTAATTGAAGAAAAATTAGGTATAGAAATAAAGGAAGAGTATTATGAGGAAGCTTTAGAACAAGAAGAGTTTCATGAAATTACTAATGAATATAAGAAGGCAGTTGAAGAAGGTAGAAAACAACTTCCTGAAGAATATAAAAAAGTAATTGATTATTTTAACTTTTTCACAACACTTAAATGTCGTTTAATTTTATTTAGTATATTAATTGTAAGTACTATTTTACTTGCTTTATTACAAAAATCTTATCATAAATGGATTAAGTCTTTAGCTATTTCAACTTTATCTAGTGGAATAATGTTATTTATAATGTCATTTGTATTAGATTTTATTATGAGTTATGCTATTAAGGAATTTAGTGGTACTTCTAAATTTTCAAGTTCTGTTTTAACTAAGAATGCGCTTATTACTTTACTTAGTGGTTTAGTAGTATTAGTAGTATATTCTATTGTGAATAAAATTGTAAAGAAAAAGAAAAGTGTTAAGAAAGAAAGTACTACAGTGGAGAAAGTTAAGGAAGAAGAAAATAAAGAAGAAAATGAGGATAAAGAAGATAATGATTAGTCTTCTTTTTCTTTACTTAAGTGGACATTTAATTTGATAAAATTGGTTGTTTTTGGTTTTATTTGTGTGATATGATATTAAGAGAATAGGAGGGAAAAAAGTGAAAGCAGTTGCAATTAAGGATGTAAAAGAATTTGAAATTAAAGAAATTGAAGAACCTATTAGTAAAGATGGCAGTGTTGTTATAAAGGTGTCTAAGACTGGTATATGTGGTTCTGATATTCATTATTGGGTAGCTGGAGAGCCAGCTGGTTTGGTGATGGGACATGAGTTTTGTGGAACGGTAATTGACCCAGGTAGTAGATATGATTTGAATATAGGTGATAGGGTTACAGGTTTACCTATTTCACCATGTGGACATTGTCATGCTTGTTTAACGGGTAATCCACAATATTGTCGTGAGACATGGAGCCAAGCAGTTGGTCTATCTTTAGATAATCCAGGTGGTTTAACAAAAAAAATTAGTGTAAGACCAGATATGGTTATTAAAGTGCCAGAAAATATTACTGACGACGAAGTTGCAATGGTTGAACCTACGGCGGTTGGACTTCACGCTGTTCATTTAGCAGATATTAAAATAGGTGATAGAGTTTTAGTTGTTGGTGGTGGAATAATCGGTCTTGTAAGTGCCATGTTTGCGAAAATGGAAGGCGCTAGTAGTGTAGTAATTACTGAGACTAACCCAGCTCGTGGAGAAAAGGCTGTAAGCTTAGGTGTTGCGGATAAGTGGTATGATGCGAAAGATACAAAGATGGTACCTGAGTTACTTGAAAAAACTGAAGGAGGCTTTGATGTTGTAATTGAGTGTTGTGGAAATTCCCCAGCTGTATCACAAGCTTTATCAGTTGTAAGACCAGGTGGAAAAGTTGTTTTAGTAGGAGTATCTCTTGGTACAGTAACAATACCATCAGTAATTGCTGTTATGAGTGAATTAACTTTACAAGGAGCTATTGGTTATACTAAAGACGAATTCCAAACTTGTATTGATTTAATGGCTTCTAAGAGAATTAATGTTTTAAAATTTGTTGACGATATTGTATCTTTTGAACAAGTTCAAAAAGCATATGAAAGATTAACTTCAGGTAAAGATGCCGCTATTAAGATACTAGTTGATCCAAATAAATAATTGATTAAAAAGAGGCTTTTAAGTCTTTTTTACTTTGGTGAACTAATAGTATGTTTAAAATCTTAATTATTTTTGATACTATTTATGTGAGGTGATACAAAATGAACCAACAAAAAATTGGTAAATTTATAGCGGAAAAAAGAAAAGAAAAAGGCTTAACTCAAGAAGCCCTTGCCAATAAATTAGGTATAACTAAAAATGCTGTAAGTAAGTGGGAACGTGGGTTAGGCTTAATGGATTTATCTTTATTAAAACCACTTAGTGAGATATTAGATATTAGTGTAACAGAATTATTAAATGGCGAAGAAATAAAGAAAGAAAAGCAAGAAGAAGTTAGTAGTAAGGTTTTAGTAAATGTTTTAGAATATTCTGAAGAAAAGTTTAAAAAAAGTAAAATTAAAAGTATTATTGTAACTATCGTAGTAATATTTTTACTATTAGTTGGAATATTCTTTTCATATAAATTAGTTTTACTTAATAGATATACAGTTAGTAAAGA
Organism: uncultured Bacilli bacterium; assembly: GCA_947626595.1. Classification (GTDB taxonomy): domain Bacteria; phylum Bacillota_I; class Bacilli_A; order RF39; family UBA660; genus CANRGD01. The sequence continues at coordinate 30,842 of CANQST010000009.1, read as the reverse complement.
TAAAGATGTAAGTGATGTTATTAAAGGATTAAAAAATAGTAAAACAATTAAGATTTATAAAAAGACAATACCCGATAGTGATTATTTAGTTGAAGGGGATATTAAAATAAGAAATGATTTTAAAGATTATGAAAAATTAACTATGAAAAATATGCCTAATTCTTATGTGAAATATGAAAAGTATAATGAAAAAACTAAAGAAAAAGAAGGTATTTCTATTAGTAATTTTATGCAGTTTATTGATGGTTTTACAAGTAATGATATTACTTTTTATAATGATAGTAAAACTAATATAATTGATAATTTTAATAAAGCAGATAGAAAATATTTTCTTTTAAAAAATGATATTAATAATGATGTTGATTATTTTAAGTATGTGGAAGAAAATTATTATAAAGAAAATAATATATTTATGAGTAAACGAGAAATGATGGAAAATTATGCTTTTAATCTATATACTTCTATTGTTATACCAGTAGTTGATAGTATTACTTATATTGATGGGGACTATACTGGATTTATGATAAAAAAAGCTAATACTATTTCTACTACTATAATTAGAAATAATAAGCAATATAATTTTTTACTATATGGAAATGATGCTAGTCTTAGTTATATGATAGATTTACTTAGTACTTTAGAAATCAAATGATGCTTGCACTGACTTAACTTTTGCGTTAGAATAAAGTTAAGAAATGAGGTATAATATGAGTAATTTTTCTAATGCTGAAGAAGCTTTTCTAGCGGAAATGAATAAGTATAAGTCATTGTTTTATAATAATTCTTTTAAGGGAATGTTAGAGTTTAAAATATTTAATTATTTGTATAAAGTTGGTTTTAATGTAGAAGAAAAAGGTGACCATCCAAAAGAAATAGTAACTAGATATTCTGTTTTAAAAGAAGAAAATGGAGATATCCATGAAGTTACTTGTCAAAAGTCATGTGTTGATGGTTCAAGTGATGCCTCTAGGGTAATATTTATTAGAAAAGATGGTATGAAAGAACAAAAAGTTTCGGTAATAGAAGTTGGTAATAATAAAAAGTTTTTCTATGATAATTTTAATGAATATTTTATTTACGATAGAGATAATGGTGTAATTGCTTCTGTTAGTGAGGATGGTAATAGAAAATATTATTATTCTATTAAGGACGATAGCTATTATGATGTTGTAGATGGTTGTGATATTCCTTTTAGTAAAACTAAAGTTAGTAGAGGTATAGATGGTAAGAAGATAAGGGAATTATTATTTAAACAAGAAAAAATAGAAATTATTAAAGAAGCAATTATTTCTTATAAGTTAGAAAATAGTTTAAAGGAAAAAGTACTTAAATCTATGTTAGAAGAATTTAGAGATATAATAGAAGAAAATCCTTTTGAATGGGAAGAAGAAAAAATAAAGAAATTTATAAAGAAGTAGTTTAAAAAGGCACTTATCATGGTGCCTTTTATCTATAACTTTTCATTTCTTTACTTAGTCCTAGTATATAGTCAGCTGAAATATCTAAGATTATGCAAATATCTTTTAAGTATGTGATGGGCATTATGTTAATGCCTTTTTCGTATCTAGCATATTGTTGCTGCTTAATACCTATACGTTCACTTAAATCTTTTTGACTTAATCCTCTTTTTTCTCTAGCTAATAATAGTCTTTCAGTATACATTGTTATCACCTAAATATACTTATATTATTTTTCACAACATTTGTGTTGACTTTTTAACACATGTGTTGTAATATTTATTTAACAATACTTATGTTGTATGGTAGGTGATATTATGAGGCAAAAACTATTTGGTGGTATAGTTATTGGAGTATTTCTATCCACGATTATTTCTTATGCAGTTGCGGAAACTTTAATAGAAAGTAAGAATATTTCTTATATAGATAATTCTAAAGTAGGTGCGACTAATGTGCAAGACGCAATTGATGGAACTTGTACGAAGTTTAGTAGTGAATTACAAAATTTTCTTTTAAAAGTATACCCAGTAGGAAGTATTTATATAAGTTATGGTAATACTAATCCTCAAACATTATTTGGAGGAGAATGGGAGCAAATAGAAGAAGGTTATTCTTTAGTTAGTACTAAATCAACTAGTGGAGAAAAGGGTGGAGCTAAGGAAGTAACGTTAAAAGAAGATAATCTACCAAGTCATAGTCATAGTATACCAGCTTTATCAGGCTTAACTAATGCAGCAGGTGGACACACACCAAGTGGAAGTATTTCTACTAAAGAGTTGGTTGGCCGTTTTTGGAATATTGCTTATCAGCATTCTTCTGCGCCTGGTACCGCCGATGGAATTGTTTCGAAGGCAAATATGAATGATGATGCTATTTACCCAACAACAATGGGTGAAGTAAAGGGTGCCGATGGTTTTAGAATAAATGCCACTCATAATCATACCTTTACAGGAAATGCTGTTACGGATCATACTCATACAGTAACTACAATTGCTGATACAACAGGTAATACTGGTAAAGGAACATCTGTTAATATTCAAGACCCATATATAACTGTTTATATGTGGAAAAGAGTAAAATAAAAATAATATTATTAATTAGTATGATATAATAATTAGTAGGAGATTTCTATGAAGAAAATATTTATAATTATTATATCTTTTATTTTAACTTTTTTTCTAAGTAGTATTTTAAGTTTATATAACTTAGGTGATAAAATTACTTTAATAACTTCTTTATATTTAGTTTTTATCTTTACTATTATTTCTTATATCTTATTAACAATACACTATATAATTACAAAGAAGAAAAATAAAGAGAAAATTTCTTTTAAGAAGATTATTAGTATGATATTATTTTTCTTATCTTTACTTTTATTACTAGGATTTGTAGTAGTACTAAACTTAGATTATTTAAATTATTCTTATTATTCAAATCCTTTTTATATACATGTTATTTCTAGAAGTATAGAGTTTTTATTACCATCTTTGCTTATCTTTTTCATAGCTTTATTCTTTAGAAAAAAGTAGTTTATTTTATTAAGAAAATATAGTAGAATATGATGTTAGGACGTGGTATTTTGAAATTAGAAGTAATTAATTTATCAAAGAGTTTTAAAGATAATGAAGTTTTAAAGAATATTGATTTTACTTTTGAAAGTGGTAAGATTTATGGACTTATTGGACGTAATGGTGTAGGTAAGACAACTTTTTTTAATTCTTTAAATGAAGATATTGATATTGATAGTGGAGCTTTTTATTTAGAAGATAGTTATGGAAGAAATAGACTTAATACTAATGATATTGGTTATGTAGTATCAACTCCTGTTGTTCCAGAGTTTTTAACGACAAGAGAATTTCTTACTTTCTTTTTAGAGATAAATCATTTAGATGTAGATGTTGATTATTATTTTGATTTAGTTAAGATAGATAAGAAAGATCAAGATAAATTATTAAGAGATTTTTCTCATGGTATGAAAAATAAAATGCAAATACTAATTAATATTATAAGTAATCCTAAAGTAATTTTAATGGATGAGCCTTTAACTTCTTTAGATATAGTTGTTCAAGAAGATATGAAAAGACTTCTTAAAAGTTTAAAGAAAGATCATATTATTATTTTTTCAACCCATATTCTTGAGTTAGCAATGGATCTTTGTGACGAGATAGTTATTTTAAATAAAAAGAAATTAGAAAGTGTTCCTAAAGATAATTTAAATACTAAGAAATATAAAGATAAAATAATTAAAGCTTTAAAAGGAGAAGAAGATGTTTAATACTTTAATTATGTCTTTAAAAATAGATTATACTTATAGTATTAATGCTTTTATTTATAATTTAAGAAGATTACCTATATTAAAAGATTTAATAACAGAAGATATATATAAAAGTAAAAATCTAAAGAGATTTATTAGTATAATTAGTATAATTTATTCATGTTTAAAAACTATTTTTTTCCATCTTTTATATTTCTTTTTAATTTATTTTCTTGCGAGTATTATTAATAAAACTAATATTAGTAAGAGTTTTATTCATATTTATTTTATTTTTAGTATAATTGGCTTTTTTATAAATAATAATTTACTTAATACTAGTAAGAAGAAATATTTTTCTATTGTTCTATTTAATATGAACGCTAAGAAGTTTATGGAGAGTAGTTTATTTTATAATTTATTTAGATATTTAATTTTAAATATTTTATCTTTTATGGTAATAAGTTATTTTATAGATATACCTTTTATAATAATTATTTATTTATTATTAATACCTTTCTTCTTGAGAATAGTAGGAGAAGCTTTAAATATTTTATTTTATAAAAAATATTCTTATGTTTGGATAAATAATTATTATTTATATTTTAGTATTTTAATTAGTTTATTAGTAGTTAGTTTTTTACCTTTTAAAGATATTTTTGTTAGTAGGAGTATTTTATTTATCTTTCTTATAGGGGGAATTATTCTTAGTCTCATATCTTTAACTTATCTTTTAAGAGTTAAGGATTATAAGATTATGTTTAAGAAGTTAAATACTAAGAATGCTGTTTTAAGTAAAGATAATAGTTATAATAGACAAAAAATGGTTGAAGTTAAAAAGAAAGATATTAAGATAGATAGTAGAAAGCTAAAGAATAAGAAAGGGTATGATTTATTTAATACAATATTTTTTGAAAGACATAAAGAAATTCTTATGAGGAGTTCTAAGAAGTATTCTTTAGTTTTAATGGGTATTTATATTATCTTACTTATTTTAGGTAGGAAGGTTAATATATTAAATAATTTAGGAGCTTTTATTATATTGATGTATTTTATTAATAGAGGAGCTATTGTTACACAAGCTATGTTTTTTAATTGTGATCATGCGATGCTTAGATATAATTTTTATAGAGAAAGAAGTGTTTTACTTAATCTTTTTAAAAAAAGATTAACTACTTTAATTAGAGTTAATTTATTACCAGCTCTAGTAATTATTCTAGGTAATAGTTTATTACTTTTAGTAAATGGAAATAATAATATTTTTATTTATTTAATGCTTGGTTTATATATAATTTCTTTAAGTATTTTCTTTTCTATTCATTACTTAGTAATTTACTATCTACTACAGCCATTTGATAGTTCTATGCAGATTAGAAAAATTAGTTATTCTATCGTATCTATTTTAACTTATGTAGCTTGTTATTTTTTGATTGATGTTAATTTAAATTATTTATATTTTTCTTTATTTAGTATTATTTTTACAATAGTATATTCTGTTATTTCTTTATATTTAGTATATAGATTTAGTCCAGAGACCTTTAAAATTAATTAGTTTTTTGACAAAATATTTCTTCTCTGTTAGAATATTAAAGTGACTAGAAATTAGAGGTGTAAATGATGCATGATATTTTTACTTTAATTAAGAATAATGATTATGATAAGATAGAAGAATTAATTGAAGAGGGGAAAGTTGATGTTAATAGTTGTGATGGTATAGGCAATAATGTTTTAATGAAGTTACTTAAACTTAAAAAATATGATTTAGTTTTACTTTTAATGAAGAAAAGAAATTGGAATGTTAATAAACAAAATTATGAAGGTGATACTTTTGGTCATATTTTAGCGCAAGATAATTCTATGGGTGCGATTAAGATAATGGACGAGTTAAAGAAGAATAAAAATTATTTACCTAATATTAAGAATAAGAAGGGTCAAACAGCTTTAGATAAAGCTATTAATAATAACTATTTAGCTTATGCTTTTAAAATACTAGAGGATGAGAGATTTGATTGTATTGATGCTAAGTCTTTTAAGAATTTGTTTTCTATGTGTATAAATAAAGATTATGGTAAGTATTCTATTATTACTAATTTAGAGACAATACTAAGTAGTTTAGAAAATAAGAGTTTAAATGGTTCTTTAAATATGATAATATTTGAATTAAAGAAGAATTTTAATTTGATAAAGAAAGAAATTCTTTCTAATGATAGTCATATTTTAAAAGAAATAGTTGGAATATAAGGAAGTGATTTTCTATGAATATACCTAATTATGGTGAAGCTAAGAGTAGGGATAAGAGAGATTATAAAAGAGTTGATTTTATCTTTGATAAGAAGATTAAAGATAAGTATAAGAATAAGAAATTTTTCTTGAAGACTTATGGTTGTCAAATGAATGAGCATGATAGTGAAAATATTGAAGCTCTTCTTTGTAGTTTAGGTTTTAGTAAAGTTTCTGATTATAATGATGCTGATGTAATAATATTAAATACTTGTTCTATTAGAGAAAATGCTCATAATAAGGCTTTTGGAATGCTTGGTAGAATTAAACATTTGAAGAGTATTAAGAAAGATTTAATAGTGGGCATATGTGGCTGTATGGCTCAAGAAGAAAGTGTTGTAGAAGAGATAGTTAATAAGTATAAGTTTGTAAATTTTGTAGTTGGTACTCATAATTTATATCAACTTCCTAATATTTTAGATAAAGCTATTTTAGAAGAAAGGCAACAAATAGAAGTCTTTTCAAGGGAAAAAGATTTAGTAGAGGGTATGCCAGTAGTTAGAAGCAATTCTTATAAAGCTTATGTTAATATAATTTATGGTTGTGATAAATTCTGTACTTATTGTATTGTTCCTTATACAAGAGGAAAAGAAAGAAGTAGATTAAAAGAAGATATTTTAAAAGAAATAGATGGTTTAATAAAAGATGGTTATAAGGAAGTTACTTTATTAGGACAAAATGTTAATGCTTATGGAAAAGATTTATATGAAGATTATACTTTAGCTAATTTATTAGAAGATATTGCGAAAAAGGATATTCCAAGAATTAGGTTTATGACTTCACATCCATGGGATTTTACTGATAAAATGATAGAAGTTATTGGCAAGTATAAAAATATTATGCCTAGTGTTCATTTACCAGTACAAAGTGGTTCTGATAGAATTTTAAAATTAATGGGTAGAAGATATACAAGGGGTGAATATTTAGAGTTATTTAATAAGATAAAGAAAGCTAAACCTAATATGGCTATTTCTACTGATATAATTGTTGGTTTTCCAGGTGAAGAGGAAGAAGATTTTAAAGATACTCTTGATTTAGTAAAAGAGTGTAAGTATGATAATGCTTTTACTTTTATCTTTTCTAAAAGAGAAGGAACACCAGCTTGTAAATTAAAAGATAATACTTCTTTAGAGGAGAAAGAAGAGAGATTACAAAGATTAAATAATGTAGTTAATAAGTATTTTTTAGAGAATAATAAGAAATTGGTAGGAAAAGAAGTATTAGTTTTAACAGAGGGTATTAGTGAGAAGAAAAATATGTATTTTGGTTATAGTGAAGAAAATAAGTTAGTTAATTTTTCTTCTTTAAAAGATATAGAAGTAGGAAGTATAGTTAAAGTAGAAATTACTTCAGCTAAGACATGGAGTTTAGATGGAAAAGAAGTTGAATAACGCTATAGATGAGCTAATTTTAGTAATTAAAAATAATAATGATTATAAAGAGTGTCTTAAGTTAAAAGAAAAGTTGGGCTCTAATGAAGAAATAAATAAATTAATTACAAATATAAAGAAATATCAAAAAGAATATGTAAGAACAAATGATAAGGATATTTTAGAAGAATTAAATAAAAATATTAATGAGTTAGAAGAAATACCTCTTTATAATATTTATATGAAGCATTTAGAGAAGGTTAATGAAATGATAGATATAGTAAAAGAAGAACTTACTAAGTACTTTGATAATTTAGTTAATAAGGAAACTACGAATTAGTAGTTTTTTGTACTTTTTATATGGAAGTTGCATAAATTAAATTAGGAGGCTTAGTATGGCATATAGAGAAATTGTTACTAAGGCAGTGATTGCTAAGGGTAAAAAAACATTTACAACGACTGATAGTGTTACTTTAGATAAGAAGCCATCAACAATACTTGGTTGTTGGATCATAAATCATAATTTTAGTGGAGAAGCGTCTAATAATATGGTTATTATTAATGGTAGTTATGATGTTAATATTTGGTATTCTTACGATAATGATACAAAAACAGATGTTGTTAAGAAGAGTAATACTTACAAAGAAGCAGTTAATATGCATCCAAGAAATGAGAAAAGTCCTACAGAAGAAATTATTGTTCGTAGTTTGAAACAGCCTAATTGCTTAAAAGTGGATATTAATGGTAATACTATTAATTATACAGTAGAAAAAGAACTTGGTATTGAATTAGTTGATGATGTTAAAGTAAGAATAGAAGCTAGTAATGAAGAAGATACTTGGGATGAGATAGTTGAGGATAAAACTGAAGAAATAGATAAAATAGAAGAGAATTTTCTTAAATAAAGCAATTTAGGTTGCTTTTTTCTTTATAACTTTTTTCTAAAAATAATCTAATTATTGTTGTAAAAATCTTAAAAAATCGCTATAATAGGGTATAGAATGAGAATAATAACCGGGGTGATTTGCAGTGATAGTTAGGCTTATCAAAAAAAGAAAAATTTATAATTTTGAATTACCAACTAAAGTAGCTGGAAATTACTGGATTACAGATAATGATTATTTAGGTAACTCAAGAAACTTAATAAATGTTGAAGAAGAAAATGGCGAGTGGAAGATTAAAAGCGATTTTGAAACGAAGATAATGGCTGGTGATAAGGAAATAGAGTCAGCTATTTTAAAGGATTATAGTCTTTATTTTTTAAAGATAAATACTGATAATGAGTATGTTATTTTATATTGTTCACCTTCCAATGATAAAGATAGTTTGAAGTTACGTCTTAAGAATGAAACGTCTATTATCATTGGAAATGATAATAGAGCTAATATTGCTTATACTTATCCTTTGGTATCTAAACAGCATGCTAGACTTATATATAGTAAAGGTATATGGATAATTCAGGATTTAAATAGTAAGTATGGTACTTATGTTAATAATATGGCTGTATCAGCTAAACAACTTGAGTATGGTGATATTATTTTTATTATGGGACTTCGTATTATTGTTATGAAAGATTCCATTGTTATAAATAATATTGGTAATTTAGTACGTTTTGATAATAATTTATTTGAGGTTTTACCTCCGGTAGTTCAAAAGCAAGTTAAGTATGATAATCCGGACGAAGAGGGTATAGAGTTTTTTAATGAAGAGGATTATTTTTATAAGTCACCTCGTTTTAAGACGAGAATAGAGGACGCTATTATTAGTATTGATCCACCTCCAGGTAAGGAACAAGAAGATAAGACGCCACTTATTTATACTTTAGGACCTATGCTTACTATGGGTATGATGTCAATGATGATGGGGTATAATGCTTTATCGGGAGTTTTAAATGGAACAACGGATTTGGGACAAGCAGCTCCATCTTTGATAATGTCTGGGGCTATGATAATGACAATGCTTTTATGGCCTATGTTACAAAGAAGGTATCAAAAGAGACAACGTAAGGAAAAGGAAGATACTAGACAAGCTAGATATATGGAGTATATAGAGTCTAAGAGACAAAAAATTCAAGCGGAAATGAAGGTACAAAGACAGATATTAATAGATAATTATCTTCCTTTAACGGCAATTAAAGAAATTATTTATGGTAAAAAGAGAAATCTTTGGGAAAGAGAGATTGAACAAGAAGATTTCCTTGACTTAAGATTAGGTGTTGGCTCTACTGAGTTACAAGGAAAGATATCTTTTCCAGAAGAACATTTTTCTTTAGAAGACGATAATCTTTTACAAGAGGTTTATAAGTTGGGGGCAGAGTCTAGGACGTTAGAGAATGTTCCTATTGCGCTTTCTTTTATTAAAAATAATATTTCAGCTGTTATAGGGACGGCTAAAAATAAAAATGCTTTTTTAGAGGGGTTAATTTTACAGATGTTAACTTTCCATAGTTATGAAGATTTAAAGATAGTTGTTTTAACTAATGATCAAAATGCTTCTAACTGGGAATATTTAAAGATTGCGCCTCATTGTTGGAGTAATGATAAGCAAACAAGATATTTCGCAACAAACTTAGACGAAGCTAAAGAAATCTCTCTTATTTTGGAACAGGAGTTTCAAGCTCGTAAGTTTAAAGATGTTAATGGTAATATGGAAGTAAGTGCAGTTGATTATCATAAATTAAAACCTTATTTTGTAATTTTTACTGATGATTATAAAACTTTAAGAGATTTAGATATCTTAAAGGATGTTTGTGAAATGGAGATTAATTATGGTTTTAGTTTAATTGTTATTAGTCCAAGACTTATTAATCTTCCTAATGAATGTAAAACATTTATAAGTATAGGTGATAAGACATCAGGAGTATTTGAAAATGAATTGGTTTCTAATAAGCAAAAGGAATTTGTGGCGGATTATGATCCTACTTTAAATATTTATGAGTGTTGTAAGATACTTGCTAATATTCCAATTGATATTGCGAAGGAGAATAGGTCATTGCCACAGGGTTTAAGTTTCTTGGAAATGTATAATGTTGGTATGGTTGACCAGTTAAATATTTTAAATAGATGGAAACAAAATGACCCAACTAAGTCACTTCAAGCTCCAGTTGGTGTTGATAAATCGAGAGAATTATTTAAGTTGGATTTACATGAAAAGGCTCATGGACCACATGGCTTAATTGCGGGTATGACAGGTTCTGGTAAATCTGAATTTATTATTAGTTATGTTTTATCTATGGCGTTAAATTACCATCCTTATGAAGTATCTTTCGTTTTAATCGATTATAAAGGTGGAGGTTTAGCTGGTGTTTTCCAAAATAAGGAAACGGGTATGAAGTTGCCACATCTAGCTGGTACTATTACAAACTTGGATACAGTTGAAATGAATAGGTCACTTGCTTCTATTCAAAGTGAGTTAAGAAAAAGACAAAGAATGTTTAATGAAGCAAGGGATAAGCTTGACGAGAGTACTATTGATATTTATAAGTATCAAAGTTTATTTAGAAAAGGTTTAGTTGACAAGCCAATTTCTCATTTGTTTATAATATCTGATGAGTTTGCGGAGTTGAAGGACCAAAGACCTGAATTTATGGAACAGCTTATTTCAACAGCTCGTATTGGTCGTTCGTTAGGTGTTCACTTGATATTAGCAACTCAAAAACCAAGTGGTGTAGTTAATGACCAAATATGGTCTAACTCTAAGTTTAGGGTTTGTTTAAAAGTTCAAGATAAATCAGATAGTATGGATATGATTAAAGTACCGGATGCGGCATCTTTAAAAAACCCTGGTCGTTTCTATCTACAAGTAGGTTATAATGAGTTATTTGCGATGGGTCAAGCTGCTTGGGCTGGAGCTCAGTATTATCCTACGGAAAAGAGAAAGAAAAAAGTTGATCAGTCAATTAATATTATTGATAATGTAGGTAATTATATAAAGTCACTTGATACTAAAACTAGTGAAGTAATAGTTCAATCTAAGGGTGAAGAAATTACTAATATTATTAAGTATATTGTGGATGAGGCGAGAGAAGAAAATATATCTATTCCACAACTTTGGCTTGATAGAATACCTGATTTTGTTTATGTTGATAAGATAAAAGAAAAATATCAGTATGTAACTCAGAAAAATGTTATTAATCCAGTAATTGGTGAATATGATGATCCAGATAATCAAAAGCAAAATGCTTTAACTTTACCACTTTCACAAGATGGAAATACTATTATTTTTGGTTCAGCTGGTAGTGGTAAGGAATTGATGCTTACTAGTATAATTTATTCAACAGTTACAACTCATGATTCTAAAGAAGTAAATTTTTATATATTAGATTTTGGGGCCGAGACATTAACTATGTTTAGAAATTCGCCACATGTGGGGGAAGTAATATTATCAACTGAAGCAGAAAAGATTACTAATTTATTTAGAATGATTCAAAATATAATTGACGAACGTAAAAAGCTATTTGTTGATTATAATGGTTCTTATGATTTTTATATAAATCATGGAGGAAAGCAAATTCCAATGATAATTATTGTCATTAATAATGTGGAAGCTTTCATAGAAACATATAGTGATTATGAAGAATTAATTGGTCAGTTAACAAGAGATTGTTTAAAATATGGAGTAGTTTTCATATTTACAACGAATGGTCCAAATACTGTAAGATATCGTTTAAGACAAAATTTCAAACAGAATTTAGTTTTACAGTTTAATGATCCATCTGATTATAGTTCTGTTTTACCAGGTGTTCGTAAAAAAGAGCCATCTAAAGTGTTTGGACGTGGACTTATTTCTTTAGATAGTATTTATGAATTTCAAACGGCTTATCCTTATGCTGAAGAGAAAATGATTGATTATATTAAGGTAATAGGTAATAAGTTAAATGTTATATGTGATTATAAAGCTAAGAGAATTCCTATTTTACCAGAAGTTGTTAATTTTGACTCTGTAAGAGATGTTCTTGGTAATCTTTCAACTATTCCATTTGGTATTGAAAAAGATTCTTTAGAAATTGCGACAGTTAACTTACAAAATAAATATATGTATACAATAACTGGTGAAGATATTTCTACAGAGGTAGATTTCTTTAAGGGACTTAGTAATGTCATTACTCAGGTTCCTAATACGAAGTGTGTTATTTTAGATAGTAATAGTATCTTAAGTGATGTTAATTCTAACAATGTAGTTTATTCTACTGATACTTGTTATGAGGGATTTGATAAGTTAAATGCTTTTTATGAAGCAGAGAAAGTGTCTAAATCAAATACTAATGTTGTTTGTATGATACTTGGTATTAATTCTTTACTCAATAAGTTAAGTACTATTGAAAAATCTAAGTTAACTACTTTGCTTTCTAGCGCTAAAGATGTTGGTAATATAACTTTCTTAGTAGCTGATAGTATTGATAATATTAAGGGCTTAGCATTTGAAGCTTGGTTTAAGGATAATGCTGATCTTTCTGAAGGTATTTGGATTGGTAATGGTATAAGTAATCAATTTACGTTAAAGGTTACTACTTCAGCAAGACTTCTAAGAGCAGAGCTTGCGCCTAATTTTGGTTATATTGTTATAAAGGGTAAAGCTTATGTTATTAAGTTACTTGCTAATGAATAGGAGGGTCTATGAATAAGAATAAAATATTAATAGAGTTAGAAATTCCTTTAATAGAAAAGTCATATGATTTGTATATTCCTATTAATAAGACGGTTGGTACTATTAAAAGTTTAATTGAAGAGGCTCTTGGTGAAATTACTGATAATGCTTATGTTTCTAAGGAAGATACGAACTTTTATAGTAAAGAAACTGGTGAGATATATGATGTTAATAAGACAATTAGAGAAACCAGTATGCAGAATGGTTCTAGAATTATCTTAATATAGGAGGGGTTATGCAAGAGTATAAGTATTATGTTCAGGCAATTAATAAGATTTATGAGTATTTAAATATTATGAAGAGCAAATGGAATGATCAGGATAATCATAATTATATTGAGAGTATAGAAGAGTATAAATCTGTTGTGGTTAAGTATGCCGATAGTTTTAAAAAGATGCCTTCTAAAGATGTGGAGGAAATCTAATGATAGGAGAATTAAAATACGAAGAAGTAGAAAAGATTAGTAATGCTTTAAAGAAAGAAGCATCTACTATAAGTGAGTTGATTAAGGATAAAAATCTTCAGGAATTAGAAGACTTTGTCGCAACAGTAGAGGGTTATTCTAAGTATTTAGATACAACGCTAGAAATAAATAGAGATGCTGATAAAGCTTTAGAAGAATTAGCTAAAAGAAATAAGTAAAAGCTTGCCTTTATGGGTAAGCTTTTTTAGATATATTTATATTTTATGTTGTTTTCTTTTAATAAGGAAGAATTGTTTTTACTTAAGATATCCTTTACTATTTGAGATATAATTTCTTCATTTTCTTCTTTGATATTATAAATAACTAAAGTCTTAGTTAAGTCTTCTTCACTAGTAAGATAAAAGTTTATTTCTTTAGGAGTAATATTATTTTCTTTTAGATTATTTGTAAAAGATAAGATAGCTTTAGTTATATCTTTTTCTTTAAGAGTGGGTATGATTATTTCTTTCTTTATACTATATATTTTTAGGGTAGAATAATTACTTTCATTAATAAGTTTATCTTGAATAGTTTCGGTAAAGTTATTTAATTTCTTATCAATAGATACTTCTACTTTTTCATTAGTTTTGTTAAGAATTTCTTTTTCTAAAGAGGAAGATATGTGATTTAATAGTGAATTTCCTTCAATATAGTCTTTTTCATAAGTATCTTTTACTTTCTTATTGGAATAGGTTAAGTAAAAGTAATGATTTTTATTCTTAGATGAAGATATTTTTACAGTAAAAACATCATTTTTATAAGTAACTTTATTTTTCTTAATAGAAGAATATATACTCATATAATTATCTTTTAGGTAAGTATCAAAAATTTTTTCTACTTTAGGGATAAATATTATTTCAAATTTTTCTTTTACTATTATTACTCCAAAGAAAACGAATACTACTAGAAATAATAAAGCCATTTTTAAAGTTAATTTTTTATCTTCACGCATAATTATACCTCCAATTAAATTGTATCTTAATTTATGGGAAGTTGCAAATTTTTTTTAAAAATAGTTGTTTTGTGTTAATAAATATGGTATCATATAGAGTGAATTATAGTAAAAGAATAGTAGGTGGTTAGTATGCAGATACAGCAAGGAGTAGTTAGATATAAAGATAGGTCTGACTTAATTTGTAATTATGGAATTACGGAAGATGGGAAACAATATTATTTCTTGGATAATAAGCCTCTTTCAAATGGCAATATAATTGCATCTACTGCACTAGTAGAAGCAGTTGATCCAACTGTTAAGGCAACTCATGCGGGTGTTATAACACGTGATGGGAAAGTAGTAATTCCGTTAGAAAATAAAATGATAAAGAATTTAGGTAATAATATTCTATTAGTAGAAAGAGCAGTACCTATTTCTAAGAATGTATTAGAAAGTATTGGCTTAAAGAATATACCTGATGCCGCAACTAAATTAGTTACAACTCCTGCAACTATAAAAGATAGATTAATGTTGAAGATGGAAAATGAGGGAAGGTTTGTCTTTAATGACCAATTTTCAGAAGCTTCTATTTTCGATTATGATGGTAAAAATTTAATTAATGATGAGTATTTTAGTTTTATTGGAATGAATTCTAAAAAGATATATTTTAGTAAGAATACTGTGGACTCTGAGATTGTAGAGTATTCTATTTTCCCTGAGAAGGTTGTTGCGGAGAACAATCAAGAAAATATAAAGGTTGAGGAAGTTGCGAAGGAAGTTGGAGGAAAACTTGAAGATACTATTAATGAGAAAATGACTTATAAGGCAACGGCTGTAGAGCCACCTTTGGTTGGCAAGCATATGCCTACTGCACCAGCGCCTGTTGCGCCACCGGTTGTTCCGCCAGTTCCACCAACACCAGTAGTTCCACCAGTACCTCCGGTACCTGCTCCAGTTGCACCAGTAGCTCCTCCAAAGGAAGAACCAGCATTACCTGTAGAGCCAGTAGCACCGGCAAAACCAGTGGAAGCTACTCCTATTGCGCCACCAGTTCCGGAAGTAAAACCACCAGTAGAGGAAGTAAAGCCTCCGGTAGAGGTAGCACCAATCGCACCACCGGTTGTTCCGCCAGTTACTCCAGAGCCAGTTGCACCTGAAACTATCGCACCTCCAGTAGAAGAAGCAAAAGAGGAAGTGCCAGTTACTGTAGAAGAAGAAAAGACGATAGAAATTCCTATTGTTCCTGAGGTAGAGGAGGAAAAGGAAGAAAAACCGGCTGAAAAAGAGGAAGCTGTAGAAGAAGTAAAAGAAGAAAATGAAGATAATTTATTAGATAATATATCTGTTGATGAGCCAACTGGTAAGTTACTAGATGCTGAAGATGTTGCGAAAGTTGTTGGTGAAGTTGAAAAAGAAGAAAAACCAGTTGAAGAAGTAGAAAACACTGATAATAATCAAGATTTAGAAATATCTTTTGCTAAGGATTTAGAAGAAAAAGAAGAAGATAAGAATATTGAAGAAGAAAAAGATTTAGATAGGGAAGAAGAGGAAGAAATACCAATGAGAGATTTTGATCATGAAGATTATAATACTGATTTTTCTGATAGAGATTTGTTTGGTGACTCACTACTTAATTTAGATAGAATTGATATGGACTATGAAGAAGAAAGACTTTCTAAGAATATGAATATTATTGACGATGTAACTAAGTCTATGTCTAATTTGATTAGTCTAAATAAAAAGCAAAATAATAAGATACTTGATTATGAAAAGAGTATTGCTAGGTTACGTAGAAGTGGTAATGATTTAAGTAAAAAGAATAGAAGCTTGGAAGACGAAATTAGATTTTTAAATAATAAAATAAGAAATTATGAAACGATAGTTTCTAAACTAGAAAATAGAAATCATGAGTTAGACGATAGAATTGAAGAGCAAACTAAGAAGATAAAAGACCAAGAAAAGGAAATTTCTTCATTAAAACCTAGTGCTACTAGTAAGGAAGAATTACTTAAGTTGATTGCTGATGCTAACTCTTTAGTAGATGAAGATAGTATGGATTTTAGAAGAAGTGCTTAAAGATGCCATTTTGGTATCTTTTTTTTGTTAAAATAGTTTTTTTGTGGTAAAATAATTAGTAGTTTATAAATGGGGATGTTTTTATGTTAGAAATAAAGAATTTAAGTTGTAGAGTTAAGGGAGAAGAAGAAAATATTTTAGAAGACTTTTCTCTTAAAATAAATGATGGTGAAGTTCATGTTTTAATGGGCCCTAATGGAACAGGAAAGAGTACTTTAGCAAAAGCTATTATGGGACACTATAAATATGAAGTAGTTAATGGAGATATTTTATTTGATAATGAAAGTATTTTAGACTTAGATGTTTCCGAAAGAGCTAGGAAGGGAATATTTCTTTGTATGCAAGACCCTACAGTTATTGAGGGAGTTTCTAATAGTGAATTTTTAAGGACAGCTTTGGGTGAAGTTACAGGGGAAAAAGTTAATCTATATACTTTTATTAAAGATATGGAAAAATCTATGGAAGAAGTAAGTCTAGATAATAGTATGTTACATCGTTCTTTAAATTTAGGTTTTAGTGGAGGAGAAAAGAAGAAGAATGAGATTTTACAATTAAAATTATTAAAACCAAAGTTTATTATTTTAGACGAGTTGGACTCTGGACTTGATGTTGATAGTTTAAGAGTAGTTTGTAAAAATATTAATGATTATATAAAAGATAATCCAACTACATCTCTTTTAATTATTACTCATTATCCTAGAATATTAGAGTATATTAAAGTAGACTTTGTTCATATATTAAAGGATAAGAAAATTCTAAAGACAGGTAATGAAACGTTAGCTTTTGAAATAGAAAAAGAGGGCTTTACTGGGGTTAATATTATGACAGGAAATGATAGAAATGAGTAAAATATTATATATAGTAGATAAAGATAATAAAGATTATAACTATAGTCTAAAAGAAGATACAATTATTTATCATTTTTCTATTAATAGTAGTTCTAATGTAGAAATTACTTTAGATAAGGAAGATATAAATTTATATTATTACTATAGTGGTATAAATTATAACGATAATTATTTTAATATTAAAGTTATTCATAATAAGAGTAATACTCATAGTGAAGTATTTAATCATGGAGTTAATGTTAAAGATAATGTCTTTTCTTTTAAAGTAGATGGTATTGTTTTAAAGGATAGTTCTAAATGTATATGTAATCAAGATAATCAAATTATTAATATGAGTGATGGTAAAAGTAGTATTCTACCTAATTTAATTATTGATAATTATGATGTTGATAGTAATCATGCGGCTTATATTGGAAAGTTTAGGGATGAGGATATATTCTATTTAGAAAGTAGAGGAATTAGAAGGAATTCTTGTTATAAGTTATTATTAAATGGTTTCTTGATTGGAAATGATGTAGATTTAGATAAAATAAAAGATTTTCTTTTAGAAATAGAAAAAGTATAGGAGGTGATATTTTGAATAGAGAAGATTTTCCTATGTTACAAAAAGATATAGTATACTTTGATAATGGCGCAACTACACTTAAACCTAGGAGTGTTGTTGATAAAATGGTTCATTATTTAGAAGATTATACGTCTAATATTCATAGAGGAGATTATGATGCAGCTCTTAGGACAAATGAGGAATATGATGGAGTTAGAAAAATAGTTGGGGACTTTGTTAATTGTGATTTAGAAGAAGTTATTTTTACAAGTGGTTGTACAATGTCTTTAAATATGGTTGTCTTTGGCTTTATGAAGAACTATTTACATAAAGGGGATGAGGTAATTCTTTCTAAGGCTGAGCATGCGTCTAATATTTTACCATGGATTAAGCTTAGTGAAGAAATAGGTATTGTTTTAAAGTTTGCTAAGTTAGGTAATGATTATGAACTTAGTTTGGATAGTATTAAAGAAGCTATTACACCAAAGACAAAGGTTATTTCTATTGCGCATGTAAGTAATGTTATAGGTGATGTTAGAGATATTAGTCCTATTGGAAAGTTATGTAAGGAAAATAATATTTTATTTAATGTGGATGGGGCTCAAAGCGTACCTCATATGAAAGTTGATTTTAAGGAAAGTAATATTGATTTTTTAAGTTTTTCGTCTCATAAGATGTGTGGACCAACTGGAGTTGGAGTTTTGGTTATGAAAAAAGAGCATATGAATAGATGCAATCCACTATGTTATGGTGGAGGAATGAACCAATTCTTTGAAGCCGATGGTAGTTATGAATTAAAGAGTGGTCCATCTAAGTTTGAGGCTGGGACACCACCAATTGCGGAAGTAATTGGACTAGGGGAAGCTATTAAATATTTAGAAAAAATTGGGATGGATAATATTCATAAGCATGAAGTAGAATTAAAAAAATTATTAGTAGAAGAGTTAGAAAAAATACCTAATATAATTTTATATAATAAAAAAGCTGATAGTGGAATACTTGCTTTTAATATAGATGGCGTTTTTGCTCAAGATACATCTATTTATTTAAATAGTTATAACATATATGTAAGAGCAGGTAATCATTGCGCTAAGATGTTGAAAGATGATATGAAAATTAAAAATACAGTTAGAGTAAGTATGTATTTATATAATAATAAAGAAGATGTTTTAAAACTAGTAGATGTTTTAAAAAGAAGTGAAGATATATTTAAAGTAATAATTTAGGTGATAGTATGGATATAGATAGTAATTTACGTAGAGAAATAATTTTAGATAATTACCAAAATCCTTATAAAAAAGAAAAGACTAATGATAGTAGTTATGTAAAAGTTAATTCTAATAATGAAAGTTGTATTGATAATTTGGACTTTTTTGTTAAAGTAGAAGATGGTAAGTTAGTAGATATTTGCTTTGATGGTGAAGCTTGCGCTATAAGTACATCAGCTAGTTCTATTTTAATTAGAAGTTTGATTGGAAAGAGCATTGAAGAAGTAAAAAATATATTAGAAAATTACAAGAGAATGATTAATGAAGAAGAGTATGATAAAGAATTATTAGGGGAGTTAAATGTTTATTTTGGTATTCAGCCAAATAGAAAAAATTGTGCTTTATTACCAAGTAAAGCAATAAATGAAATACTTAGGAGGGTTTCGGATGGAGAAGATAATCAAAACAGATAATATTAAGATTGGAGTAATTAAAGAGTATACTGATAAGGGTTTAGTTTTAGCTAGTGATTATGAATATGTAATTCTTACTAAAGAAGATAATAAGTACTTTGATATATTTGATAGAAAAAAAGAAGAAAAATTTGCGGTATTTCAAAGAATGCCTTATAGTAATATGACTAAGGATGGAGAGGCTTACGGTACTAAGGTGTGCCAAGTAAATGGAGTAGCTCCTAAAGATGGTAGTGAATGCGTGGTACTTTTAAATGTTGATTTTAAGGATGTTTTTGCAAGAGAAGAAATACTAATGAGGGATTTAAAGGATTTTGCTTTGAAGTCAAAATATTTCATAAGACAAAGAAGGGAATATGCATTTGATAGGTTAATTGATCTAGAAAATCCTATTAGTATGTTAAAGGTTATTGTTAAAGATACTTTAGACGAAAAAAGAATAGCAAAACAGAAAAAGAAATGTAGGTGATTAAGGTGGAAATAGTAGGACTAAGCGAAGATAATATAAAGAAGATTTCGGAAATTAAAGGTGAAGATAAATTGGTAAGTGATTATCGTTTAGAGAGTTTTTCAAAGTTTAATGAGCTTTCTATGCCTGAGTTTGGTCCTAAGATTTCACTTGACTTTGATAATATTATTTATTATAAAGGAAATGATAGAGATAAGGAAATTCAAAATGACTGGAACAAGGTTTTAAAGCCAGTAGTTGATGAGCTAGACTCGTTGGGAGTTTTGGAAAGTGAAGAGCATCTAGGTGGTATGGGAGTTCAGTATGAAAGTGAAGTAATATATCATAGTATGCTTAAAGAGCTTGAAGAAAAGAAAGTTATTTTTACTTCTATTGAAGTTGCTATGAAGAAGTATCCAGAGATAGTTAAAAAATATTTTGGAAAGATTGTTAATAATGGAGAAAATAAGTTTGCGGCTTTAAATGGAGCAGTTTTTAGTGGAGGTAGTTTTATTTATGTACCACCTAATACGACATTAGAGAGGCCTTTACAAAGTTATTTTAGAATTAATAGTCGTAATATGGGGCAGTTTGAAAGAACTTTGATTATAGTTGATGATAATAGTAACCTTCATTATATTGAGGGTTGTACAGCTCCTACTTATAGTGAGTCTTCTCTTCATGCAGCGGTTGTGGAAATTTATGTAGGTAAGAATAGTAAGTGTCGTTATTCAACTATTCAAAACTGGGCTACTAATGTTTATAATTTAGTTACTAAAAGAGCTTTGGTAGACGATAGTGGTACTATGGAGTGGATTGATGGTAATATTGGTAGTCATGTTACAATGAAGTATCCGTGTTGTGTATTAAAAGGTGATAACGCTACGGGTACATGTATAACAATAAGCGTAGCTTCTTCTAATCAAGTTCAAGATAGTGGAGCAAGAATGATTCATTTAGGTAAAAATACGAAGAGTAATATTATTTCAAAAAGTATTGCGAGAGGGGGAGGGAATGCTACTTATAGAGGTAAAGTTTTAATTAATAGTGGCGCTACTAATAGTAGTAGTAATGTTAAATGTGATACTTTAATATTAGATAGTCTATCTAAAAGTGATACTATTCCAGTAAACTCTTGTTTTAATTTAAGTAGTAATATTGAGCATGAAGCAACGGTTGCTAAGATAAATGAAGATAATTTGTTTTATATGCAAAGTCGTGGTATCTCAAGGAAAAGAGCTATGGAATTAATAGTTTTAGGCTTCCTTGATAAGTTTAGAGAAGAGCTTCCTATGGAGTATGCTGTTGAGTTAAATCAATTAATTAAAAAAAATTTGTAAATTTTTTAAATTTTACGAATTTTTAATTTTCAGGGTAAAAAGTGGCTTGAAAATGTAAAATTCCTCTAGGGGAATTTTATTTTTTCGAGCTTTTTTTGGCTTGAATTTTACAAATTGGCGATTTGCATTAATTTTTTTTTTGAGTATTATATATGCCTGAAAGGAGGTGAGATATGTTAAACCAGATAATTTTAGTGGGACGTCTTACTAGAGATATTACCATTAATAAGTCCGAAAAGGGTGTTAATGTAGCGACTATTGGTTTGGCTATACCAAGGAGCTTTAAAAATGCTGATGGGAATTATGATACGGACTTTGTAGATTGTGTAGCGTTTGATACTGTAGCTTGCAACACGGCTGAGTATTGTAGTAAAGGTGATATCGTTGGTGTAAAGGGACGTATTCAATCAAGAAGAATAGAAAAGGATGGACGAAATGAAAACGTCGTAGAAATAATAGCCGAAAAAATAACTTTTTTATCTAATAGAGGTAAAGAAGAAACTGAAGAAAAAGAAGAAGATTAGTTATTGAACAACTGGCTTAAAAAGTCAGTTGTATTTTTTTTGCCATTATTCTTGAAAATGTGCTAAAGAGGGGTAAAATTATTTTTGATTTTGTGCTAAATAGCTGCACAATTATTCTTGATTTTGTGACACAACTAAAAAATATTAACAGTACAGGTTCTAGACTTTACTTATTAAATTTGGTAAAATTAACTTAGTGGAGGTAAGCTATGAGAAAAGTATCAATTTTATCTCTTCATTTAGGGTATGGTGGTATTGAAAAATCTATTGCGGCTTTAGCAAATATACTGGCTCCAAAATATAATGTAGAGATTGCTTGTATTTATAAACTACAAGAAAAAAGTGCTTTTGAATTTGATAAAAGAGTTAAAATTAAATATCTAATTAATACTGATATTCCAGTAAAAGTTCAAAGTTATAAGGTACTTCTGCAAAGAGGGGAATATGGGAAAGTTTTTAAAAAATTATGGAATAATTATTTTAAAAAACTAAAGTTTATAAGTTTTTTTAAAAATACTTTTGGAGTTATTTCTATATATATAAAAAGAAATTTATTAATGAAAAAATATTTAAAGAAAACAGATGCTGATATAATTATTTCTACTAGAACTTTTTTAAATGAATTATCTAGTAATTATGCTCCTAGTAAAGCATTTAAAATAGGATGGGAACATAATCATTATCATGGTAATATGAAATATGCTGTTGATGTTATAAGGAGTGTAAAGAAATTAAATTATTTTGTTTTAGTTTCTAATAATCTTTATAATTTTTATAGTGAAAAGTTAAAAGATACTAATTGTAAGTGTATTTTTATTCCTAATGTGTTAGATGGAGATGTCTTAAAGAAAGCACCTTTAAATGAAGAAAGATTAATTTCGGTAGGAAGATTATCTAAGGAAAAGGGGCAACTTGATCTTTTAAAAATATATAATATTATAAGTAATGATTATCCTACATGGCATTTGGATATTATTGGCGATGGTCCAGAAAGGGAAAGTTTAGAGGAGTATATAGATAGTCATAATCTAAAAGATAAAGTTACTCTACATGGCTTTAGGGATAAAAAGTATATTGATAATATGTTAGATAAATCTTCTATTTATCTTATGAGTTCTTATACAGAGTCGTTTGGTATAGTTTTAATAGAGGCTATGTCTCATGGTGTTCCTTGTATTGCGTTTGATTCTGCTGAGGGAGCTTGTGAATTAATAAGTAGTGGTCGTAATGGCTATTTAATAAAGAATAGAAATTTTTATGCTTATATTAAGAAAGTAGAAGATTTAATAGATAGAAAAGAAGAAAGAATGGCTTTAGGAAGTGAAGCTTTTGAAACTTCAAAGAAGTATACTAGTAAGAAAGTAGCGACTTATTGGTTTGATTTACTAGAAAAGAGTGATAAAAATGACTAAAAGAAATGTTTTGTTTGTAGCTTCTACGGGTGGACATTTAAATGAATTATTACAGTTAAAGGGAATGTTTAATAGGTATAATTTTAATTTAATTACAGAAAAGACTAAGTCTAATATGTATTTAAAAGATGTTTATAAGAATAGAGTTTATTATTTAACTTATGGTACTAAAGATCATATGTTTAGTTATCCTTTTAAGTTATTATATAATGCTTTTAAAAGTCTTTATTTATATATTAAGATACATCCTGACTATATAGTAACAACTGGTGTTCATACCGCTGGACCAATATGTTGTATTGGTAAAATATTTGGAAGTAAAATAATTTATATTGAAACTTTTGCTAATATGAGGACTAAGACAGTTACAGGAAGTCTTTTGTATCCAATAGCTGATAAGTTTATTGTTCAATGGGAAAGTATGAAGGAAATATATCCTAAGGCAACTTATGGGGGGTGGATTTTCTAATGATATTTGTAACTTTAGGAACTCAAGATAAGAGCTTTAGTCGATTATTAAAAGCTATTGATAATGAGATAGAAAAGGGTAATATAAAAGAAAAAGTTATTGTCCAAGCAGGACTAACTAAGTATAAATCAAATAATATGGAAATACTAGATTTAGTTCCTGAAGAGAAGTTTGATGAGTTAATGGATAGTTGCGATTTACTTATAACTCATGGAGGAGCTGGTTCAATACTTTCAGGTATAAAAAAAAATAAAAAGATTATTGCGGCAGCGAGACTTTCTAAGTATAAGGAACATACTAATGATCATCAAAAACAAATTATTAAGGAATTTTCTGATAAAGGGTATATTTTAGAGTTAAGAGATTTTAATCAATTAGGTAAGTTGATTGAGAAGAGTAAGACTTTTAAGCCAAAGAAGTTTGTTAGTAATACAGATAATATGATTAAATTGATTAGTGATTATATTGAAGAAGAAAATCATATATCTTGGTATAATAAATATAAAGAGATATTACTTTACTTAATATTTGGAGGGTTAACAACTTTAATTAATATAGTAGCTTTTTATATATTGAGAAAATTACATATAGAGATGTTTATTAGTAATGTAATTGCTTGGATATTATCAGTTTTATTTGCTTTTATTACTAATAAAATATTTGTCTTTGAAAATAGAAATAAGACAACTAAAGAAAATATATTACAAGTTACTTCTTTCTTTATACTTAGACTTTTATCTTTAGGCGTTGATATGGGATTTATGTATGTAATGGTAAAAGTAGTTAAGTTTAATGAAATGATTTCTAAAGTAGTATCAAATATTCTAGTAATTATATTAAATTATATATTTAGTAAGTTATTTATCTTTAGGAGGAAATGATTATGAAAAAGAATGGTTTTACGTTAGTTGAATTACTCGCAGCATTAGTACTTTTATCTATTTTAACAACGGTTGCGGTTGGTTCAGTACTTAGAGTTGTTGATAAAAATAGAAGAGAAATCTATGTGGAGGATGCAAAGAAATTTATTAGTCAAGTTGATTATCAAGTTAGAGCAGGTAAAATTAAATATCCTACTAATGGTAATTGTATTGTGGTTAGTTTAGACTATACTAACTCTAGTGATTTTAAAAAAGGCCCTAATGGAGGAAGATATTATGCTAATTATTCTTTTGTTTTATTAAAGAATGAAGCATCTAATGATAAGTTTTATGTAAGACTGGTTGAAAATGTAAAGGGTACTGGTAAGGGAATTAGTATGGCAGAGTTATCTTCTTTACAGAAAAATAAGGGTAAAGAAAAAGTTGAAACAATACGTACTGATAATTTGTTTGTAGTTAACAATGATACTGTTAATAAGATAAGATCTTTATATTCAGGATGTGGCAGTATAACGGTTTATTCTAAAGAAGAAAAATAATGTAGAATTTTGTCATACGAATAATTTATCTTCTTTTGTCGAATTAGTAGTAATATTTATCTTTTTGATTTAT
This sequence comes from uncultured Bacilli bacterium, assembly GCA_947626595.1. Lineage (GTDB taxonomy): Bacteria > Bacillota_I > Bacilli_A > RF39 > UBA660 > CANRGD01. The sequence continues at coordinate 5,606 of CANQST010000009.1, read as the reverse complement.
TATTTACTTGAGGTGAAGGAAATGCTTAATATTTCTACTAATGTTATTAGAGGAATAACATTTATTAAGTTAGAGGGAGATTTAAATAAAAAGACACTTTCTTCTTTGGAAAGTAATATTAATTATCTTTTGTATAAGCAGAGTATGCATTATTTTGTAATTGACTTTAATAATGTTAATTATTTAGATACAAATATTTTTAAATTAATGCAGAATAAGTTAACTGAAATATTCTTATCTTGTGGAAAAGTTGTTTTATGTGGTCTTAATCTTTCATTGAAAAAGTATTGTTGTAGAGATAATATGATTTTTAGTAATCAGTTTGATGCTTTAAATTGTTTTAATTTATAATGGAAGAATTACTTAATTATGAAAGATTAATATATAGTGTTATAAGTAAATATACTAATAGATTTGATAAAGAAGATTTATTTCAAGTAGGTATGATTGGCTTAATAGAAGCTTATAAGAATTATAATAGTAGTTTTAATACTAAGTTTTCCACTTATGCTTATTATTATATTTTAGGGGAAGTAAATAAGTATATTAGAGAGAGTAGTTCTTTAAAATTAAGTAGAGATTTACTTAGATTAAAGCAAAAGATAATTAAAACTAAAGAGATAATGACACAACGACTGGGAAGAAGTCCAAGTAATTTAGAGATAGCTTTGTTTTTAGAAATAGAAGAAGAAAAGATAGAAGAAGCTTTAAGTATTAGTGAAGTAGTTAATATTGATAATGAGGAATTAGAATATAATAGCTCTTTTAAAGTAGAAGATAGCTCTTTAAGTCCTGAAATACTTGATTTAAAAGTTGCATTAGGACAGTTAAATGAAGAAGAAAAAAGAATTGTTTTAAAAAGATATTATGAAGAGCTAACGCAAAGTGAAGCTAGTAAGGAATTAGGAATGAGCCAAGTCCAAGTATCAAGGAAAGAGGCTAAGGTATTAAAAAAATTAAGAGTAAAATTAGAAAATACTTAAACTTAGGTATTTTTTTTTCTATTTGTTTCATATTAGTAATGGTGATAGTATGAAAGACTTAAGGTATGAAAGGATTGCTTCTAATCATAAAGCTAGTGAAAATAAGGGAAAAAATGGAATAGTTGCGTTTGTATCTGGTGGAATATTAGGAGCTTTAGCTGAAGGATTAATTAATTTTTATAGTAGTATTTTTGATATTTCAAGAAATGATGCGACTAGTATTATGATAGTTACTTTTATTTTTATTGCGAGTTTATTTACAGCTTTAGGCTTTTTTGATAAATTGGTTAATCGTTTTAAATGTGGACTTCTTATTCCAATAACGGGATTTGCTCATGCTATGACGAGTAGTGCGATGGATTATAAAAAAGAAGGATTAGTCTATGGGATAGGTATGAATATCTTTAAATTAGCGGGTTCTGTTATTTTATATGGAGTAGTTGCGGCTTGGTTTTTTGGTATGATTAGATATTTTATTGGAGGGGCTTTATGACTTTTAAGTATGATAATGTTTATATAAAGGAAACAGCTACAATAGCGGGACCATACGAAAAGGATGGTCCTTTGAAAAAGTATTTTGATAAGACTTATAATGATTTATATTTTAAAGAGAGTTCTTTTGAATTAGCAGAGATAAAATTAGTTAAAGATGCTTTAATAATGCTTATGAAAAAGACGTCTTTAAAAAAAGAAGATATTGATTTAATAGTAGGTGGAGATCTTTTAAATCAAATAACTGCTACTACTTATGGTTCTTGTAATGTAGGAAAGTCTTTTATTGGAATATATGGAGCTTGTAGTAGCAGTGTTTTAGGTATGATAGTGGGGTCTAATTTTTTAGACAGTAAAAGGGTAGAAAATGTAGTTACTTTGGTTTCTTCTCATAATATGAGTAGTGAAAAACAGTTTCGTAATCCAACAGAGTATGGTTCTCCTAGACCAGATAGTGCGACATTTACCGCAACAGGGGCAACGGCTTGTCTACTTAGTTTGGAGAAGACTGATGTTAAAGTGGAGTGCGCAACTTTGGGGAGAATAGTTGATATGAACCAAAATGATCCTAATGATATGGGAAAAGTAATGGCACCTAGTGCGATAGATACAATGAAAGTACATTTTGAAGAAACGGGTAGAAGTCCTAAGGATTATGATTTGATTGTAACAGGAGACTTAGGTAAATATGGTAAGGAAATAGTTATAGAGTATATGCTTGATACTTATAAAGTTGATTTAAAAGATAATTATAATGATTGTGGAGTTATGCTTTATGATTTAGCTTTACAAAAAGAGGTAAAAGCAGGTGGTTCTGGTCCAGCATGTAGTGCTTTAGTAACATTTTCTTATATTTATAGTTTATTAAAAGAAAAAAAACTAAAAAGAGTTTTAGTTGTCGCAACGGGAGCTTTGTTTTCACCGACTTTGGTTTATCAAAAGCAAAATATTTATTCTATTGCGCACGCAATTAGTTTGGAGGCGGTTTAATGTTATATTTTAATTCTTTTTTGTTTTGTGGTTTTATCTGTCTAATGGGTCAATTGATTTTAGATAATTCTAAGTTAACGCCTGGTCATATAACTAGCTTATTTGTTGTTATCGGAGCATTCTTAGATACTTTTAGTATATATGACTTTATAATTAAAAAAGTAGGTGGAGGTGCATTAATTCCAATAACTAGTTTTGGTCATTCTTTAATTCATGGAGCTTTAGCTAAGAGTAATTCTATGGGCTTTATGGGGCTTTTGATGGGAATGTTTGACTTAACGGCGACGGGGATAACGGCCGCAATTATTTTTTCTTTTGTATTTAGTTTAATATTTAAACCTAAAAATTAATTATTAGTAGATAATTCTATTATTAAATCCATGTTATCATCCTTAGCGGTGATATTTTTGTGTAATTTATTACATTTTTCACATTTATAAATAATTTTATAAGTATCTTTAAATTTTTCTATACCAATAGGTTTAAGTAGGCCATGACAAGTATTAGCTCTATCTCCTGGATTGATGTCAACATGTTTGGAATAAAGGCAGAAAGGGCAATGGTCTCTAGCAGTATAGTTTAGGGCTTTAACTTCTTTATGGCAGTTTTCACATATAAAGGCTTCGTCACGCATTAAAAAATTTTTCATAATAATTATCACTTCCAATAAGTAGTATATAGTAGTTTGTTAAATTTTTCAAATAATGATATAATGTTTTAGAAAAGGTGTTAGTTATGAATGTGAATTTTAAAATAAATGAGTTTGAAGGGCCATTAGATTTACTTCTTCATTTGATAAAAGAAGCTAAGATGGACATTATGAATATTGAAATAGAAGAAATTACTAAACAGTATATGGATTATTTGGACCAACAGGAAAAAATGAATTTAGAAATAGCGAGTGAATATTTAGTAATGGCATCGGAACTTTTAGAGATTAAGTCAAGACTTTTACTTCCTAATGAAAAGAAAGAAGAAGAGGAAGAAGAGATAGATCCAAGAGAAGAGTTAGTAAATAGATTATTAGAGTATCAAGCTTATAAAGAAATTACTAAGGTATTACATGAGAAAGAGAACTTGCGTAGTGAGATATATACAAAAGCTCCTAGTAATATAAAAGAGTATATTGATGAAGATAAGGAAATAAGAATGGATGTTTCTTTAGATGATTTAATTGATGCTTTTAAGAAGTATTTACAAAGGAAGAAGGAAAGTGAACCTTTAAAGACTAAGGTTACGGTTAATGAAATAAGTGTTTCTTCGAGGAGATATGATATTAAGAAAGTATTAATGAAAAAGCAAAAAGTTTCTTTCTTTGAGTTGTTTCCTGTTTTAAGTAAAGAGTATATTGTGGCAACATTTTTGGCTATATTAGAAATGGCTAAAGATAGGGAACTTGTTATTAGGCAAGAGGGTACTTTTGAAGATATAATTTGTGAGGTGGCACATGAAAAATAAGGCAATTTTAGAGGGATTATTATTTGTTGTTGGTGAAGATGGTTTGAGTTTAGAACAGATAATGGATGTTTTAGATATAACAAATGAAGAAGCTAAGGAGTTAATTAAAGATTTAAAGGTTTCTTATGAAGCGGAAGATAGGGGATTAAGAATAGATTTTTTAGGAAATAAGTTTAAACTTACAACTAAGTATGAACATAGAGAGTATTATCAAAAGCTGTTACTTAATCCGGAAACTAATACTTTAAGTCAGGCTGCTTTGGAGACTTTGGCAATTATTGCTTATAATGAACCTATTACTAGAGTGCAAGTTGATACTATCAGAGGGGTAGGCTCAAGGGAGTTAATTAGAAAATTAATTGCGAAGGGCTTTATTAAAGAAACGGGAAGAAGTGATTTGCCAGGAAGACCTATTCTTTATGAGACGACTTCAATGTTTTTAGATTATTTTGGTTTAGCGACTATAGAAGACTTACCTGATATGAGGGAGTTTTTGGAAGATAATATTAAAGAAGAAGACGAGGAAAAAGATTTATATAAATCTAAATATGTGGAAATTATTAATAGTTAGAAAAAGCTTGTATAGAAAAAGAAAATTATGATATAATTTTCTTGTGATTTGCTCATATGGCGGAATTGGTAGACGCGATTGACTCAAAATCAATTTTTCGCAAGAAAGTTCCGGTTCAAGTCCGGATATGAGCACCAATTGATATTAATCTCGGAATTCGAGTAAAAAATAGAAAGCGTACTTGAAAAAGTTACGTTTTTATGTTATTATGAATATGTCAAGGGAACTTGCATAAAATAAGAAAGGGAGCATTCAGTTTTGGTAAGTTGAATGTCTACCCAATTAATGTTGTTTAGACATTTAATTCAATGAAGAATTAAGTGTCATTTTTTTATTACTACTATCATAATGATAAGGAGAAATAAAATGATAGCGGTGAGATTTAGAACTTTTATAACAAAAGTCTTAGTTTTCACTTTTATCAAACCTCCTTTCTATAAAGATTGGAGGTAGACACTCAACAACTGATACTCCCTATAAAAAAGTATACTATTTATCACATATAAAATCAAGTGCTTCAATAGACTTTTATAAGAAGTTATTAGCTTAATTTTAGGTACTAAAAATAGTAAAACGTACTTGAAAAAGTTACGTTTTTATGTTATTATGAATGTGTCAAGGGAACTTGCATAAAATAAAAAAGGGAGCATTCAGTTTTGCTATGTTGAATGTCTACCCAATGTTAGGAAGACATTTAATTCAAATGCGAATTAAGTGTCATTTTTTTATTACTACTATCATAATGATAAGGAGAAATAAAATGATAGCGGTGAGATTTAGAACTTTTATAACAAAAGTCTTAGTTTTCACTTTTATCAAACCTCCTTTCTATAAAGATTGGAGGTAGACACTCAACAACTGATACTCCCTATAAAAAAGTATACTATTTATCACATATAAAATCAAGTGCTTCAATAGACTTTTATAAGAAGTTATTAGCTTAATTTTAGGCGTTGAATTAAAAATTTAATTCTCGTAAGAAGAAAAAATCGATAATAAGGAACTAAATGCTCGTTGAAAACGGGCATTTATTGTCAGGATAAACGCATGAGAAATTATGCGTTTTTTATGTTATTATTAATATGTAAAGAAAAAAAGGTGGTAATATAATG
>CANQST010000008.1 GCA_947626595.1 uncultured Bacilli bacterium | reverse complement strand
AGGATAGAAATATCTTATGAAAGAGAAAAGACAAACCGTGAGGTTTGTGCATGATTTATTTATAAATCATTTTGTTCATCATATCCTCTGAAAGTTTGTTATTGATTGTATCTAGCATATACTTAAATAAAGTAAAATGATTTTTAACTTCAGTAGCGTCTTTTAAAACTATAACTTTATCACTACTTGTCAAAATAGTTCCTGTATCATAGATACTTGATGTCTCGTCTAGTGTTATAGTTGAACCCTCAATATAGTTATTACTATAGGCAAAATCAAGTTGTGTTTTGTGGTATAAGTTTCCTGATAAGTTTATATTTTTTTGAATAATTAAAGCTTCCTTAATCTTACTAATTTCCATTTCTATCTCCTTTTATTAAAAGTAAATTTCTTTATAAATAGATTATATCATTTTAATGAGAAAAAAATATATAAAACGAAAAAAAGACGTTTCGGCCAAACATCTTTTTTTGTTTTTAATCTAAGAGGCCGCACCCCCTGAGGGCGACCTCCAAAAAGAATAAAAAGGGGTTGGCTAGTGTGATACTAGCGACCAATTCGCCTAATTCCGAATTGGTGATTACTATACTAACCGAAATGAAAAGATTTGTCAACAAAAAAAGCAAAAAAAATTAAAAAAATTTGCTTATTATGTGAAAAATAAGGCTAAAATTAAGTTATTTAAAATAAAATTAAATTTTTTTCAAAAAAATCATACTTTTTTAAATAAAAAGAAAATAATAAATTAGGAGGTGAGAAAAATAGCTTGGCGATAAAAATAGTTTTACAAGATGGCATTAAAGATTGTGGTATTTGTTGTTTGCTTTCTATTGTTAGATATTATGGAGGAGATGTGTCTAAAGAATACCTAAGACAAATAACAAATACTACTAAAGATGGAGTATCATTATATGAATTATTAAATGGTGCTTGTGAATTAGGATTTACCGCAACAGGGCAAAGTGGTGATATAACAAAAATAAACGCAAATAACTTACCCTGCATAGCTCATGTTATAGTAAATAAAAATTATAAGCACTTTGTAGTTATTTACAAAATTGATAATAAGAATAAATTAGTAACATTAATGGACCCTGCTAAGGGTAAAAAAATAATTTCTTTTTCGGAATTTAATTTATTATCTAGTGGCAATTTTCTTTTTTTAGAACCATGTAAAAAATTGCCTATAATGAAAAGAAAAAAATTCTTACTACACCTTATCCTGAAAAAATTTAAAGAAAACAAGCATGATGTTGTTTTGTTGATATTATTAACACTAATTTATTTTACTCTAAGTATAATTACATCATTTCATTTCAAATATTTATTAGAGTATGCAATAACTGATAAAATAATTGATAATGTTTATTCTATAAGTGCTATTTTACTCATTATTTACCTCTTTAAAAATGTTGCGAATTCAATAAGAATAATTTTGTTAAATAAACTCCTTTCTACGTTTGATGATGAAGCAACATTCTTATCGTTCAAGCAAATTATCTTACTTCCTTACTTATTTTATAAAAATAGAACGACAGGTGAGGTGATAGCGCGGTTTAAAGATTTAACTACAATTAAAATGTTTTTAAGTAATTTGCTCTCTTTCATATCAATTGATATTTTTAGCTTAATAGTTTTTTCTACTCTTATGATAAAGTTTCAACCCATACTAGGAATAACCATTATAATATCTTTTATTATTATGATAGTTATTTTAAAATTAAATGCTAAAAGGAAGAAAAAATTATTAAGAAAAGTAAGCACAAATGAAGATATAATTAATTCATACTTAGTAGAGGCGGCATCAAATGTTGATACTATTAAAGGAAGTCATTTAGAGAAAAGATTAATTGATAGATTTAAATTAAAATATCAAGAGGCAATAGAAGCCTTTTATAAATACTCATGTAATGTTGAAAAAATTTCCTTTATTAAGAACTTTATTAATGAAAATCTAACAGTATTAATCTTTTTCATTGGTTCTATTTTAGTAATTAAAAATGACTTATCTTTAGGTAAATTAATTATATATCAATCTTTCTTCTTATATTTTCAAACATCTGCTAATAGAGCTTTTAATCTTATTGAAAGTTTCTCTGATTTTTCTAACTGTCTAAATAGAATTGAAGATCTTTATTTGATTAAAAATGAAAATTTTAGTAAAAATTACTTTTACTTGTCTTATGATTTAACAGGTGATATTGTTTTTAAAAACTTTACTTATAAGATAGGAACTAGATATCTATTTAAAGATGTAAATTTAGAAATAAAAAAAGGTCAACGAATTTTAATAAGTGGTCCATCAGGAAGTGGTAAAAGTACTTTAGTTAAGATTCTTATGAGATATGTTGAAGTGGTCTCTAACATGGTATATATTGCTGGTATAGATATTAATCACTATCATTTAGAAAATATTCGTAAAAATATAACTTATGTTTCTTCAAATGAATATTTGTTTACTGATACCATTAAAAATAATATTTGTCTTTTTAAAGATATTAAGCAAGAAGAAGTAGAAGAAGTTTGTAAGATATGTTTAGTTAATGAAATAGTTGATAATAATTATGATGTTTTAATTGAAGAAAATGGTTTTAATTTTAGTAATGGTGAACGTCAAAGAATAATTTTAGCTCGAAGTATTCTTAGAAAGAGTAATATTTATATTTTTGACGAGGCTTTTGGACAAATTGATGTTTTAAGAGAAAAAAAGATATTGGAAAATATTTTTAAATATTTAGAAGGAAAAATTATTATTGTTATATCACATAGATTTAATAATAAAAAAATGTTTGATAGAGTTTTAAAAATAGAAAGTGGTGGTGTTAGTGAAACTAAGAAATTATGAAAGTAAGTTTGCACTTTATGTTTTATCATTTATATTTATTGTTTGTTTCTTAATATTTATCTTTTTTCTAATTTTAAATAAACATTTTTCTTATATTACTTATACTGGTGTTGTTTCTTCAGAAAATGTTATTTTTATGGTAAAGGAAAGTGAAGCAAAGTATTTTTATAATAATGGAGTACTTTTATGTGATGCGAAGAAGAAAAAGTTTACTATTAAAAAAGTTTATAAAAATATTTTGACTAAGAAAAATACTAAGTACCATCAAATAATAGTTAATTTTAATTTTTCTAATAAATATAAAGATAATGATGCTTTAAACATTTCTTTGAAAAAGAAAAAAGAAAGCCTAATTAGTATTTTTAAAACTATTTGGAAGGAGGAATAAATGGAAAATATTGATTATAAAACTATGGAAAGTATAACAGGGGGAAGTTGGGGTGGAATAGCGTTGGTAGTTACGGCTGTAGTTATATTTATAGCGGGCTTAATAAATGGTTATACTAACCCAGAAAGGTGTGATTAAATGGTTGCGTTAAATGATAAAAAATTAGAAGAAATAACGGGAGGAACAACTTCTATATCAGGAACAATTTTAAATGCTTTTAAAGGAATAGTTGAACTTTTAAGAGGAGCTGGTTATGCGATAGGTTCAGGTATTAGAAGACTTCAAGAGAACGATTTATGCCCATTAAAGTAACTTTTTTACTAAAAAAGCCAAAAAAATGTTGAAAATAAAGAAAACTTTTGGTATAATTCATTTTAGTTAAAGCGAAGGGAGGGATATGATTAAATGGCGACTAAAGTAACTGTTAGAGGTAACTTAGACCAAGCTCTAAGAAAGTTCAAACAAAAAGTGGCAAGAGATGGCGTCCCTTCTGAATGGAAAAAAAGAGAAGCTTACGATAAACCAGGAGTTAGAAGAAGAGCTGCAAAAAAAGAAGGCATTAAGAATACTCGTAAGAGAGATAGAGCAAATAGAAATAGAGATAATTAATATCTCTATTTTTTAGAAAAGGAGAAATTATGGTAGAGAGATTAAAAAATGATATGGTTAAAGCCATGAAAGAAAAAGATAAAGAAAGATTAACAGTAATTAGAATGGTAAAAGCAGCTGTTGATTTAGAACATATTGATAAGAAACGTGAGTATAATGACGAATTGGTAATTGATGTTGTTAATAGAGAGATAAAATCTCGTAAAGATAGTATAGTTGAATTTGAAAAAGCTAATAGGTTTGATTTAGTGGAGAAAACACAAAGAGAGTTAGAAATACTACAAGAATATCTTCCACCTCAGTTAACTAAAGAAGAAGTAAAAGAAGCTATTGATAAGATTTTTGCTTCTATTAAACCAGAAGGTCCAAAGGACATGGGAAAACTTATGAAAGAGGCAACTTCTACTTTAAAAGGTAAAACAGATATGAAAGAAGTTAGCGATATTATAAGAGAAAAGTTACAATAAGAAATACTAGGGTTTTAAGTATTTCTTTTCTATCTAAACATATACTTTACTAGGTGATTTTTCGTGCTAGAGAATATAAAAAATTATGTTGAAGATAGAGAGTTTCGCTTTACTGTTTACCCTGATAAAGTAGATGTTATTAATTTTTCTTCTATTATTTCTTTAGAAGAAGAAAAAGTTCTCTTAACAGGTGGCTTAAAGAAAATAACTATTCATGGAAAAAAACTTAGTTTAAATAAATTATTAGAAGAAGAAATTTTAATTATTGGAGAAATTACTAGTATAGAGGTTTCCAATGAATAAATACCAAATAAAAATTACTGGTAAAAATACTAGTTATTTTATAAGAGAACTAATTAAAAGAAAAATTAATATATATGATTTAGAAAATAATTATAAGGAAGCTTATATTGTTATTGATACTAAAGATTATGCTAAGATAAAAGAGATAAAAACGTCTTATAAAATAGAAATAGTAAAAAGACTAGGACCTGTAAAATATAAGTATTTAATAAAGAAAAATTATTTTTTTGTTATAGGCTTTATCTTAGCTATTTTTTTAAATATTTTTCTTAGTAATATTATTTTTGATGTAAAAGTAGTTCATACTAATAAAGATATAGTTTCTTTAGTAAGAAATGATTTAGCTTACTATGGATTAAAGAAGTATCATTTTGTAAAGAATGATAAGTATATTGATAGTTTAGTTGATAAAATTTTACATAAAGAAGTAAGCAATATAGAGTGGTTAGAAATACAAAGAAAAGGTACTAAGTATATTGTTCAAGTTGAGCAAAGAAAGAAAAATAAACCTATTAGTGCTTGTAAAATGCGAAATGTTGTTGCGAAGAAAGCAGCACGTATCTTAGAAATAGAAGCAACTTCAGGAGAAGTAGCTGTTAAGATAAATGATTATGTGGAAAAAGGCGATGTGTTAATAAGTGGCCTTATTCATAACAAAGAAGATATTGTCGCTAAAAGATGCGCTAGTGGAAAAGTATATGGAGAAGTTTGGTATAAAGTAAAAATGAATTTTCCTGTTAACTATCAAGAAAAAATAAAAATGAATGAGTATACTTATGGATTAGAAATAAATATTTTTTCTAAACATTTAAATATTTTTAATAAATATAAAACTTTTATAAAAGAAAGTCATCCTTTAGTACTAAGTAGCTTATTACCAGTTAATATTAATTTTACTAAGTATATTAAAACTAAAGTAATAAAAAAGACATATACCTTGAAAGATATTGATAAAGAGGCTTTAAGTAAGGCGAGTAAAACATTATTAAATAGACTTCCAACTAAGTCTAAGGTAATATCGAAAAAAGTTTTGAAAAAAGTAAGAAAGGGTAGTAGAATAGAAGTAGAAGTATTTGTTAAAGTAAAAGAAGATATTACAGCGTATCAAGATATATCTAATTTAAATATAGAACAAAACAAAGAAGAAAAGGAGTGATAAGGTGCTAAGAGGACTTACTAATACTATTCATGGTGTCGTTGGTTTTACTTGGCCAATGACTATAATTTCTTTAGTAATTATTGTTTCTTTTCGTATTTCATATATTATTAAAAATAAAGAAAGAGTAGTTTTATATAAAGAGCTTTTAATGTTAAGTTTTATAATCTATATATTGTGTTTATTCCAAGTAGTAACTTTTAGGGATGATACAGCTTGGTCTAGTAATAATTTTATTCCTTTTAAAGAAATATTTAGATATAATTTTTTAAGTCCTCTTTTCTTTAAAAATGTTTTGGGTAATTTAATTATGTTTTTACCTTATGGTTTCTTTATAAGTTATTATTTTAAAAATAAAAAGCCTTATTTAGTAATTATTTTAACTTTGATTGCGAGTTTTTCTATTGAACTTGTTCAGATGTCCATTGGAAGAGTTTTTGATGTTGACGATATATTGTTAAATTTAATAGGTGGTTTATTAGGATTTGCGAGTTATTTAGGTCTAGAAAGAATTGGTAGTTTAGTACCAAGTGTCTTTAAGAAAGAGTGGTTTTTAAATATTATATCAATTATTATTTTAATTGGAATTATAACATTATTGTAGTAGGAGAGAGTATGAAAATAGAAGTAGTAAATCAAACTTTAGAAGAAGTTGAAGAATTAAAAACAGTTAAAAAAGTATTAGAAAGAGCTTGTAAGAAAGAAAAGTTGAAAGATGTCTCTTTTAATTTAATTATTGTTGATAATGAGTATATTAAGTATTTAAATAGTACTTATCGAAATAAAGATGTAGAAACGGATGTTATAACTTTTGCTTTAGAAGACGAAGATAGTATTATTTTACCAGGCAATTTCCGTATTCTTGGAGATATTTACATTTCCCTTGACAAGGCTAAAGAGCAAAGTATAAAATATGGGCATTCACTATTGCGAGAGTTATCTTTTTTAGCCGTTCATGGATTTTATCATTTATTAGGATATGATCATATGAATAAAGAAGATGAAGAAGTTATGTTTAAAAAGCAAGAGGAGGTCCTAGAAGAATATGGAATTACAAGATAAGAAGATATCAATTAAAGGTTTAAAAGTAGATAAAAAAAGATTGCGTAATAGTTTTAAGTATGCTGGTATTGGTATTGTTCAAGCTTATATTGGAGAACAAAATTTAAAAATACATACGGCTATTGCGATATTAGTTATTATAGCAGGCTTTATTTTTAAGATAAGCTATTTAGAGTGGATTAGTTGTTTAATATTAATTGGTTTAGTCTTAATGGCTGAGTTTTTTAATACCGCTATTGAGTATGTTGTTGATTTAGCTTCTCCAGAAATTCATCCTTTAGCAAAAGCGGCAAAAGATACAGCTAGTGCGGGAGTTTTAATGATGGCTATTATTTCTGCTATTATTGGTTTAATTATTTTTATTCCCCATATTATAAAAATGTTAGGAGTATAGATATGAAAGAAGAATTATTAGAATTACAAAAAAATTGTTATATACCTTATTCAAATTATCCTGTTAGTGCCATACTTGTTTGTAATGATGGTAAAAAGTTTACAGGAGTAAATATTGAAAATGCTAGTTTTGGGGCTACTGTTTGTGCTGAGAGAGTAGCAATATTCAAGGCTGTTAGTGAAAATTATCGAAAAGGTGATTTTAAAGAAATTCATATTATGGCTAAAAATATTGCGATGCCTTGTTTTATATGTCGTCAAGTTTTTGAAGAATTTTTTACTGATAATGTTAAAATATATTGCTATGACGTAGAGGGAAATAAAGAGGAATTTATTAAGAAAGATTTATGTCCTTATCCTTTTGGGAGTGCTGATTTACAATGAAATGTGGTTTTGTAAGTATAGTAGGTCGACCTAATGTTGGAAAAAGCACCTTACTTAATTCTCTTCTTGGAATGAAATTAGCAATTACTTCTAATGTTAGTGGTACAACAAGAAATATTATTGAGGGAATTTATAACGATAATAATTCGCAAATTATTTTTGTCGATACTCCTGGTATTCATAAACCATCTCATAAACTAGGTAATCTTTTAAATAAAAAAGCTTATGAAAAGACAGAAGGTGTTGACGTCATTTTATTTATGGTAGATATATCTAAAGGCTTTGGTAAAGGAGATAAATTTATTCTTGATAAAATTAAAGATAAAAATATTCCAATATTTCTTCTTTTAAATAAAATTGATTTAGTTAAGGATAAAGAAAAATTATTAAATGATATAAATACTCTAAAAGACCTAGCTACTTTCCAAGAAATAATTCCTATTTCTTCATTAAAAAAAGATAATCTTGATGTTTTAATTTCTTGTATAAAAGAAAATTTAGAAGAAATGGATAAAATATATAGTGAAGAAGAATTAACTAATGTTTCAACTAGATTTATTATGGCCGAGTTTGTTAGAGAAAAAATATTAGAATTAACTAAAGAAGAAATTCCTCATACAGTATCTTGTTATGTGGAAAATTATGAAGAAGATAAAGATTATATTCATATTCAAGTATTAATTGTTGTGGAAAGAGATAATATTAAAAAAATTATTATTGGTAAAAATGGTTCTCTTTTAAAGGAAATTGGCTCTAAAGCTAGAGTTGATATGGAAAAATTCTTAGGTAAGAAAGTTTTCTTAGAAACGTATGTTAAGACTTTAAAGAATTGGCGTGATGAGGAAAAATACTTTTTAGAATTAGGTTTAAAAGAAAATGAATAAAATCTTATAATAATCACCACTATATTAATAGAGGTGATTATATGAGTACGGAAATTTTATGGCAATTGTTTATAAAAACAGGTGATATAAAATATTACAATTTATTAAAGCAAATCAGAAAGTGTGATTAAATGAAAATAGAAAGTATAGAAGGTATTATTTTAAGTGAAATTAATTATAGCGAAGCTAGTAAAATTTTAAATATTTTAACTAAAGAACATGGCTTAATTGGAGTTATTTCTAAGGGATGTCGTAATTTAAAAAGTAAACTAAGGGGTGTAAGTAGAAAACTAATTTATGGTAATATCCATCTTTATTATAAAGAACAAGGTTTATCTACATTAATTGGTATTGATATAATTAATTCATTTAGTAAAATATCTACTGATTTAGAAAAAATAAGTTATGCTTCTTATTTATTAGATTTAACTAATCAAGTTACTAAGCAAAATGATAGTACCGATATATATTTTCTTTTAAGAGATACTCTTTTAAAAATAGAGGAAGGTTTTAATCCTTTAGTTTTAACTAATATTTTAGAACTTAAGTTTTTAGATTACTTAGGTGTAAGAGTAAATATAGATTGCTGCAACATATGTGGTAGTACTAAGAATATTGTTTCACTATCTCCTAGCAGTGGAGGTTATGTTTGCATTAATTGTAGAAGTAGTGATGCTATAACAAGTAATGATGTTATTAAAATGATAAGAATGTATTACTATGTGGAAATAAAAAATATAACGAAGCTAGATATAAAAGAAGATATAAGTAGAGAAATTAATAATTTTTTAGACGATTACTATGATAGATATACAGGATTGTATCTAAAGAGTAAAAGTTTTATAAAGCAAATACAGAAAATATCTTCATAAGAATATAAAGCCATCTTTAATTAGGTGGTTTTTAGTTATTCAAGTACTGGTTATATAGCCAGTACTTGAATATGAGCAAAATTAGAGTAATTATTAAAAAGTTATTAGTAAAGACACCATAAAAATTTCTCAAGTTTTCAGCTTGACACAATGAAACTTCTATTGTATTATTAACTTAATAAGTGCGATGATCAGTGTGGAAAACTGAATAGCAGTATAAAAAGAGCTGATTCTTCTAGAATAAGTAAGGTGGAACCGCGGAAAAACTTTTCGTCCTTATATTTTCTAGAAGTTTTTTCTTCTTTAGGAGGTAATAATATTATGAACTTATTTATCGCATCAACTTCAAAAGAAAATATTGAAGATAATTTATTGAAAGAGTGTAGTACTCTTATTGAAAAAATAGCCAATATTCCTAATATTAATTTAGTATTTGGAGCTTATAACAAAGGCTTAATGAAAACATCATTTGATGCCTTTTCTAAAAATAATAAAGAAGTAATAGGTATAACAACTAACTTTGATAAGATTACATGTAAAGATCAAAAATATACTAAAGAAATAGCTGTTGAAAGTACCTCAGAGCGTTTTAAAAAAATATATGAAGAAAGTGATATCTTACTGTTTTTACCAGGCGGTATTGGTACTTTAGCTGAACTATTTTCTGCTTTAGAAGAAAATAGAATACATGATAAGAAAAAAGTAATTGTATATAATTGTAACTTCTTCTTTACTACTATTATAGAAGAACTTTATAATTTATATAAAAAAGGATTTATCGATAATCCACCATCTTCTTATATTACCATTGAAAGTGATCAAGAAAAAATAATTAATATGTTAAAGGAGGAAATATAGATGGAAGAATTAACTATGGAAAAATTAGTAAATTATTGTAAACAATATGGATTTATTTTTCAAGGAAGTGAAATTTATGGGGGTCTTGCCAATACATGGGATTATGGTCCTCTAGGTTCGAGAATAAAAAATGCTATTAAAGATACTTGGCGCAAAAGATTTATTCAAGAAAGAAAAAATGCTTATGAAATAGATGCCGCTATTCTTATGCATCCTCGTGTATGGGAAGCTAGTGGTCATGTTGATAGTTTTTCAGACCCTTTAATTGACTGTAAAAACTGTAAAACAAGGCATCGTGTTGATAACTTAATTGATGAATTTGATCCTACTGCTAAAGCTGATGGTATGACGAATGAAGAAATGTGTGAGTACATTAAGGAGCATAAAGTACCATGCCCTAAATGTGGCAAAAGTGATTTTACTGGCTTACGTCAATTTAACTTAATGTTTGAAACTCACCGTGGTGTCGTAGAAGATGGTAAAAACAAAGTTTATCTACGTCCGGAAAATGCTCAAGGAGAATATGTTAACTTTTTAAATGTCCAAAGAACTATGCGTGCCAAAATACCTTTCAGTATCGGTCAAGTAGGAAAAGCCTTTCGTAATGAAATAACTCCTGGTAACTTTACCTTTAGAACTATCGAATTTGAACAAATGGAATATCAAACTTTCTGTAAAGAAGGAACTGATAGTGAACTTTATGCTTATTTTAAAGACTACGCTAAAAAATATTTCATGGATTTAGGCATAAGTGAAGAAAAACTTCGTTTTCATGACCATGAAAAATTAGCTTTTTACGCAAAAGAAGCCTGTGATATTGAATATAAATTTTCCTTTGGTTGGGGAGAAATAAATGGTACTCACAATAGAACTAACTATGATTTATCAAGACATCAAGAATACTCTTCAGTAAAACAAGAATATCTTGATCCTGATACTAATGAAAAATATATTCCATACATAATAGAATCAACAGTAGGTTGTGATCGTCTAGTTCTAGCAGTACTTGATAATGCTTATACTCAAGAAAAACTAGAAAATGGTGAAATAAGAGAAGTCATGAAACTACATCCTTACCTTGCTCCATATAAAGCCGCTATTTTACCATTAAATAAAAAATACCATGGAGAAAAAGCTGAAGAGATTTATGATAAATTAAAAGGAATATTCCCTGTAGTATATGACGAAACAGCATCTATTGGTAAAAGATATCGTAGACAAGACGCTATTGGAACACCTTTTTGTATAACTATTGATGATGAGACCTTAAACAATAATACAGTAACGGTAAGAGACCGTGATACTATGGAACAAATTATTTTAAATATTGATGAGGTAGAAACATATATTGAAAAACATATAAAATTTTAAAAAGATTATTTCTTTTTCTGAGAAAAGTTGATACAATACAATCAGAAAGGATTTTGATTGTATGGAATTATTTAATTTTTTACTTGGTATTTTGCCAGGAAGTGTTACTTGCTTTTTTGGACTTAAAATGAAAAAACTTGTCTTAGCAATATCATGGTTCATGATAGGCTACTTTGGTTTAGCATTCTTCATTGAACATGCATCAATGGATAGTACTTTAAAAATTATTCTTCAAGTAGCTTTAGGTTTAGTATTTGCTTTAATTAGCACTAAATTACAAAAAACAGCTTGGTTCATTAGCTTATTTGTAATAGGATTTGTCATGATATCACTTACTTTACCTGAAGCATGGTATACGCTATTAATCGCCATTGTAGTAGGAATTACTTTTGGCGTTATAGCTATTTACTTATATGAACCAATGATTGCAGTAGCGACTTCCCTTGGAGGAGCATATTCTATTACTATGAGTGTTGCTAATTACTTTAATTTTAATAAACTAATTTTTATCGTTATACCATTTATCGTTCTAGCAATACTGGGTTTATATGTTCAATTTAGTAGTTTACACAAAAATAAAGAAAAAAAGGCTAATTAAGGCCTTTTTTTCGGAAATTAGGAGATTATATGGAAATAAGATATATAAATAGTAAGAATATTTATGGTAATATGAATACTAATAAAAATTTTTATCCTAAAGACTTGACTGAAGAAGAAATACAAGAAGAATTTCTAAAGCACCGTTTATCTTTTGGTAACGACTATGGCTTTGATGGACATAAAATGTACATGGCTAGTCAAAATGATAGTAAAAACTATTTAAAAGGTAATGGTGGAGAAATAGGAAGTTATTTTGAGTTAAGTGAGGATTATGTTAAAAAAAATCCTAATGGTTGGAGTGATATAGACGAAGATATTTTAATTATTACTGATAAAGCTCCTGAAATAGTAGGGGGTCATCCTGTTTCCGATTATCCTGTTGTTATAATAAGTGATATCAAAAAGCATATAACAGCAATCGCTCACTGCTCAGCAGAGTTAATTGATGCTCATATGCCTATGATGATTGCAGATAGTCTAACTAGATTTGCTAATAGCGAAGATAAAAATCTCTTTGCCTATGTTAGTGCGTGTGCCGGTCCTAATTGGACATATAAAAATATTCCACAATGGGTAAAAGACTTTGACATTTGGGAAGAAGCCATTACTAAAGATGGCGAGCTATATAAAATTGACTTAAGAAAAGCCATTAAAAAACAATTAGCACTCCGTAATCTACAAGAAAATCAGGTTTATTATGACTTAACTGATACCATCACAACAGAAGATTATTACTCAGACTTTGTTGCTAGTCCATATGGTTTAAATAATCCATCTAAAGCTGGGCATCAATTTATTGGAGCTTTCTACAAAGGAAAAACATTAACTAAAAAAAGATAATTTTGTAGAGTTTTTGCAAAGTTTTTTGCAAAGCTCATTAAAAATCTGTTGATATACTTAGAAAATAATACTATAAGTTTAGTAAAGCTTTTTGTAGAGTTTTTGCACTTCATTTTATTTCAAAAGAAAAATCCCTAAAATTTATTTTTAGGGAATCTAACATTACATATAAAAATGATGGGATACCCCAGGCGAGATGAATGCTCACATATAAAATATGCTTATTGGCATTGCCAACACATCGTTAATCCTTCACAAGTATCCCATCTACAAGTATATTATATTAATATAAAATTATTCATCATTTTTTTAATTTTTTATTTTCTTCAATGTAAATATGACTTATATATTCTATTGCTAAATCACTGTGTAAAGTTTCAAAACTGATAAATTCACGTGTAGAAATTTGTTTGAATTAGTATATGTGAAAAAATCGTAAAAAAACTTGCTTTTTTGCAAAAAATATGTATAATAATATTCACAAATGAGAAAAAATATAATATAATGTAGTAAAATAATCATAAAGGAGAACATAATTTATGTTAATTGGATTTAAAGTTAAAAATTTTAGGTCATTTAATGATATGCAACATTTTTCAATGATTGCTGGTAAAACAAGAAACTTTCAAAATCATATATCGGATATCAATAATATTAAAATATTAAAATTCAGTTCAATATATGGAGCTAATGCATCAGGAAAATCAAACCTAGTTTTAGCAATTGATTTAGGTAAACAATTATTACTTAATAATATTCAAGGTTTATTTTCAAATCAATATTTTAGAGTATATGAAAAGAATAAAGAATTACCTTCCTATTTTGAATATGAAATTGAGAAAAATAATAAATTATATTCATATGGTTTTGAAGTAAATATTAATAAGAAAGAAATAGTTTCAGAATGGCTTATTGATATGACAAAAAACAATCAATTAGTTATATTTGAAAGAGATGCTATTAAAAACACTATTAATACTGATTTAAAAATAAAAGATAAAATTGATGCAAGTAGATTTAATGTATGTAAAAGTGATATATCAAATAACAACAAAATATTTTTCCTTGCTGAAATGACAAGAAGAATAAGAATGAATGATATTAAAACTTCTTCTTTTGCTGATTTTGAAAATGTCTATGGCTTCTTTGAAAACGATTTGCAATTAGTGTTACCTAATCAAGATAGAACAATAAATTTTAACTATTTTTCACAATTTAAAAATGATATTAAGCCATTACTAAAGAAGCTTGGTCTAGATATTGATGATTTACTAGAATGTAAATCTAGTATGTCAGAAATTAAAGAAAAACTTTCTCCTTCACAATATGGAGATCTTATATTTGATATAAATCAGATAAGAAGTAGTTCCTCTAAATTTGATATAGCTCTAAGGATTGAAAATTGCATATATACGATAAAAGGAAATAATAAAGATGAAAATCTTGAAGTTAAAGTTATAAAAGTATTACATAACAACTCTGATGTATATTTTGATACTTATGAAGAATCTGATGGGACAATTAGAATCTTAGAACTAATTGATATATTATTATCAAATAATAAAGTTTTTGTTATTGATGAGATAGATAGAAGCTTGCACCCATCTCTTACAGTTAGATTTGTTAATACGTTTTTAAATTTATTAAAAGATAAAAACATTCAATTAATAATTACGACTCATGAATCTAGACTATTAAGCTATAATGTTTTAAGAAGAGATGAAGTGTGGTTTTCAGAAAAACAAAATGATGGATCAACAAAATTATATTCATTAGAACAATTTAAAGACGATGCTAGATTTGATAGAAAAATAGATAAGGCTTATTTAGATGGAAGATATGGTGCTGTTCCTATCTTTATAGATTTTCCTGGAGTAGAAAATGAGAGTACAGACAAGTAGTAAATTTGCTGAAAGACCCAGTGAAATAATGAATGAAGTTCCTAAATATTTCTTAATCTATGAAGGAGAAGTAACTGAACCAATGTATTTTCAAGGCATAATAGGTAATAGAAAAAAACTAGCAATAAATGAGTCAATATCTTTAATAAGTGTTCTTAGAAGTCTAGAAGATACAACTAAAAGTCATCCTAAATATGCTTTAAAGATGGCTAATGATATTAAGAGTCAGAGTAAAGAAAATGTTATCAGCAAAGAAAATTTGTATAATTGCATTATTGATTTTATAAAAAATGAAGATATGTCAAATAAAGAAGAATTAATAAATGTTGCAAAAACTTACATTCAAAATTATGCTAATGACTTAATAGACTTACGTGAGATAGATAATATCATATTAGATATTTATAAAAATGATGTCTTTCAAAATTTGGCTAAAGATATTATTGACTATTTAGAACTTCAAAGAATTATTTTAGATTATAATCCAGAAATTGACATTATTAATTTAATTGTTGATAGAGATAAAGGTAGTTTTAAATCAGAGCAATATGATAATTTAGTAGAAGAATGCAATGATAATAATATTAAACTGTATATAAGTAATCCTTGCTTTGAAGTATGGTTATTAATGCATTTTAAAGAATTTGATACTTTAGATTTTGATAAATTATTGGAAAATAAAAGAGTTAATTCAAAGAAAAAAGCTAGAAAGTATTCTGATAAGATGCTTTCTGAAATAATAGGATACGATAAATCTAATTTGAACTTTGATATGTTTATTGATAAAATTGACGATGCTATAAAAAGAGAAAAAAATTATTGTGAAGATTTAAAAGGTCTAAAAGATAGCATAGGTTCAAATATTGGATTATTAATAGAAAATATGAAAAATTAAATATAATATTTTTGCAAAGAATTAGTAAAGTTTTTTGCAAAGATCACTAGAGATTTGTTGATATGCTTAGAAAATAATATTATAAATTTAGTAAAGCTTTAGTAGAGCTTTTTGCAAAGAATTAGCAAAGCTTTTTTAGGCAACTACACTTATCAAACATACCATGAAGAGTTTTTACTCTTCTTTTTTTTCAAAAACACTTTAAAAATTATTCTAATTGGTTTATACTATAGTAAGAATAATAGAGGAGTGGAATTTTATATGGTCATTAGAAAACCCTATGCTTTTTTAATTAAAAACTTTAAAAAGATTCATATCTTCTTACTTTTAGTATGTGCTTTTATCTATTATAAAGTTTCACAAGTAAATGGTTTTGTAAGTGAATTTATGCAATTAGGAAGCTATGATTCCTACAATGAACCAATTAGTAGATATATTAACTTCTTTGTCTATCTTCTTTTAATAGTTGTCATAGTAACAAGTTTCCTCTTAGTTCTTCTTTTAAAAAGAAAAAATAAGCCATGGAAACTATACTTATTACCATTAATTACTTACTCATTAATCTTTTTCATTTTTATGTGGACTGCTAGTTTCTTTAGAACCTATATGGGAGGAACTGAAACTACTAACATCAGAATGATTAGAGATTTACTGGGAATTTTATCATTTTTTCAATATCCAGTCTTTATAATTTATTTTATTAGAATATTTGGTATTGACTTAAGGAAGTTTAACTTTAATCAAGACGAAGAATACTTAGAACTACTTAGTGAAGATCGAGAAGAATTTGAAATTAATATTGATATTGATAAAGAATCTTTCAAAAGAACTTTTAAGAGACTACTAAGAAATGTTAATTACTTTTATCAAGAACATAAACTTATTTGTAATACTGTTATAGTAATAATATCCATTATTCTTCTTAAAAATCTATATACTTATGTCTTTATTACTAATAGGTCTTATAAACAAGGACAAAGTTTTAATGCTAATGGTTATACTATAACCATTAATAATAGTTATTATACTGATAAAGACTTTAAAGGAGATGTTATCTCTGATAAAAATAATTTTGTTATAATTGATATGACTATAAAAAATAATTATCAAAAAAGAGAAGTTAATCTAAGTAATTTTCATGTTATGAATGGTATTAATAACTATTCAACTACATCTAAAACTTATGAAAAAGATTTTAAAGATTTAGGTAAAACTATGGATTCAGTTCAAGAATTAAGTAGAGATCAGTCTCTTAATTTAATTATTATATTTAGAGTAGATAAAAAACTTAATAGAAATAGATTTGTCTTATATTATCAAGAACTAGAAGGAGATAATCACTTAAGAAAAATTAAATTAAAAATAAATGATTTATCAAAAATAAAAAAACATGATGTTCTAAATTTTGGTGATAGCTTAGAATTTAAATATAATGAAGAAGAGGAAAATATTATATTTGATGATTTTTCCATAGTAGATTCTATCAATTATAGAACAAGATTATGTAATACAACTAGATGTGAAGATAGTACTCATGAGTACAAAGCCAAAACTAATGAAAAAATAATTTATTTAAGCTATTCTTCAGTTGAATTAGATGGAAATAATATGATTGACTTTTCAACCAGTTATGGTAAAATTAATTATAAGGATGATAAAGGTACTGAAAAGACTATTGATTTAGAAAGTTGCGTAACATCAAAATATTATGGAAAATATTTATATATCAAAGCTCCAAGTGAAATAGAAAAAGCTAAAGAAATAAATATTGTCTATACTATTAGAAATGATCAGTACATTTATAATTTAAAAGAAGGAGCATAGTCTATGAATAAAAAGGTAAAAAAATATTTAAAACTTACTGTTGTGATTGCTATTGTTGCTTTATTTGTTTGGTTTTTAATAATTTATCCTTTAGTATCATTTAGAGGATATGAAAAAACAATGAAAAAAGCAGCAGAAAGATACTTTGTTATTAAACCAGGAGAATTACCAACTGGAGAAAGGATTAAAACTATATCATTACAAGATTTATTCTTTGGATCTTATATAAAAGAAGACTTTTATATACCGTATACTAAAGAACCATGTTCACTAAAAGACAGTTGGGTTAAAGTAAGAAGAGAAAATGGTGAATATAAGTACTATACTTATTTAAAATGTGGAGCTTTATCATCAACTGTTGATTATAAAGGCCCAGAAATAACACTTAATGGTGAAGAAGATATTACTATTACTAGAGGAGAAAAGTTTAAAGATCCTGGTATAAAAAGTGTTGTTGATAATAAAGATGGTAAAATAGATACCAAGAAAGTTACTGTAACCGGAGAAGTAGATACTAATACTACTGGTAGTTATACAATTACTTATACAGTTTTAGATAGTTTAAATAATAAAACAACTGTTAAAAGAAATGTTGAAGTAGTAGAAAGATTAAAATCAACAGTAAAAACTCTTCTAGGAGATAAAACAAACTTTACTGGTAATCCTGAAAATAATTACATATATTTTTCTAATATGTTATTTAGAATACTTGATATGGATGGAGACAATGTAAGAATAGTATCAGATATGGATATTGCCAATGTTAACTATGATGGAATAGAAGATTGGTTAAGTGATGTATTCTATAAACATTTAACTAGTAGATCTAGAAAACTAATAGTTGAAAATAAATACTGTAATATGAAGGCAACTGATGAAACATTAAATACTACTGAATGTAGTTCATATACTGGTAAGAAAAAAGTTTATATTCCATCAATCGTTGATGTTAACAAAGCAAATGGTGAAGATAATTTTATGCAACCATTTACTATGAGTTGGACATCAACAGCTAAAGGTAAAAATGAAGCATATGTAGTAAGAAATTTCTTTACAATGGGTGATACTCCATATATAAATCTTGCTCAAAAATATAACTTTGGTGTTAGACCAATTATAACAATAGATGGAAATACTTTAATAAAAGGTGGAAATGGAACTTCTGAAGAACCATACTACCTAAGTGATTATAAAAAAGCAAAAACTAATTCCTTACTTAATGAAAGAAATTCTGGAGAATATGTTCAAATAAAAGGTACACTATATAGAATAATTGAAACTGAAAGTGATGGAACAACTAAAGTTATCAGTGAAAGTCCATTAGCAAAAGATGGTATAAAAGTAAAAACTTATTATGTTGATGACAATAGAATTTATAATCCAAAAGATAAAAATAATGTAGGTTATTTTATAAATAATAAATCTTCTGAATACGTTGATACATCTTACTTTGTAAATAAAAATGTAAAAGTACCTATTTACAAAGAAGACCCTGCATATAAGAAAGAAACAGAAACTAAAAACTATAAAGTTAAATTTTCTGCTCCTAATACCTATGATATGTTTAGTGCTGCTGAAGAAACTGGCTCTTACTGGTTAATTAATTCTTCAAAAAATAGTAGCTTAACTAATGGAATATCAGAAATAGGCGCTTATATGTATGGTGAGTCTAATATGACTTCATATGGAGTAAGAATAGTAGGTTATTTAAAAAGTGACATCACAATCGTAAGTGGCGATGGTACATATGAAAAACCTTATAATGTTAGTAAGTAGGTGTAAAGTATGAGTAAAGCAAAGAAAAAAATTAAAATTAGGAAAAAGCCTGTAGTGATAATTATTACTACAGTTCTTTGCTTGCTATTATTAAGTGGTTTTCTTATATTTTACTTGATAAATGAAAATAAGTATTATAAAATAAAAAGTAGGGTAGATGCTGTTGAAAAGCAGGCTAAAAAAGATAAAGAAGAAGATTATGATATAGTTGGTTGGATAAGAGTTCAAGGAACTAATATTGATTATCCAGTTATATATGCCCCTGACCATAACTTCACCTATGACATGGAAAACTTTGCATGGACTGAGGTGGATTTTAAAAAATTAAACAATATTACATATATTCAAGGACATAATATATTAAATCTATCTAAAAATCCTCTTATAGCTGAAAAATATCATACTAGATTTGAACAACTAATGAGTTTTACTTATTTAGAATTTGTTAAAGAAAATAAATATATTCAATATACATTTAAAGGAAAAGATTATTTATATAAAATTTTTGCTGTATCATATCAAACATCTAGTGATATAGATTATTATAATAAAGATAATTATAGTAAGAAGAAAATGCAAAAATATATTGATAATGCATTAGAAAATAGTATATATGATTTTGATATTGATGTTAATAGTAATGATAAAATAATATCTTTAGTTACTTGTACAAGAATGTTTGGAAATAGTATTTCATTTAAAGTAGATGCTAGATTAGTTAGAAACTTAGAAAGTGTTAAAAACTATGATGTCAAGAAGACTAAAGAATATAGTAAGGTAGAAGAACAAATGAAAGGTGGAAGTTCGAATGAAAACGAAGTTTAGAAAAAGAATATTAGGGATTACAATAGTTTGTTTACTAGCTCTTACAATTTCTGGTATTGGTAAGAATGAAATAATTCCTACTGTAAGTGCCAAGAAAGACAGTAAAAAAGAAGAAACTTGTACTCCATGTAGCAAGTCTGGCTTTAGTATAAATGTAGCACTTGACAGTGATGAGTCCACAAAGCAGAATGCCAGCGTATATAAAGTAACCACTGATAAAGGAGCGTTTCAATTAACTGAGTATTTCAAAGAAGGTAGTTATGATAGTGCGAATAAGTATTACCCATCTTCTAATGACTTGAAAGCTGCAGCAGCAGGTTGGATTAAGGTGTATCATTATGTACAAAAAGAAGAAAAAACAAAAGGTGCTGATGGAAAAGAAGTTACTAACATTGTAACAGTAGCAGAAGATACTACAACCATTAAGGGTGGCGAAGTAATGTATGTAAAATTGATTGAAGATAATAATGAAAATGTTGTATTATCATTCAGCCAAATAGAAGATGTAGCTGCTAATGGTTGTTCACTTAAGTGTAAAGATTCTCAGACACATACAATGCAAGTTTCATTAACTATGAATGATGTTACTAAAAAAGTTTTTGCTGAAAAATTAAAAAAGAATGCTAGATATAGTGATGTTTGTAAAATTTTAAGAGCAGATAATGAAGCAGATGCTCGAAAAATAGCAAAAACAGATGCAAACAGTTTTAAAAGTATTCTTGAAAGTAAGGATAGTACTATTGAAAGTTTAATTAATAAGATGTTTCCTAAAACCAAGGGTGAAGATAATAAGACGATATTAGACGAAACAAGACGTAAAAATATTGTTGATTATTATAGTGCTAATATTACTTATTGCTTTGATACAGATAAAGATGGTAATCCAAAAGATGTTGCCAGAGTATATAAAAAGAAGACTGCTTTAAAGCAAATTAAAAGAGTAATCAATGATGCTTATAAGAAAACCAAACAAGATGCTTTTACTGGAGTTTCATTAGATCCTAGTTATGCATTTGATCAAGCTTTCATTGCTTCAAAATATAGAGCCGGTGGAAAAGTAGACCTAGATGGTAAAAATAATGAAGCTGCATGTGTTAAAGACGAGGATTTAAAAGATGGGCAAACATCTCACTGCTATAATGCTAATAAGAGTGCATTTAGTAATGTAAAAAATTTGAAATGTGATTCAAATTCAACAGAAGATTCACGTATTAAGGATGAAACAACAAATAAAACTGTTTATAATTTTTCTAATTTAAAATCATATTATGCCTATTATAAGGAACCAGTTACTGTTCAATATAAGATATTCCCAACTGGAAGTGATGACGATTATGAATGTAAGAAAAATGGTGGAACAGAAAAGGGTGATGCTTGTACTGAAAGAATGGAAAATTATGGAAGCCCAAAAACTGTATGTACTAGAGTATGTGAAGAAGCTGTAGACGTAGAATATGGACCTCCGGTAGCGTCAAAAGCAGGTATATGTTTTGAATATCGTGTTAAAGTAACAAGCAGAATAAAATGTACAGCAGATATTAATCCAGATGGTGGACCTAACCCTAATATTCGACTTACAACACCAGTTCCATACTGCACACATATTGCACAACATGGTTCAGGAGGATTTGCTGGTCCTAATGACGATTATGAAACTTGTATAAAAGGATGCGATGGTGGACAATATACGCAAAAATGTAGTAAACAATGTTATAATCAAGTTTATGCTAATGGAACTAATAACTTAAATGCAAATTACAATCTAAACGCTTCTCAAATGTTTAAATTTTCTGACATTCAAGGAACTACTTGGGTAGGTGTAAATTCTAAATATGGAGCATGGAATGACGATCCTGACAAGAAACCTTATACTGATCCTCATTATATTGTAAATAGTGGTAGCATCACATATTATGGTGGCTTTGCTAGATGGTATAAGGAAAAACGACAAACTCAAATTGAAAATAATTTTGGGAAAGTTGGTGCTTACGGTTACTTCTTGAATGAAGGTGCCGCTAGAAAAATTTGGAGTTCAAATGGTAGCAGTGATAGTATGTGTTCAGCAACTTGCGATTATGTAGGTGGAGAATCTAGAATGTATAATGAACAAGACATTGATTATACAATTGATTATAACGAAGATTTATATGATAAAAAACTTGAGGAATGTGCAGTTCTAGAAAATTGTAGTACAAAGACAGCTGAATTTACAATGAGTACTGAATATAACAACACAACTGTTACTTATGATAAAAGTACTGTAACCCCTCCAAACAACAGTGACAATTGTAAAGAGTCTAATACACCAAGCTTAAAGGCATGTCAGAGTACAACATCTACATCTACAGATACATGTGCCTCAAAAGGTGTCCTATACGATTATGATGGATGCTATAGAACAATTTGTAATCCAGACAGTAATAAATATAAAGACGGAGATAAATTCTATCAATCTGAAATAACTTATCCAGGTACATGGATTAACAGTAAAACCCAAGAGATTTCTTTCATAGACAGACCTGGATGGTATAAAGAAAATGAGAAGTTCTGTTTACCACTTAATACTCAAGATACAAATAAGAGTTGGTGGATATGGTACATGAATCAAAAATCCAAGGGTAAAAATTATTCATACAGTTCTTCTGAGGCATCTCAAGCCGACGGAAAATGTTCTACAGAATCAGCTGCAGCTAAAACTGCATCAACTTATAAAGATTATAAATCAGATTCTGATAGTATAAAATACAATATTCATGCAACAATTAGAACTTTTGGTCACTTTGGATGGAACTTCAATGTAGATTGTTTCTATGCAACTAATGAAAGTGGTGGACCAGAAACTACTAATAATTCTGATAATGATTCAGATAAGAATAGTAATACATGTAAATCAGAAGTAAAAACAAGATCTGTTGATCTTACAGATTTATTCCCTAATCAAGGAAGTAAAGCTAATAAAACTAGAGTTCCAGGATTTAACTGGTCAAAAGATGCAACTATTACAACTGCAAAAGCAACTACAGTAAATGGAACAGTCAATTATGCTGTAGATCCTGAACAATTGACTAAAGTAATTGAACAACGTGGAGACAAGATATTCGATAAAGAATATGAAGCTGATTACTTAGATTACTCATTCCATTTAACACCAGAAGTACTTAAATCTATTAGGCAATATAATTCTAATAAGAAATATACTGATTATTTAGGTAAATTCTTAGATGATGCAGCTAGTATCAAACAATATGGATTAATAGTTTATCAAAGTAATTTATTCCGTAATGGAATACCAAATGGTCCAGTAATTACTTCAGGAGTTAAATTTACAGGTACTGTTGGATGTAATAATGACTATAGTGGTTCCGGTAGTTCTGCTGGTTGTGAATACTTAAATCACTATAATGGTTACGTTGAGTAAGGAGGTAATGGTAATATATGAATAAAGGAATGTTAACTGTAGGAATTATACTTTTAGCAATCATAGCTTTAGTATTATTCAATGTACTTAATAACTTTAATACAGGTGGAGAATTAGATTATTACTTATTAAAGGAAACTGCAACAGCAGCAATGAATGATGCAATTGATATAACTTATAAAAGAACAGATGGATTAGTAAGGATGGACAAGGATAAGTTCGTAGAGAACTTCCTTCGTCGCTTTGCTGATGGTGTTGATAATACAAGAACTTACGATATTAAGTTCTATGATATCAATGAAATTCCACCAAAAGTTAGTATAAAAGTAAATTCTGATACTGTATTAAGCTTTGAAGGTGAATCAGCTCAGATAAGTACTCAAATAAGTAGTATTGGTGAAAATACCAATAAAACAGATCCTATATTAGAAAGTGCTTTGAAAGATCCTAACAATGATATTGGTAAATCTATGGGTAAGAAAAGTACTGATCTTGAACAATACAGTAAGTAAAAAGAAAGGAAGGAATAGTAAATGGGAAATTTAGGAAACAGTTTAAAAAAATTCATGCAAAATAAGAATACTGTTACCGTAGTTGGTGTAATACTAGCTATTGTTGTACTATACGTTGCTTATAACATGCGTGTAAAATCAGCAATAAATCCAGTAAATGTGCCTTATGCATTAGATCAACTTGAGTCAGCTTCACAAATAACATCAGATAAGGTTGGAACAAAGCAAGTTCCACCATCTATGTTAGAAGGAGGAAATGTAATCACTAATCAAGGCGCTGTTATTGATAAGTATGTTAGAGAAGATACTATTATTCCTAAAGGAAGTCTATTCTATGATGATGTTGTAGTTGAAAAAGAGCAATTACGTACTAATATCATATTAGACTATCCTAAAGGATATGTTCTATACAACTTATCTACTAATAACAATGAAACATATGGTAATTCAGTATATCCAGGTAACTATGTTGATATTTACTTAAGAATTAGCCATAGAGTTGCCGAAGGAACACAAGCAACAGAAAGCGATAATGCTATTATGTTTGGTAAATTAATGTCTAATATTAAAGTATTAGCAGTAAAAGATTCCAGTGGAGCTGCAGTATTTTCTAATTTAGATGCTGCTAGAACTCCATCAATGATAATCTTTGCTGTACCAGAAGAATATTACATTTTACTTAAAAAAGCCGAGTATTTACAAACTTATAGTTCAGCTTTAGTATTAGTTCCTACTAATGAAAGCCTAAAAGATAATCCAGGAGAACTTGAAATTAGTAGTGAACAATTAAAGAATAGAATTAATGAGTTAACTTACTGGGATGAATCAATGTCTTAAAATAAGTTGTAGAATAAAAAGGGTGATGTAAATGAATGAAAATATATTTGATAAGTTAGATTTTGGTCCTTTAAGAAGCTTATTAGATAATGATGACATAACAGATATTTCTTATGACAATGGCGGTCAGATATGGATTCGTTCATTGCAACAAGGTTCTATGCGTGTGGAAGTTGAAGGGGCAACACCAGAGTTTGTTGAAAAATTAGCCTTTCAATGTTCCAACGTTATGGGAACAACCTTTAATAATGCTAAACCATTTCTTGATGCAGAGTCTGCTGAACTTCGTCTAAACTTTGTTCACCAGTCCATTGCTACTAATGGTATAGCTCTAGTTATTCGTAAAACTCCAGCTAAAATAAGACTTGAAAAAGAAAAATTACTTAAAGAAGATTATTTTACTGGTGATATTCATGATTTCTTAATAAAATGTGTTGAAGGACACTGCAATATAATGGTTGCCGGAGAAACTGGTTCAGGTAAAACAGAGTTTGTTAAGTATCTAGCTAGCCATACTAAAACTAATGAAAAAATTATTACTATAGAAGATACTTTAGAGTTGCACTTAGATAAAATATTTCCACAAAGAGATATTGTTGCAATGAAAACAAATAACGTTGCTAGTTACTCAGATGTTTTAGTAACTTGTATGCGTCAAAATCCAAAGTGGATATTACTATCAGAAGTCCGTAGTGCTGAAGCTGTTTCAGCTGTACGTAACTCTATTTCATCAGGACATAACATTTTATCAACAATCCATGCTGATAAAGCTTCTGCTATTCCATATCGTCTTTATTCATTAATGGAGACTGATTTGGATGTTAATCAGTTCTTATCAACCATATATCGTTATATTCAATTAGGTGTTCACATAAAAGCTTTTTATAGTAAAGAATATGGAAAGTTTCACCGTGAATTAGACGAAGTATGTGAGTTTTATGTTGACGATAATAATGTTCCACAGGCTAGAGTAATTTATCAAAAACTTTATGGTAAACAACCAGCTATGAGAATGCCTAGTGAACATTTGCAAGAATATTTAAGTAATCAAAATATAGATGTTTCAGATATAATTAAAAATTTACCTGATGAATTTCCATTTAAAGAACAAGAAGAAACAGGTGAATATGAACAATATGATGATGGAAGTGCTCATAGAGAAAGTGCTAGCGAAGAGCAACAAGCAAGTACTACTGATCAAGAAAATCAAACAACTCAAGTTGAAATACCAACAGGAGAAGCTAATCCAGTTGTAGAGCAGCAACCTGTAGTTGATACTACACAAGCAAGCATTGAAAATCAAGTTTCAGCTGAGCAGCCAACTACTGTTGTCCAAGCTCCAGTGGAACAACCAATGCCGACTGAGCAACAACCAGTCCAAGCAGAACAAACTGTTGTTGTTCCCCAAGTACAGCAAGTACCAACTCAACAAGTATCAACTCAACCAGTAGTTGCGCAAATTCCTAGCCAACCATCACCATTAGAAGTACAAATGAATAGTTTACCGCCTACAGCTATGGCACCTGTTACAGCTGCTGGGCTATCAACTGCGCCACTGCAACCTAATATACCTAATACCACTGAATAGAAAGGAGTCTTAATATGTACATAGAAGAGTTATTATTTATAGTATTACTCGTAATTGGAATATATTTATATCGTAACTATAAAGGACAAAATGTTGGTAAATATGTAGTTAGCCAAGTTCAAGTTATGTATGATAAATTTGCTCCTTATTCATTTAAAGTAGTAAGAGAAAAAACTAAGGAATTAGGTCAAGAATATACACCTAGGCAATACATGATCCAGGTAATAGTTATATCAGGATTTACAGCCGTAGTTACATATTTATATTTTTACAACTTAGTTATTTCAGTAGTTTACGTTTTAATTTCAATGACATTTGTACCTTATCTTTCATACTTAAGATGTAAAAGAGTATATAGTGAATTTATTTTTGAACAAGTTCAAGTATATACATCAAACGTCATTATGGAATTCGCAACGACCCAGTCATTTGTAAAATCTCTTGAAGGAGTTAGAAATTCAGGAGTGCTAGAAGATCCTGTTTTAAGTGATGTTAGTAAAATGATTGATATGTCTTACAGTAATGGTACAATAGATGAAGCCTTAGAGTATATGAGTAAGTTATATCCATACTATATAGTTAAAAACATGCACCAATTATTTTTACAAATAACTAAAGAAGGTGCTAGAGACTCATCAGAATCGCTAGAAAACATGCAAATGGATATCGATATGCTTGTTGAAAGTGTTTATCGTGATAGAATTGAAAGAGCTTCATTCCATAAAAACTTTTTACAATTTGGTATTATGCTTTACCTGATGGTTATGTTAGTTCAATACCTGCTAGGAAGGGAAACTTACCTAGTATTACTGGATAGATGGTATGTATCAGGACTTTTACATGCAGTGCTGATTATAAATACATATTTCCTATTAAAAGGGGAAAAATATTATAATGAGAATGTAGGTGCTGAGTAATGGAAATAATTATTGTAGGTGCAATTATCTTATTTATTCTAGTTTACAATAATACAATAAATAAAGATAAATTTTTTGCTGATAATCAAAAATACTTAGAAATGGTCAGAGAAGAAGATTATACATTCTTAGTTTATGCTAGGTATGGTGAAGATGCCGATGCTGACCAGCTTTACATGAAAAGAGTTACATACGCCGCTATAATGTTCTTCGTAGTTTTAGCATTTACTATTAGTTCTTCTGATAGTGCTGAAATAATAAATTCTCAATTTTTCCTAAACTTAGTTTTAGCAGCTGTAGTAGCAGTAGTAGTATTCAAAATGCCATATACTCAATTAAAAGGATATTATAAAGCTCACTTACATGAGATAGATATAATGCTACCATATTACTTAAAAAGTTTGGAAATACTTATTCAGCATTATACAGTACCAGTTGCCATAGGTAAATCAATTGATGATGCTCCTGAAATATTTAAGCCTGGTCTAAGAAAAATGATTGATAGAATTAATTCAGGTGATGCAACGGTAGATCCGTATATGGAATTTGCTAATACTTATCCTGTAAGAGATTCGATGCGTATGATGAGACTTCTTTATCGTTTAGGAATTGGTTCACAAGAAAGAAAACAAGATCGTCTTATGATGTTTGCTAGAACAGTTTCTTCTTTACAAAATAAAGCAAGAGAAACTAAGTATAAAGAAAGACTAAATCATATGGAAAGTCAAACTATGGTTATGCTTGTAGTTACAGGTATAGGTGTTATGCTAGTAATATTAATTTCTATGATGATGATGTTTAGTATGTAAAATATTAATTAAGTTATTGTTAAAATATTTAATATTTGTTATAATGATTTTATAGTAATGAAAGGATGTGAGAATGAATGAAAGCAGCAACAGGTGAATTAAACTTAACAGTTATTACATTAATCGCTATTGCAGCAGTAATTGGATTTTTCTGGGTTATGTGGCCTCAAATTCAAAAATCAATTAATACACAATGGGAAAATGTAAGTAGTGACTATAATCCAGGAATGGTAGTTATCGAAAGAAAATAGAGGTGAAATAAATGCGTGATGCTTATGGTGGAATAGTTAATATAGCTATTGTCGTTGTTTTTTTAGTATTAGTTTCTGGCTATCTTGCTTTTAACGTTAACTATACTAAGGCCTTTAGACTTAAAAATAAGATAATATCTTTATTAGAAGAGTATGAGGGAGCAGGATATGAAAATATTCCTGGATGCAATGGTAGTGGTCTATGTGGTGATATTAGGAACTATGCTTCTCAAATAGGGTATAATGTTAACTCAATGAATGCACCCGATGATGGAAATTCATGGGTTTGTGATAAATCAGTAGGCTATTGTGTAGCTCTAATGGGAAAAGGCAATAATTCTGATGCTGTAAATGAAAGCAGTGATGTTTATTTTACAGTAATTACGCAAATTAACATTAATATTCCAATAATAAATAATATTATGGGACTTCGTATTTTCCAAGTTAGTGGTTCAACTAAAACCATGAAAAAAGTAAATTTAACTTAAGGTGAAAGTATGAATGTAATAATTTGTAATGAACAACAAGATCGTCTGTCTACACTAGACATAGATGTAATAAAAAATATTTCCGGAAGTTTTGCACCAACTGAAATAGTTGAAATGTTTAAAAATTTCTTCTATAGTAAAATGATAATTGATGTCACCGCTATTAAGCATTACACTGAAATTAAAAGTTACGAAATTATTTCTAAAGGATTAGATCCTAATAAAATAATTTTTTATTTACCAGAAGGTAGCTCGTTATGTACAGCTAGCTTTTTGGCCAATTTAGTAAACATTGGAATTTACAATTTTACAACAAATTTTGAAGGAATAAAAACCTTAATAAAAAAATCAAATACCTTAAAAGATGTTGAACATATAGTAAAAATGGGGCGAACAGAAGCCAGTGTTATAACTAATAGTATTTCTAATGTTCAAAGTGCTTCTAACATAGTTGCGACACAAAGCTATAGCAGTAATTCTATTGTTTTAGGCTTTAAGAATGTTACTGATCATGCTGGCGCTACAACACTTATTTACATGCTAAAAAGAGAAATAGCTTCTTCTTTTGGTGCCGATAATGTTGTTGCCTTAGAAATAGATAAAAATGATTTTTATTTGTTTAATGATAAAAGCATGATTTCTGTAAGACAATCAGAAGTTAGAAACGCTATTATGAAACTAAATAAAAAAATAGTTTTAATTGACTTAAATAATTCTACTGATAGTGGAATGTGTTCTGCCGTTTTTTACCTAGTTGAACCTAGTACTCTTAAGCTTAACAAAGCTATTAGAAAAAACAAATCTACTTTTGTAAATTTACGTGATAATAAAGTTATTCTTAATAAGAGTATGCTTATGAGTAATGATATAGCTGACTTTGAAAGTGAAGCGAATGTAAAAATATTCTTCAACATACCACCACTTGATGAAAGAAAAAGAAATGGTTTATTAGGTGACTTTTTAATAAAAATAGGTTTAGTTAATAGGCCTATGGCTAAGATGAGTGGTAATCCAGGAAAAATATTTGGTTTATTTAGACGTTAAATTGATTGACAAAGTTAACTATTTAATATTATAATGTATGTGAAGGAGAGGTTGTTATGAATACAGATGATGTATGTCAAGGTTTAGGACCTATAGTAAGTGTAATTAAAAATGGTGTTTTCCCACTTGTTCAAATAGGTATTCCAATACTTTTAATTGTTTTTGGAACTCTTGATTTAGGAAAAGCAGTTATTGCCAGCGATGAAAAGGAAGTAAAAGCTGCTCAAGGTAGATTAGTAAAACGTTTTATTTACGCTGCTGCAGTATTCTTTGTTGTAACTCTTGTAAGTGTAGTTATGGGTATAGTTGCTAAGGGTGATGCAGAAAATACTACTGGATGGTTCGCTTGTTGGAATTCAAGATAATATTGCAATTCTAATACTTGAAATATAAATCGGTATTTTAATAACCGGTTTTTATTTTGTTTTTCTTACTTCACATGTAAATTGAATTAATTTATCTTGCATGATTGCTATTTTTTTTTTCTTTTGATATACTTATTATGTTAAATTGTTTATGGAGTGGTCTTAATGAAAAAAGGACTTGCTATTTTAATACTTATATTTAGCTTTTTTCTTGTTACACCTAGGCAAGTAGAAGCTTTGGAAATTAATGACAATTCATTAAGTAGTTTTCATAGTGTCTTAAAAAACAATACATTATTATTAGATAATGAAGAAAATATTGATGATTGGATGACTGATTATAATCAAGATCAAAATTGTGATTCTGATTCATCCTTACTTGGTAATCCTAATGATCCTGATTCAGTTGCCTGGTTACTTCAACAAATTCTCAACTATACAAGAGTAATAGGACCAATATTAGTAGTAATACTTAGTAGTATAGAATTTGCTAAAGTAATTATTCAAAGTGATGATGAGGCTATGGGTAAAGCTCAAAAGAAACTTATAAATAGGCTTATTTTAGTTGCGGCTTTATTCTTTGTACCAACTTTAGTAGAATTATTACTTCAAATATTTGGAATAACAACAAGTCCAACTTGTGGATTAAAATAAAATAAACCGGGAGGTGATTAAAAATGACTGATACATCAGCTGCTAACACAGTACATGACTTAGCTAGAACATTTTTTACGTTTTTTGATAGACCAGCTTATTGGCTTTTAGGTATAATGTATCAAATATTTTTTAATGTGGCCTCAGCCGATTTATTTAATAATGCTACCATCCTTGGTTTTTATAAAAGGGTTCAGTTAATTATTGGTGTTTTTATGATTTTCCAATTAGCTGTAACTATATTAAAAGGAATTATGAACCCTGATGAGGCTTTTGGTGCTAAGTCAGGAATTGGTACCATCATTACCCGTGTAGTTTTAGCCCTTGTTTTATTAACCGTTCTAGTACCAGTTAGTATTCCCGGAGCAACAACTGAATATGAAAGACAAATTAATAATAATGGCTTGCTATTTGGAACCCTTTATTCACTGCAACACCGTATTTTATCTAATAATACCCTCGGTCGATTAGTCTTGGGAACAACGGATACTGGCGATAGTGCAGATAGTTCCAATACTGGATTAAGTGGAGCCGATAAACAAGCTGAAGAATTAGCTCGTTCGTCGCGAATATTTACATCAACAATATTAAAAGGTTTCGTTAGAATTAACTTAGTTCCTGAAGAATATCGTGTTGATCCTGGTGAAGGAAAAACAGAAGATATGATAAATGATAATAGAATATGCAAAGATATAGATGATGCTGTTTTGGAAGCATATACTAAAATCGATGCTGATCCAGGAGAAATACTTGGTTTGATAAACGCTAACTGTACACCTAGTAATAGTGATAACTGGTTACAAAGTGATTTGGAAAAGAGTAAAAGAAACTTCCTTACTAATATATTTGGTAAGAAAAGATATGTCTTTGCTCATATGCCAATAATTTCTGCTATAGTGGCTTTTGTCTTCGTCTTTATACTAGTTAGTTTTACTGTTGAAGTAGCTGTTCGTGCTATAAAACTAGCTATTTTAAGATTAATTGCGCCAATTCCTATTATTAGTTATATGGATCCTAAAGGTGGTAAAGATGGAGCCTTTAGTGCTTGGGTAAAAGCCCTTACTTCAACTTATATTGATTTATTCTTAAGACTTGCTATTATTTACTTTGTAATATATCTAATTCAAGATATGATAGTTAATGGTGTAGTTATGAATACTGGTAGTGGTATGATAGGAATTTTATCAGTAATAGCCATTTGGATAGGTTTATTTATGTTTGCTAAAGAAGCACCTAAGTTTATTAAACAAGTTCTTGGTATGAAAGAAGACAAAACTGGTAATGGAATATTTAGTGGACTTGGAAGACTTGCCGGTCTGGGTGCTGCTACTGCTGGATCTATAGGTGCTGGTATAGCAGCTGGAAGAGCAAGTGCTATGGCAGATAAAACAAGACAAAGTATTGATCCAAGCATTAATCCTGATAGCTTAGGTAATAAAGCCAAACATATTTTATCAGGAATTACTGGTGGTGTTGCTGGTTTTGGAACTGGTGCAACCGCAGCTATGACTGCAAAAGACCATGCTTTTAGAAATAGTATGGAAGCTATGCGTAAAAGAAATGCTAGCGTAATTAGTAGAGGCGATAATGGTTCTACCTTATTTGGTAGACTAGAATCTACTGCTAGTAATGTTTTAATGGGTGAAGGAAGTGCTGATGCTACTGCTCGTATTATTGAAACTAATAAAGGAAGAATTGATGCACTTAAAGCTATTAAATCTCGTGTTAGTGGTGAAATGGTTAAGAAAGACTGGACCAGTGGTAATTTAGGAATTGCTACTGACAATGCTGGTAATGCTATTGGAAAAGTTAACTTTAAAGCATTTGAAGCTAATTTAGCAGCCGCTAGGTCTCGTGGTGATGGCTTAGTTCACTTTAAAGATGTTAGAGGAACAACTCATACAATTAGCTTAGATGATGCTGAAAAACAAAGAGGATTCTTACTTAGAAACAATGAAGACGATTACATTGTTCAACACGTATCTGGTACAGTTACTGCAGCCAATGTTGATGATCGTCTAATGACCTTAATTCACAATGCCGAAGTATTGGGCGGATCTTCAGACTTTACTAGAAATCCTGATGGTACTATTAAGAAAGAAGATAATAAACCTATTACTAATAGATCTTCTATTAATGATGCAATTGAAGGATTTGAAGATTACAATACGCAACTTACAAGACAAAATGCTATCAATAAGGCTAATGACAGTTTTGCTGGTAAGCAGAAATAATAAAATAGGGAGTGTGATATAAGTGAATTACTTAATACCTGCTAATACAAAGAGAGGACAATTAATACTAGGATTGTTTCGACCATTTGATTTAATTCTATTTGGTTGTGGCATACTAACAACTATTATTTTACTTGCAGTAATGCCACTATCTTCTACACTAGTTACCATCTTAGTATTAAGTCCTGCTATTATAACTGGATTTCTAGTAATGCCAGTTCCTTACTACCATAATATGTTAAATATTATTGTAGAATTATATGAGTTTTTAACTAATAGACAAACTTATCGTTGGAAAGGATGGTGTTATAAAAATGGCCAAAAAAAGTAGTAGTGGTTTCACGGAAGATTGGCTTCCTCTACGAGCAATTCAAAATAATATGATTATTACTAAAGATAATCAAAAAGTAGCAGGAGTTAAAATAACTCCAAGAAATATCTTTATTCTTGATGCTGATATGCAGAATAATATTTTAATTAGTCTAAGAAATTTCTATAATACTTTAGATTTTGAATTTTGGCTAGTTGTAGCTGATCGACCTGTAGATATATCTGTTTACATGTCGCAAATGCAACTACTTCTTAATGAGACTTCATCTCCAGCTATTAGAAAATTAATTATGCAAGACATTGAAAAGGGTGAGACCTTTATTAGGAATAATGTTGTTGATACGGAATATTACTTTATGTTTAAAACAAAAGATGTTGATTTACTACAAAAAAGAATAAGAATGATGATTAATGGGTTAGCGCAATGTGGATTAAATGCTTCACAAATTAGTAACTCAGATTTAAGATTAATACTTGAAAACTTCCTAAATGGAGGAACAACAACGGAGTTTGGGACGGTGATGCCAGTATGAGTACAGGACTAAGAAGTCAAATTGCCCCTAAGGGCTTACATTTTTCACCAAGTGACTTTTTTATAAGTGATAAGTATGCCACCATTATGACAGTTGTATCATATCCTAAGTATATAACTCCGGGCTATTTATCATCATTAACCAATATGTCTGGTATCAAAGTTGTCGTTAAACATATTCCCGTACCTTTTCAAGAAATGTCTAAAATGCTTAACAAACAAGTTGCTGAATTAAAAGAAAGATATCAAAATGAAAGAGATCAAACAGTACGTGAAAGAGTAAGACAAGATGCTGAAAGTTTGGAATACTTTACTTCCATGCTTGCTGGTAGTCAAGCTAGAATTTTTGATTTCCAAATGCATATTATGATTACCGCTGATACTAAAGAAGAACTTGAATTAAAGAAAGTAAATGTTAAAAATTACTTAGATGCTATGGAATTAAGAGCTGTTTCTCTACGTTTTGAACAAGAAAAAGTCTTAAAATCTATTTTACCTATTTTCCCAGCTCAAGATATTGAACAGAGAATAGGTACCCCAATTCCATCAGTTACTATCTCAGCTATGTATCCATTTATCTTTGATAGTATTAAAGATCCAGGACTTTCAACCTTATTAGGTGTTGACTTTTCTGGAGGAGTAATTCTATTTAATCAATTTTTATATAAAATAAGAAAAGAAAATAATAGAAATAATGCCAATATGATTATTCTAGGTACTTCTGGTTCCGGTAAATCAACCGCTGCCAAATTAATGCTTAGAACCCATATTAGAAATGGTTGTCAAATAGTTATTGTTGATCCTGAGGACGAATATCGCGATATTGCTCGTACTTATGGTGGTGATATTGTTGATATAGCTAAAGGTGGAGAATTTGGTTTAATAAATCCACTAGAAGTGGTAATTGATGCTGATGAAGAAGAAATCAAACAAGGTTTAGGCTATACTGTTTTAACTAGAACTCTTCAATTTTTAAAAGCTTTTATGAAATACTATGATCCATCTATTGAAGAAGATGTTCTAACTATGTTTAGTGAAGTAGTTCAAGATACTTATAAACGTTTTGGAATTGACTTTAATACTGATTTTTCTAGATACACATCAAATGATTATCCAACTTTTAGTGATGTTTATGCCACTATTAGAGGCCGTCTTATGTCTATGACTGAGCAAACTCAAGAACGAGACATTATGGAACGTCTAGAATTAAAAGTACGACCTATTACTAAAGAATTAAAATTCTACTTTGATGGTCACACAACTATTAGAAAAGATAGTGACTTCATGGTTTTCAATATTAAAGAATTAATGAACAGTGATTCTACTGTAAGAAATGCTTTATTCTTTAACGTTTTAAAATATGCTTGGGGACTTTGCTTAGATTATAATGTTGATACTGTTCTAATGATAGATGAAGCCCATGTATTATTAGGTGATAATAATGCCTTAGGAGCTGACTTCTTAGCGCAAGTTCAAAGACGTGCTCGTAAATACAACACAGGTACAATTATCATTACTCAACAACCAAGTGACTTTGCTGATCAGGCTGTCATAACTCAAGGTAAAGCTATTTTTGATAACTCATCATATTATCTAGTTATGGGCCTAAGAAAGCAAGCTGTTGAGGATTTAGCATTATTAATAGACTTAAATGATAACGAAAAAGAAAGTATCAAACACTATTCACAAGGAGAGGCACTCTTCGTTTGTGGTAATAGAAGAATGCGTATAAATGTTGCTGTTACCCAAGAAGAATTAGACTCCTTTGGTAGTGGAGGAGGACTATAAGAGAAAAGAAGTAGGTGATGTATTATGCCATATGAAAGTAAAAAAAATACAAATACAAACACTAATGCAAATAACAAGGTAAATGTGGCTAATACAAGCCTACCTTCTCCTAAAGAAAGAGAAAGAAGAAGTAGAGAAGAATCTACATCTAAAGCCTTGGGTACTGCTGCCAAAGGTGCTGCTACAGCTTTAGGTGGACCAGTCGGTAGTAAAGTTGCTGATGCTGCATCTAAAACAAAAGCTGGTCAGGAACTAATAAATAAAGGCGGAGAAGTCTTAAATAAAATGCCTGGAGTTGGTAAAGCGGCTAAAAAACTGGACGATAATGGTAGCCTTGATAAAGCTGATAAATTAGTTTCACTAGCAGCTCTAGGTAAAAATAAACCTAATAAAAATATAAATCCACAAGGAGAAAATACAAATTCAGGAGGAGGAAACAATGAAAGTTCTCTTCCTTCTTCTGCTTCTAATAATGAAGAAAATAATAATAGTAATAATAATACTCCCAAAATAGCAGGTCTACCACCTTTTACTAAAAATGATTATTCTAAAGATTCTTTAGAAAAACAAGAACAAGAAAAAGAAAACTCTAAGAAAGATCCTACTAAAATAGCCGGTAAGGTTGTTATTTCTATAGGCTTAAAAGTATTGATAATTTTAGCGCCTATTATTATGTTAGTAGTTATTATCATGGGTGCTATTGGTAGTGTTATTGGTGGAATTGTTGATTTTGGAGATGCCTTAGGTTCAATGATTGCATCAGGTGGTGAAACAGGAGATGTTGAATACTCAGCACCAAGTGAGGAAGCAGAAGAGTTCTATGAAAGAATTAATGATGTAAAATTAAGTTATCAAGCTAATGGTAAAAATGTTGACCCCTTAAAAATTGCCGCTGTTTATAAAATCTTATCTTCAGGAAGTTCTAATATTACCTATGAAGATATGACCCAAGAAAGAATAGAAGAAATAGCAGATTGTATGTTTATGGGTAATACTTATAGTGAAGAAACCTTCAGAGATAATCTTCTTAATTACTTAATTCCCAAATACTTACCAAACACTACTGATTCTGAAAGAGAACAAATGGTAGATGATGTCTTTGATTATATTGATAGGTACTATAGTTTTATTGGTAAAGAAACATCTACTAGTTGTGCTAATATAGGAAGTTGTATTTATGATATAGATGGTTTTTATATTCCTGGTAGTGGTAATGTAAGTAAAAAAATGAATGTATCAAACTTAATGGTTCGCTTAATGGAATGTGGTGGCCAATATGGAAATGGTAATGACAACAAAGCCATTGATCAACCGATGGTTCCATTTGAAGATTATATTATGGGTGTTGCCTATGCCGAAGTAGGAACTTCTTATCCTGATGAAGCCATTAAAGCCCAAATGGTTGTTGCTAGAAGCTATGCCTTGGCACGACCTACTGCTATGAGTAATGCCAATGGTAAAAAATTAGCTCAAGAAAATGGTCAATGGGTTTTACAAATAGCATCCTGTGTATCTGATCAAGTTTTCTGTAATGTTGATGAGGGCTGTTCTTATATGGGTGGTGGCGATGGCCAAGGTGGTATTGTTAGAAGTGGTATTATTGGGGGAGCTCAAAGAACTAATCCGCCACTAGCAGCCAACGATCGTCTTCGTAGTCTAGCTGCTGAAGTGCAAGGAGAAGTCATTGTTAATAATCAAGGCTATATTATTGGAACTGGCTTTTTAAGTACTGAACAAAAAGAATTTAAGCGTTTAGCTGAAAGTGGCCTAAACTATAAACAAATAATTATGCAAGTATACAATAGTGGTTCAAGAAATTATGGTGCCACTGATTTAGATAAAGCTAACTGTAATAATGGCGATGCTACATGTAGTGGTAGCTCTTCAACAGGACCTTTCTCTAGTTGGAAACAATATAGTGGTCCTTGGACCAGTATTCAACTTGGTAATAGCAGTGAAACAATACAAAGTGCTGGTTGCCTTGCAACATCCGTTGCTATGTTAATTGCTAAAAGTGGTGTTCAAACTAATATAAGTGATTTTAATCCTGGTACTTTTGTTGAATATCTAAATAGCCACAGTGGTTTTTCTGGAGCTAACTTTGTTTGGGGAAGTGTATCATCCGTTGCACCATCATTTTCTTACCAAGGAAAAATTGATACCTCAGGTCTAAAGAAAAAAGAAAAAATGAATAAATTAAAAGGTTTACTAGAAAGCGGTTATTACGTAGTAGCAGAAGTAAAGGGCTCAACAGGACAACACTGGGTTGCTATAGATGGTATAAGTGATGGAAAAATTCTAATGATGGATCCAGGTAGTGAATCTACTGATATGTGGGGCCAATACAATTGGAAAAATACTAGTCAATATGCTTACTTTAGTGTTAATTAAAAGGAGGCTTTATGAGAAAAAAAAGAACCTATATAATTATCTTAATCGTTTTAGCAATATATTTCCTATTACTTTATCTTTTCATTGGAAAAGATAATGTTAAAAAGACAACTTACTCTACAACTATTATGGTAAGTAATAATACAGTATGGAGCCTTTCTGGTAAAAGATGGTTAAATATTACTAAACAAAGTTCTATTGAAAGCCTTAACTGGCAAAAGTTTAATACTTATGTTGATAATCAAAATTTGGGAAATAACTATGTATGGCATGATGATAAATGGTATATTTTTGATAAAAATAAAGAAGCCATAACCTATACTGGGAAATTTCTTGCTTATAAAGCCAATTTTGATATTAGCGTTTTGCCTTATGAAGAAGAAAATATTACTGATTTAACCTATGTTAAAGAAGTCCTAACGGCTAACGATTTAAGTACTGACTCACAGTTTACAACCGCTAGTAAAACTGCTGTTGATATTGACAGTGATGGTATTAAAGAAGAATTC
Organism: uncultured Bacilli bacterium; assembly: GCA_947626595.1. GTDB lineage: Bacteria > Bacillota_I > Bacilli_A > RF39 > UBA660 > CANRGD01. Next base: position 4,066 of record CANQST010000008.1, on the reverse strand, counting down.
TATATAGTAAGCAATGCCTTTGCTAGTGACTTTGTTCCAAGTACTTTATTTTCCATTGTCTTTATGGTAAAAGATAGTGAGATTTACTATATCTATAATGACATTTCTGATAATAATTTAGAGTATAAAGAATGTAAACCTTATTTCAATTATTTTCTTGATATTAACAACGATAAAACATATGAAATGATTCTTAGTTGTGGTCGTTATAGCATTAAAGAAGAAGTTAATATGTTATATGAATACACACCAGATGGATTTAATATAATTATTTCTAATCAATAATAGACATTTTTTACATTTTATTTTATAATATGTTATGGAAAGGAAGAAGTATTATGAAGTTTAAATTTCGAATAGATCCAGAAGATTTACTTATGTTTATCATGTTTGCTATCTTCTTATTATATATAGTTGCTATTGGTGTTGTTAATTTATCAACCTTTGCTCAAGAAGGCCATTTAGCAGGAATTAATCCTTTTCCAGCTTTTGCGCCTGGGTATATTGGTACTACCATTGTTTTTTATATATTAGCTTTAATATGTCTATTTGTAAGTGTAAGTTCTGTTTTCTTTGAAAGAGAAAAAGGCTTTGGTATAACAACAGATAAAAAAGATAAAGGTTATTCTAGATGGGCTAAAGATAAAGAAATACAAGAAGAGCTAGAACTAGTTCCTATTGATGCTAAAAACTTTAAAGCAGCTGGTGTTCCTTTAATTTTAAATGAAAAAGAAATGTGGGTTGATAATAGTGAATATCACACCTTAGTTATAGGAGCAACTGGTTCAGGTAAAACGCAAACTGTTGTTTTTCCACAAGTAAATAGTTTAGCCAAAGCTAAAGAATCTATGATTATAACAGATCCTAAAGGCGAAATTTATGAACAAACTGCTAGTATGCTTAAAGACCGTGGCTACAATATTTTACTACTTAACTTCCGTGATCCACAAAATGGTAATTCATGGAACCCTATGACCTTACCATATGAAATGTATAAATCAGGAAATCAAGATAAAGCTATTGAACTTCTAGACGACTTAGCTTTAAATATCTTGTATGATGACTCTAATAAAAATGCAGATCCTTTTTGGGAAAAAACTTCAGCTGATTACTTTTCTGGAGTAGCTTTAGGATTATTTGAAGATGCTAAACCAGAGGAAATAAATATTAACAGTATTTCTGTAATGACAACTGTTGGTGAGGAAAAATTTGGAGGGTCTACCTATATCAAAGAATACTTTAGTGCTAAAGATCCAGGTAGTGCTGCGGCTATTAATGCCTCAAGTACCATTATGGCTCCAACTGAAACCAAAGGAAGTATTTTATCAGTTTTCAAACAAAAAGTAAAACTATTCGCATCTCGTGATAATTTAAGTGAAATGCTTTCTCATAGTGATATAAACCTAGAAAGTATTGGCGAAAAACCAACTGCTGTTTTTATCGTTATTCAAGATGAAAAGAAAACGTACCATTCACTAGTTACTATTCTTTTAAAACAAATATACGAAACTTTAATCGATGTTGCTCAAAGACATGGTGGAAAACTTCCTATCAGAACTAACTTTATTCTTGATGAGTTTGCCAATATGCCACCTTTAAAAGATGTTACAACTATGATTACTGCCGCTCGTTCTAGAAAGATTCGTTTTACTATGATTATTCAAAACTTTGCTCAACTAGATTCCACTTATGGTAAAGAAGACGCTGAAACAATTAGAGGTAACTGTGGAAATATTATCTATTTAATCACAACTGAATTAAAAGCTCTAGAAGAAATATCTAAAATGTGTGGTGAAGTTAAGTCTAAAAAAGATGATAAGACAGCTTCAACACCACTTGTTACCGTATCAGATCTTCAAAGAATGAAACAATTTGAAGTTATTATTCTAAGATTACGTAAACAACCATTCAAAACAAAATTTACTCCTAACTTTAAACTTAATTGGGGAAAGAAATATGCCTTAGCAGGCTACCCAACAAGAGAAAAACAACCAGTTCATATTTTTGATATAAAAGAATTTGTTAAAAATCAAAAGAAAAAGAAATTATTAGAAATGATGAACCAAGCCGATAGTGAAGAGGGTAGTTCTAAAACTCTTCCTGGTATGATGGCTAATCCTTTTGCTGAGCGTAATCTAATTGATAGACAAAGAAATGAAGGTGACATAAAAATACCAGATTTTCTAACTAGAAGCGCTAACATAGAACCACCTCTTGGAAATAATGAATTAATAGGAAAAGAGCCACCTCTACCTTTTGAAACACCATTTGCTAAGAAAAATATTGAAGAAAATAAAGATGATGACTTAGGATTTGATGTTGATGAGTTAGTTAAGAAAATAGATGCTAAAATTGCTGAATTAGAAGCTGAAGAAAAACAAGCTAAAGAGGAAGAAGAAAAGAAAAAGCAACAAGAAAAAGAACAAGTTCAAGAACAACAAGAAAAACACAAAGAAGTTCTAACTAATGAAAGTATTAATGATGTCTTTATTGAAGAAGATACTAAGCCAAGTCCAGTTGCTAATGACTTAGAACTTGACGATATTGAAGATGATGACGAATTTTTCGATGATTTTTTTGATAATTAAAAGGAGTGATTTTAAATGCCTTCAAAATTTAATCTAGTTGGTAAAGTTAATAAAATAAAAACTGATGATGCCCCTGAAGAAGAACTAGAAGAAGAAAGAGAAGCTAAGAAAAAAAATAAAGATGCCAAGAAAAAAATGTTTATTTTTATGGGTGGCATCGTAGGCGTTCTTTGTCTTATATTATTGATATTATTTATAAGTTCACTATTTATTAAGAAAACTTATTCTTATGAACAAATAGAAGAAATTATAAAAAATGCTAGTATTTCTTACTTTAAAGATCATCCTGATCTATTACCACAAATGGATGGTGGAATTGTTGAAATAGAAGTAAATAACCTAGTATCTGCTGAAAAAATGAAGCCATTAAGTGAATATACTAAAGAAGGACTTTCTTGTACTGGTAGAACTTTAGTTGAAAAAGCAGGAGATGAATACTTCTATACTCCATACTTGGACTGTGGAGAAACTTTCGCAACTACCGAACTTTACAAAAAAGTAGAGGAAAAAGTTGTTAATAGTGGCTATGGTTTATATAAGATTAATGACGATTATGTTTTTAGAGGAGAAAATGTTGATAATTACGTTGAACTTGACCAAGGATTATGGCGTATTGTCAAAATTACTTCTTCTAATAAAATAATGCTTATCAAAGAACTTGGTGTTGGCAATTCCCTTGCATGGGATAATCGTTATAACAATGACACTAAATACCCATCAGGAATAAATACTTATTCTGCTAGTAGAGTAAAAGAATATATTGAAAAACTTTACACAAATCCTGAAGAAAAATTAAATGAAATAATGTTAAGTGCTAATGATAAAGCAAAAATAGTTTCTTTTAATTTATGTGTTGGTAAAAGAGGTATAAATGATAAAGATAATACTGGTAGTATTGAATGTAGTAGTCAATTTAATAATCAAAAAGTTGGTTTACTTACTGCCAGTGAATATATAAATGCTAGTATTGATGCTAGCTGTCAAAGTTTAGCTGACTTATCTTGTCAAAATTATAATTACTTAAAAGAAAAATATAGTTGGTGGTTGCTAACAGCTGATAAAAATAACACCTCTAAAGTTTATAGAGTTAATGAAAGTGGTAAAGTAGAATTAAGCAATGCCATTGCGTTTGCCTATGTTAGACCAGTAGTTTACCTTAATAATAAGGTTTTATACAAAAGTGGTAATGGTACTAAAGAAAAGCCATATAAGTTAAAATAAGTAAAAGATTGCTAAGAAGATTGGCATCTTTTTTTAAAAAAAGTAAAAAATTTGAATTTTTACTAATTTGTTAAATTCAAGGTAAAACTGCCTTGAATTTTTCTTTTTCCCCTAGGCGAATTTGTAAAATTCATAGGGAAAATGGCCGTGAATTTATCAAAACCTCGATTTGCATTACTTTTTTTATTGTGTTAAACTTACTTTCGAACTTTTACGAAAGGGGGAAATTTAATACTATGGAGAAGTTCTATAATTGT
>CANQST010000007.1 GCA_947626595.1 uncultured Bacilli bacterium | reverse complement strand
AAATTATACCCCCCCCCCCCTAGGGTTATGTCAAGTGAAAAGAAAAAAAGTTTTTCAACAATTTCTGTGGATTTCTTTGAAAAAATTTATTTACTTTTTAATATTTTATATGTTATCCTTTTAAAGGGGAACTGATAAACATGAAAAACTACAATGAATTATTTACTTATAGATTTGATAAAAGTCAACAAATAGACGAAGAATTTTGCAAACTTTATAATAGAGAAAGCTTAAAAAGTGCTGTAAGCTTTTTAAAAAAGCTTGGCGCAACATCCCTTCTAATGGACGACTATCATATCAAATATCGTGTTAGCGAGTGGACTAAAGACACTATATCAAATAGGAAAAAATTAAAACTATTAAATGAATTAAAAAATCTAAAGAAATATATTTTAGATGTAAATATAAAAGAAAATAGCGAAGTAAATGTACCAGAACTTAATATAGAAACGACCCTAGGTACCATAAAAGTAATTAAATTATCAGAATTTTTTCCTACCATTAAAGAAGCCTTCCCCTTTATTGAAAATGATGGAAGGTTTGGAAAGTGCTATGACTTTGCTAACACAATTTCACTAAATCTAGGAATACCAAATAAATTAGTAACAGGCTACGTATATGGCTACAGCGATAAATCATATTTTCTTCATAGTTGGGTAGAAGCCAATATAAAAGGAAAACAATATGTAATTGATGGTACATTAAATGCTATCATTAATAAAGAAGGTTACTACTTAATGCAACATGCTAAACCAATTTCAACAATTACTAGTAAAGATCTCTTACTAGACCAAAGCTATTTAGAAAAAATAAAATCAGTACCACTGGAAGTTTATTATGTATTTAGAAATGAAATAATAAATGATCTGAATAAAAACCAAAAAATATTTGTAAAAGAAAAGAATTGAGCTTTAAACGTCCAATTCTTTTAATAATTCAGCTTTAGTCATTTTAGAATAATTCTTAATACCTCTTTCTTTAGCAATTTCCTTTAACTTAGTAATTGATAAAGCCTCTAAATTATCCTCATTTTCTTCTGGCATCTTACCATGTTTAACTAAATAATCAATTTGTTCTTTAGTTAAAGTCTCATATTCTAATAAGCTATCAGCAATAAGTTTAAGTAAGTCTCTATTCTTCTTAATAATTTCTGTAGCACTCTTATGACATTCATTAATAATCTTACGCATTTCCATATCAATTTCATTAGCAACTTCATTAGAAAAATGCTGTGTCTTATTATAATCTCTTCCTAAGAAAACACTACCTGCTTGTTGTTCAAATTGAAGAGGTCCTAAATCACTCATACCATACTCAGTAACCATAGCTCTAGCTATCTTAGTTGCCTTTTCAAAGTCATTATGAGCACCAGTTGTTATCTCACCAAAAACTACTTCCTCAGCTGTTCTACCACCAAGTAACCCTGTTATTTGTTCAATTAAATCAGTCTTAGTAGAGCACAATTTTTCCTCACTTGGAACCATCATATTATATCCACCAGCAGAACCTCTTGGAATAATAGTAACTTTTTGAACATCACTTGCATTAGCAAGCTTTAATCCAATAACAGCATGTCCAGCTTCATGATAAGCAACTAACTTTCTATCATTTTCACTATATTTATGTGAAGTTTTAGCAGGTCCCATCAAAACCCTATCAGTTGCCTCGTCTATTTCACTCATTGTAATAACATCCTTATTTCTTCTAACAGCAAGAAGCGCAGCTTCATTTAATAAGTTTTCCAAATCAGCACCACTGAAACCTGGTGTTCTCTTAGCCAAATTCTCTAAAGTAATTCCATCAGCTAAAACCTTATTTCTAGCATGTACTGCCAAAATTTCCTCACGTCCTCTAACATCTGGTAAATTAACAGTAACCTGTCTATCAAATCTACCTGGTCTAAGAAGAGCTGGATCCAAAACATCAGGTCTATTTGTTGCGGCAATTATAATGATACCTTCATTAGCACCAAAACCATCCATCTCTGTAAGTAACTGATTAAGTGTTTGTTCACGTTCGTCATGACCTCCACCTAAACCAGTACCTCTTTGACGACCAACAGCATCAATTTCATCAATAAATATTAAACATGGAGCATTTCTCTTAGCTTGTTGGAACATATCTCTAACACGACTAGCACCAACACCAACAAATAACTCAACGAAATCAGAACCACTTATAAAATAAAATGGAACATTTGCTTCTCCAGCAACAGCCTTAGCAAGTAAAGTTTTACCAGTTCCTGGAGGTCCAAATAATAATACACCTTTAGGTATTCTAGCACCTAGTTTTTGGAACCTCTTAGGATTTTTCAAGAAATCAATTAACTCTTTAACTTCTTCTTTCTCTTCCTTTAATCCCGCAACATCTTTAAATGTTACCTTATCTTTATCACTATTTAATTTAGCTTTACTTTTACCAAAGTCCATTGAACTCTTATTACCAGCTAGTTGCTTATTAAAGAACCAGAAAATAACTCCAATTATTAATAAGATAGGTAATACATTAATAACAAGTAACCAAAATGAAGAAGATTCTGGATCAGCCTTAGCCGTAAATTTAAAATCCTGTTCTCCACTAGCTTCAACTATTCTTCTCATTACCTCTTCACTTAATGGAAGTCTAGCCGTAAAATACTCATTTTTCTTAGAATCCTTTAGCTTACCATTAACTTCATAAGTATAAGCACTACCTCTAGTAACTATCTCTAATTCTTCAATTTTTTCTTTCTCTAATTTCTCATTAAATTCGTCATATGTTAGAACTTTTACATCATTATTTAAAATACTAAAAGTATAGTAAACACCTAACATTATAATTATTAAAAATAAATATGGTAATAACCCTTTCTTTATGTTTTTCTTATCTAAACCACTATTCATTAGAAATTCCTCCCTCAGTCATATTTCAATACTATATCATAACTGTCATTTCTCTTTTTGTCAAATTTTGATTTCTTTAACCCCGGAATCCAAACAACTTCTCCTTTGGAATCCACTACAATAGGCCAACTGTCTCTTTTTTCTAAAGCAATCTTTTTATCAATAAAAATATCCTTTACTTTCTTAGTTCCATTTAATCCCTTTACTTTAATCTTATCCCCTAATTTCCTAGACCTAACAATTAAAGGTAAACTAATCTCACTACTATCAAGTCTACATATATTATTACTATTATCAGTAGTATCATTTATTCTTTCAATTACTTTATTATTAGGTAATAAACAATAAGTAGAAAGTTCAATTTCATAACTAGTAATACAACATGTATCACGTTTTAATTCTAACACATTATACATCTTACTGGCAATAACTTCATTAGGTAAATTAACATAACTATTAGCTTTTTTACTATTAATTAAGCTAAATATTAAATCAATATGCTTATCATTAAGTAAAATTAAATCGTCTTGATAAAACTCATTTAACATATAATATATTATTTCTCTTTGAATAAACTCTTCCTCTAAAAGAAACTTATCAAGTAATATTTTCCCATCTTGTAAAACTCTATTTAAAGCCTTATCTCTTTCTTTTTCTATAAACTTATAAGCATTATGTAAATTATTACTAAATTTTAAAAATTTTAAATGTACTTTACTATCTTCTTCTTTTAAGAAAGGAAGAAGATACTTCCTATATCTATTTCTTGTATATTTATCTTTACTATTAGAACTATCTATAAAGTATTTTACATTATTTATCTTATCATACTCTTCTAATTCAGCTTTAGTAAATCTAATAAGTAGTCTAATAATCTTATAATCGTCCATATCAACAACTTCTCTAAAACCACTATAACCATTCAAATTAGAGCCTCTAACTAACCTCATTAAAATTGTCTCCATCAAGTCATCACCATGATGGGCTGTCATTAAATAATTAGCTTCATACTTTTGTATTAAACTTTCAAAGAAATTATATCTAATATTTCTAGCTTCATTATGGAAATTATCGTCTCCATATTCTTCTATCTTCATAGTTTCAAAAATCAAATTATTTTCTAAACAGTAATTTCTTAAAAACTCCTCTTCTATTTCACTTTCTTTTCTTACATTATGATTAACATGAGCTATTACTAAATATAAATTATACTTATCTCTTATTTTTAAAAGCATATCTACTAAAGCCATGGAGTCTGGCCCTGTCGAACATCCAACAACAATTCTATCATTATTAGAAAATAAAAAAATATCTTCAATATTTATCACTAAAATCACTTCCCTTAGAAGAAAAAAGAAGAACCAAAATACTATTCTTCAGGTATTTTAATAATATATTCTCCATCTTTTGAATAATAATACTTTTCCCTAGCATATCTTGCGATATAATCAGGATCTTGTAATTTATCAGCATCTACTCTAAGTCTTTCTTCCTCTTCTTTTAAATCAACAAGTTTTTTCTCTAAACTTTTCTTCTCTTGGTACTTATCAAATATCTCTACCCAATACTTACCAATAGTAAAAGTCATAATGACAATAACAAAAATAGACACAAAACTTAAAAGTAAAAAGTGACTTTTCTTTTTCTTCTGCTTTTTAGCCATGACTTTCACCTACCTATTCAAGGTACATTATACTAAAAATTATCTTATTTTTAAAGCCTTTTTCTCCCTTTCTTTACAACATATTTACATATTTTTCTTCCAAGCAAAATATAAGTAAAAACCAAGTAATAATAAAAGTAAAAAATAATAATGTATTATTGCATCATTAATACCTTTTAATATGAAAAAGTATATTACTCCCATCATAGTAAAAAATACTAAATTACAAATACATTTCCTAATAGATTTACCTAAAAAAAGAAATCGATAATTCAAATTAACTAAAAAAGATAAGAAAATACCAAAAAGAAAAGAAAAAAGCATACTTATAATCTGTATTTTTAAATTCATTATTTAAACAGTCTATTTAGTATACTTTCGTCTTTATTCTTTTTTGTATTTTCTTCCATATAATTAATAGAATTAATTAGTCCTTTAATAGTAACATTACCTGCTAAAGTATCAAGCTTAACTAATTCTAAACCATCTCCTTTAACAATTAAGTATCCCATAATTGTCTCTAAAAGAAATTCTTTATTATCAAAATTATCGATTTTTTTAACCCCTGTAATAACTAAGTTTTTTCTTTCTAATAAACTAATACTATGATTATAACTACTTATATTATTTTCTTTTTCCATAAAGTCCTCCTAGAAAATAATATGCTGTAAAAAAGAAATTTATGCGAAAAAAAACTACCCAACTAGGTAGCTTTCAAATACTACTCCTCTTCTTCAGCAGGGGCATCTTCTGCATTTTCGTAAGCTTCTAAAATAGCTTCTTCAAACATAGAACGAACTTCAGGATTAATAGGGTGAGCTATATCACGATAACCACCAGTTGCTGTCTTCCTACTAGGCATAGCAATAAATAAACCATTGTCACCTTCAATAACACGAATATCGTGTACAGCGAAACTGTCATCAATTAAAACTGATGCTATTCCTTTCATACGAGAACCTTCTTTTTCGATTTTACGTACATTTACAGATGTAATTTTCATACGAATATTCCTCCCTTATAAAGTAATTGCACTTTATAACTACATTTTATACTAATATAAAAGAAATTGCAAGTGCTTTATCGTAATAAATTAATTATATCTAAAGAAGAAAATTACTATTAATTAATAATTTTCAAATTATTAATTAATATATCACTATAACTAAAAGATTTTACTCTTCCCTCTTCTAATTTTATAATAAAAATAGCAGGATAAATCTCCGTAATAACACCACTAAATTCTTCTACTTGATTTCTTGAACCTCTAAATATAAAAGAACATTTTTTCCCTTTATTATTAAGTACCTCTTTCTTAGCCATACCTATCGTCATCTTGGATACCCCACATACATAGTACCATTAGTAATCAAACCACCCATACCATCACTACCATACTTAGTCTTTTCAATTACTCCAATTAAATCAATACTTTTATTTCTATCTGATAAAGCCAAAGATGTTGCTACAATAGCTGGATCCAAAGCATGAATATTTATTCTCTTAGGACTAGATGCAAAATTAGCGCCAGCTTTAATCAACTCCTCATAATTAGACTGACAAGCCCCTGCTATAACGATTAACTTATCCTGACTTTTTTCGTACTTTCTTACTTCTTTAATAGCAGCTATAAAATTACTAGTATTTTGATAATTATCTAAATTTTTAGTATCATTTTTCTTCGCATAATAAGCATCATGTCCCGTAATAACAATAATATCTGGACGATATTCTTTAATTAAATCAAGTATCTTAGAAGAAATAGATGACTCTACTAAAGTAAGCCCATTAGCTTTAACACCCATCCTTTTATAAAAACTCATACACCTATCAAGATACTCTTCGTCACCATCAATATGTAAAATCTTTCCAGGTAAATAAAAATACTTACTCCTATCAATATTTAATCCTCGTAAATTTTCTTCTATAATCTTACCATCTTCTCTAGCTTCTTCTTGTTTAGAAATAACTAAATCTCCTAAAGTACTGTCTGCTAAAAGTCTTAAATCAACTCCCTTTAAATAAGCAATATTACCATTTATTTCAAGTATCTTAAATAAAATATCATGTTCATGAGATATTCTAGTAACTAAATCTCCTATTTTTAAATTCATTAAATCACCAATAAAGTTTATGTTAAAAGAAAAAAATTATGACAAAAGAAAAAGAACCATTTGCTGTTCATTTTATCTAACATATCTAACAATTTCTTCATTGCCATTTGATTGTTGATATTATTCTTATTTTTTACTATATAATTTACTATTGAAAATAAATGTCAGCATATTGACTAAATCTTTTTGTATCTATGTTAATTCCATTTTTTATCAATTCCTCAACTTGTAGGAAAAATATAACCTATTAGCTAAATCAACAAATATCTCATAACTTAAAGCTTCAGCCCTAACATTTAAATCAAAATTATATTTATTTAAAACTTCTTCTACTATTTTTAAATTATAGCTTTTTAAATTATTTCTAATATTCTTTCTCTTAAATTGGAAACTATCTCTTACTATTCTTTCAAAGAAACTAAAGTCAGCTACTTCTAGCTTTTCTTTCTTCTCCGTAAAAGAAATAACTATACTATCAACATTAGGTTCCGGTACAAATTCTTTTCTTGAAACAAAGAATTCTTTCTTTATATCATAAAAATAGTTTAATAAAACACTAATTGAACCATACTCTTTTCTTCCGCAACTACTACAAAATCTATCTCCTACTTCCTTTTGAACCATCATAACTATTTTTTCAAAAGAAATTCCACTATTAATTAACTTTAAAATAATAGGTGTCGTTATATAGTAAGGAACATTACTTATAAAAAATAATTTATCATATTCATATTTTTCTATATTTTTACTTATATCAGCTAATAAAAAATCCTTAAATAAAATTTCCACATTAGAAAAATCTTTTAATTTCTCCTCCAACTCACTCTTTAAATCCGTATCTATCTCATAAGCCATAACATTTTTACTTCTTTTAGCTAACTCCTTCGTCATAATAGCGCCACCTGGTCCAACTTCTATTACTAAAGAAGTATTATCTAAAGAAGCTACATCTACTATTTTTGAAACAACTCTCATATCTTTCAAAAAGTTCTGTCCCAATTTCTTTTTAAACTTAACATTATACTTTTCCACAAAATCACCACTTATGTATTTATTATAACTAATTTTTTCAAAAGAAAAAAGAACTTAAACACTAAGTCCTTTATTACTCTTCATAACTTTAAATACCTTAACACCAATAATAACTAACATTGGTATTAAAATACTTATAAAGAAACCAATTGGTTTTTCCAAGAAGTTTTGTATAAAACCAATTTTAGGTATCTTCAATACTACCTTTCCATAGATATCTTCTTCTTTAACAATACCTCTATCTTCACTAGTATTATTATCACCCTTAGTATAATAAACAAAATCTCCATTAGAAGTCATTTCTTTACCTATAATTCTATGAGTAATTGTATATCCATTAACATTTAAATCTTCATTCTTAAAAGTAATTATATCTCCTACTTCTAATAAATCATTATTAACTCTTTTAATAATTACTGCATCATTTACCTTAATAGTAGGTACCATACTAGGAGAAGCAATTACATAAGCACTAAGTATAGGTCCTTTATAGTTACCACTCTTAACACTATACATTAAATCTCCAAAATAAAATGTCAAACAAAATAGTACTAAAATAATTAACGCAAAAACAGCAAGTAAAAATGACTTAGTCAAGAAATGCGTATAATAGTATAACTTTTCTATAGTAGTATATTGAGTATCTTCAAGGTTTACTCTAATATCTTGGACTAAAGTATTCATTTCTACCACCACCTAACTTAATTATAATAAAAAAATATTAACTTGACTATTAAATTGACAAAAAAATATCTAAATTTACACTAGATATTTTTAAACTTTACACTTATAATTTGACTTTTTTAGACAAAGTATCAAAGAAAAAGACCTTCCAAAAAAGAAAATCTTTTAATTAATAAACTATCTATTTAGCTTTACCAGTAACACTTACTTTTACATTATAACTAGGTGTCATTCCTTCATTAATAATAGCACTATCTGCAATCCACATTCTCAAGCGATAATTCTCTGTTTTATCTTTACTAGTACTATCACTATAAATTACCATTGATCCACGTGGTGAACCTAACTCACTCTTAGCAGTCAATCCCTTAAAACTAGTAGGTTCTAATACCTCTTCAAAACTACCACTATTTTGCTTTTCCAAATAAAATCTTATATCTTCGTCATTTACTGTAGGTGTATTACCATACTTCTCAATATAAATTTCGTAATCAATAGTATCAGCTTCGTCAAGTTCAGCATCTACTGTAAAATCAAAATACATATCACTTGTATTTAAAGCTTTACCTACTGCATCCGTTAATGGTAATGGATTAGGTAAACTAAAAATATTTATATCATCAGTATAAGATAATGTAACATTTCCACCCTTTTTCTCTTCCTTTTGAACCTCTTCTTTTCTATTAAAAAATACTACACAACTAGCAATCAAAATAGTCAAACACAAAACACATATACCAACTATTAAAGCAGAAAAATCTTTCTCACCCTTTTTATTCTTCATAACATCCTCCTAGTAGACCCTAACGCCTAGCTTACTTTTAAATTCCTTTCTTTCACTATCTATTGCACTTGCATCAGAAAGCCAAACTCTTAACTTATATTTTTTCTCTTCATAAGCATTTAACTTTCCTCTATATAAAACTTTCCCTGATGGTCTATCACTCGCTACTTTTAATGATTTAAAAGATGGAATAACTCCCCCCTCAAATCCCGAAATAGCTTTATCACTCATATCAGTTAAATATAATTTAATATAATTACTATCAATTTTAGCATCCACTTTTTCTTCTTCTAAGTAAATTTCATATTTAGTTTTCTTTCCCTTAACTTCATTAATACTAAACTCTATATAACCATAAAGACCATCTTTAGTATCACTGCTATCTAGCTTTTTACCCATCTCATCACCCATAGGTAAACTATTATCAATATGAACTATTCTAGAAGAATAATTTACTTCTATTTCGCCACTACTTTTAAATATTGATTTAAAAAGGAAAAATCCTAAAACTATCGCACCAACCAATATAAGAAAAGATATACTTAAAAAAATAGTAATTGATTTCTTAGCAGAACTACTCACTAGTTACCTCCTCTAACCCCTACCTAAATCTAGGTTATCACAAAAACTACTGTAAGTCAAATAGAACTTGGGCATTCTTCGATGTTTTAAGCTCTACTTCTTCTACTGATTTACCCGTTACTTCAGCAATCTTTTCTACAACATAAACTAGGTACTTAGAACTATTCTTTTCTCCCCTAAAAGGATGTGGTGTAAGATAAGGACTATCAGTTTCTAAAACAATATTTTCTAAACCAATTTTAGAAACAACCTCACCTAATTTACTATTCTTAAAAGTAACAACGCCACCTATTCCAAGCATAAATCCCATTTTTATATACTCTTTTGCGACTTCCAAACTACCACTAAAACAATGAATAACACCCTTAACTTTATACTTCTTTAGAACATTAATAGTATCATTAACCGCATCTCTACTATGAATAACAACACTAATACCCAACTCTTGTGCTATTTTTAATTGCTTTTCAAATAAAGCTATTTGCTTATCCTTATTATCTTTTTCATAGTAATAATCAAGGCCAATCTCCCCAAGTCCTACAACTTTACTTTCTCTTTTTATAAGACTTTTTAATTCCTCTAAATCATTATCAGTTACCTTATTAACTTCTTCAGGATGGTACCCAATCGTTGCATAAACATCTTGATGGGTATTTGCTATATCTATAGCTTCCTTTATTTCCTCTTTAGAACAGCCACTAATAATAATTTTTTCAACTCCAGCCTTTCTATTTTCCTCAAGCACTTCCTCTATTTTTTCATAGTAACTATTACTTAAATGACAATGTGTATCAATCATAAACTATTCCTCAAAAAACTTACTCTTATCTATTCTTTGGAACAATATTTCTGCTTGACCTAGCTCATAAGTATTGTCACTAACATAGAAAAGAGCATCTTCAATATTATTTAACTGTTTCAAAATATTTTTACTAGTACTTGGCATAAAAGGCTCTAATAATAAAGCACAAATTCTAATAGCTTCAAGTAAATTATATAAAACAGTCTCAAGTCTATCAGTCTTATTTGCATCTTTCGCTAAAACCCATGGAGTTGTCTCATCAATATATTTATTACTACTTCTAAGGACATTAAATATCTCCGTCATAGCGTCACTCACTTGTAATTTATCCATCTTTTCAAAAGTAATATTTTTTAATTCATTTATACCCTTAATAAACTCTTTATCAATATCTTCTTCTACTAAAGTATTCTTAATTTTTCCATTAAAATACTTATGTCCCATAGAAATAGTTCTTTGAACTAAATTTCCTAATACATTCGCAAGTTCACTATTTACTTTATCAATAACTAATTCATAATTAATATTACCATCACTCGCAAAAGGTATTTCATGTAACAAGTAAAATCTTACTGCATCAACACCAAACTTTTCTACTAAATCATCCGCATAAATAATATTTCCTTTTGACTTACTCATTTTATCAGAATTCATTAATAACCACGGATGACCAAATACTTGTTTAGGTAAAGGCAAGTCCAAACTCATTAAGAAACATGGCCAATAAATAGTATGAAATCTTATAATATCTTTACCAATTAAATGTAAATCAGCTGGCCATTTATACTTAAATTCTTCTGTTGACTTATCAAAATCAAAACCTATATTAGTAATATAATTAGTTAAAGCATCAAGCCATACATAAACAACATGCTTATTATCAAAATCAACTGGTATTCCCCATTTAAAAGAAGTCCTAGAAACACATAAATCTTGTAAACCAGGTTTAATAAAATTATTTATCATTTCATTTTTTCTCGCAACTGGTTGAATAAATTCTGGATGCTTTTCAATATAATCTTCTAAATCTTTTTGATATTTAGATAACTTAAAGAAATAAGCCTCTTCTTCTTTAAAAACAACATCTCTTCCACAATCTGGACATTTACCATCAACTAATTGACTTTCTGTCCAAAAAGACTCACATGGCGTACAATAAAGACCTTTATACTCTCCTTTATAAATATCACCTTTGTCATACATATACTTAAAAATATGCTGAACTACTTCTTCATGCTTTTTATCTGTTGTTCTAACAAAACGATCATAGCTCGTATCCATAATATCCCAAATACGCCTAATCTCTGCCGCAACTTTATCAACAAACTCCTGTGGTGATACTCCAGCCTCTTTAGCTTTTAACTCAATTTTTTCTCCATGCTCGTCTGTACCAGTTTGAAAATAAACATCATAACCCTGTAATCTCTTAAATCTCGCAATAGCATCAGCCAACACAACTTCATAAGTATTACCAATATGTGGCTTGCCTGAAGTATAAGCAATAGCCGTTGAAATATAATATTTTTCCATAAAATTCTCCCTCCAAAAAAAAGTTATTATAAATATAAGGACGAAAACTCGCGGTACCACCTTACTTTATAATAACTTGTATTATACACTTTAAATAGTTAACGCCTATTAACGTTTATACCTACATATCGATATAACAGCTCCAAAGCCATATTTTATAATCTAACTATACTTTTTCCCACCAACCAAAAGTTCTCTTAACTAGTTATTTGACCATAAAACTCTTCTTCACAACATTTATGGTCCTATTATAGCACAACCATCTTCTATTCTTCAACTATTTTTTCTAAAAAATCTACGATAAAATTAACAACTTTCTCATCCTCTTCACTTACAGATACCTTATCATTAAGTAAAAATATAGCTCCTAAAATATCACTATTTACTATAATTGGCGCAATTATATAAGAAGTAACTATCTCAGTATTATTAATAAACTCCACTCTAGATAAACTACTTTCTATTACCTTCTTCCTATCATTCATAATATCTTCTACATAACTAGATAAAGCTTCTCCTACATAATCTTTCTTATACTTACTGCTAGCAGCAAGCACTTTACTCCTATCACTTATCATTATATTCTTATCAAAAGAACTCCCCATAATTTCAACTAAAAAGTTCGCAATCTTCCCTAAATTAGTAAAATCTGAAAACTTCTTTAAAATAATACTATCATTATCTACAAATATTTCTAATTGTTCATTAGCTTTTATACCTAAATTTCTTCTAATTTCTTTAGGAATAACAATTCTCCCTAATTCGTCTATTCTTCTTACTATACCTGTTGCTTTCATAAAAAAACTCCTTTTCATATTTAGTTTGTAAAAAGAAAAAAGATTTATACTAATTTTCTAAATCTTCCTTTAAAAGTCTTGAATTATTAATTGTAAATAGATATCTCTCTGCTAATTCTTTAATACCATTTATTAAAGTAGTATCTTTAACTATAACCTTTACTTCCATATTTTCTATACATTGTCTTATATAAATACCTCTTAAATACTTACAAACATCACTTTCTAATCTTTCTTTCTTATCACTTTCTCTAAAAACACCATCTATATTTTTAATAAGCTCTTCTATTTCCCTCTTTAAAATATCTTTTATATAAGTTTTATTTTTCTTATTAACCGTAGCTAAATTTTTCTTAGAAAGTTTAAAAATATTATCTTCATACTTAAAATTATCAACTAATTCAAGTAAAACTTTATTTCTTTCAATACCAACATCATCTAAAGAAGAAACTACTTTACTTCTATATAAAGAAACTATTTTATCAAGCTTTTCAATATTTACAACTTCTCCCTCTTTTTTCGCTACTTCTAAAAACTTTCCTCTAATTACATCCATTGCCTCTAAAGGAGGTTTTTCTGCTAAAGACTTAATATCTTCAACTAATGTATTTGTATTTCTCTTAATATTTTCAATTATTGCATTCTTATAATTATCAAAATGTATTTTTTTTAAATCTTCTGTTTCCATCATTCACTCTCCTAGCCTCTTTAAATTTACAAGGTAAAAGCTCTTTAGTCAAGTAAATTTCCATATTTTTTACAAATTTTATCTAATAAAGATACTAAATAGTAAACAGGATGCTTATCTAATTTAATTATATCTAAAATTATTAAAAGACTATTTTGCTTACTTACAAACCTAAACATATTACTTACATAAAAGGCATCCATAAATACTTCTTCCATATCAAATTTAGCAACTACTTCTAAAGGAAACTCCATTTCAATAGAATTTCTTGTCTGTCTAACTTTATTAATTTTTAATTTACTTGCTAACTTCTCAAACCATTCTTCATACATATAAATAATTATATCTTCATTTAATTTACCAAATCTATCAGTCAATTCTTCTTTTACTTTATTAAATGATTTTTCGTCTTCAATTTCATTTATCATTCTGTGAATAGAAATCTTAAGCTCATCTTCATTTACATAAGCATCATCAATATGTGTCGCAACATTAAGTAATGGCTTACTATTTTCCTCTTCTAAAGTTAAATCAGTCTCTTTATTAACTTCTTCATTTAACATTTTTAAATACAAATCAATTCCTACAGAATCAATAAAGCCAGCTTGTTCACTACCTAAAATATCACCAGCACCGCGAATTGATAAATCCCTAGTCGCAATAGAAAAACCACTTCCCAGTTCTGTAAATTCCTTAATAACATTTAATCTCTTAATAGCCGTATCATTAAGCATTTTAAAAGGTTGATACATTAAATAGGCATAAGCAAACTTATCACTTCTACCAACACGACCTCTTATTTGATAAAGTTGACTTAAACCAAATCTATCAGCATCCATTATAATAAGCGTATTAACATTAGGAATATCAATACCTGTCTCAATAATAGTCGTACAAAGCAAAATATCATATTCATGATTTATAAAATCAAAAATTCTACTTTCTAATTCTAACTTAGTCATTTGTCCATGAACAACCGTAATCCTAGCCTCTGGTACTAAGTTTTTAATTTTAACTGCCTCCTCCTCAATTGAAAGAACTTTATTATATAAAACAAAAACTTGTCCATCACGAGCTAATTCTTTATATATGGCATCTCTTATAATTTGCTTATTCTCCTCCAAAACATAAGTCTGAACTGGATATCTATTCATAGGTGGTGTTTCAATTAAAGATAAACTTCTAATACCAACTAAAGACATTTGCAAAGTCCTAGGAATAGGCGTAGCCGTTAAAGTTAAAACATCAATATTAGTTTTATATTGCTTAATTTTTTCTTTATGCATAACTCCAAAACGTTGTTCCTCGTCAATTATCAATAGACCTAGATTTTTTGGTTTAACATCGTCACTTAACAATCTATGCGTTCCAAAAACTATATCAATTGTTCCATTAGCTAATCCTTCCAAAACTCTTTTAGCTTCTTTAGGAGTCGTAAAACGATTTAAAATACCTATTGATACTGGGAAATTTTTAAATCTTTCTTGAGCATTTTCATAATGTTGATTAGAAAGAATAGTCGTTGGACAAAGAAACAAAACTTGCTTAGAGTCAAGTACTGCCTTAAAAGCCGCTACAAAAGCAACTTCCGTTTTCCCAAAACCAACATCACCACACAAAAGTCTATCCATAGGAACCGGCGTTTCCATATCTTTCTTTATTACCGCAATAGCTTGCTTCTGGTCAGTCGTAAGTTCATAAGGAAAATCCTTCTCAAAGTCTTCCAACATTTCATTATTTTTAGAAAAAGCAAAGCCCACTCTTTTTTCTCTTTCTGCATAAAGTTTCAAAAGCTTCTCCGCAACATCCTTTACCTTTTCCTTTACTCTAGCCTTTGTCTTTTTCCATTCTAATCCACCAAGTTTATTAATCTTAGGTGCCGCACCCTCTTTACCAGAATATTTTGTTAGTAAATCTATCTTTTCAACTGGAATATAAATTTTATCTGTACCAAGATATAAAACCTCTATATAATCTCTACTTATACCATTAGAAGTCAAAGTCTTTATGCCATTATAAATCCCTATTCCGTGAATATTATGTACAACATAATCACCAACTTCTAACTTAGAAATATCTTTAATAGTAGAAGAATATTTATACTTAGTAACATACTTTTTCTTTTGCTCTTTCACATTAAAAAGCTCTGCTGCACTAAGTAAAACAATGTCTTTATAAATAAAACCAGCTGGTACTTCTCCCTCTATTAAATTAACTTTATTTTTTAAAATACCCTTATCATTAACGTTCATATTTAATTTTTTCAAAACACTTTGCAATTGATATTTTTTTAAACAAATAATAACCGTCTTTTCTTCTTGTAATTCCATTCTAATGAATTTATTAATATTATCAACATTTTCAGAAAAATTATTAATACTTCTAACTTTAAAATCAACTACCTTAGACATATTTTTAGAAGAAATATTATTAATACTCATATAATAAACAGGAAACATTTCTACTAATTCATTAAAATTAAACATATATTGATAAGAAAAATCCCTGTCTTTTTCTTCTTTATACGTAAGAACTTCTTCCATTATATTTTTATAACTTAAATCTAATTGCTCATAATCTTTAAAAAAAGTAATATGTTCACCCAAATACTCACTTATATTGGCAACTTTTTCATACTTTTGTAAATACTTCTGTTTTCCAAACTCTTCTTCACTTACTTCTTTTTCTGTTAAAAATTCAAAGTATGGTTTTATTCTTATTTCCTGTATTTCTTTTAACGACTTCTGCGTATCCGCATCAAAGTATCTAATAGATTCTATTTCATTATCAAAAAATTCAATACGAATAGGGTTCTCCTCATCAACCGGAAAAATATCAATAATATAACCTCTTACACCAATTTCACCCGTCTTATTAACAATAGTATCACGTACATAACCAGAAGAAATTAGCTTTTTAACCAATAAAGATGGCTCATATAAATCACCTACTTTTAAATTTAAAATAAAATCTAAATAATTTTCTTTAATTGGCAAAAATCTTAAATAGCCCATCAAATTAGTAATTACAATACACTTTTCTCCACTAATTACTCTATTAATAGTCTCCAATCTAGAAACACGTAAATCAGGCGATATTGCTAAAGCTTCACTAGTTAAAAAGTCGTCCATAGGAAACAAAGTAGCTTTATTTGTATACATACTAAGAGACGAATATAATTTATTAGCTTCATACAAACTAGAAACAACTACTAAAATGTTTTTATTAACCTCTTCAAGCATTTTATTAAGATAAGCAACAAAAAAACCATCGGTAAGACCAATCATACCCATGTCTTTTTCTAATCTTATATCAATAAAATCATTTAGAAAATTCATACCCTCACCTATTCTTACGGTTATATTTATTCATTAAATCAACAAAAGGAAGAGAAAAATAATCGTCAATTACTAAAGAAAGTTCATTAAATAACTTATCGTATTCTTCTAAAGTTTGCTTATCAATTTTTCCTAATACATAATCTTTAGTATCAAGGCTTTTATCATTATTTATACCTATTTTTAATCTCTTATACTGATTAGTTCCAAGTATTAATTCAATATTTTTTAGACCATTATGGCCACCACTTGAACCCTTATCTTTAAGTTTAAAATTAGAAATATTTAAATCTAAATCGTCTGATATAACTAAAATATCTTCAATATTTATCTTATAAAAATTTACAAACTTACCTACAACTTCTCCTGAAAGGTTCATATAACTTTGCGGTTTTAAAAAAATAACTTTCTCATTAAACAATTCTTTTTCAATATATAAACCATTAAATTTTGATTTCCACTTATCTTTAATATTTTTTATAGATAAATATTTATCTACCATCATAAAACCAATATTGTGTCTTGTCTTTTCATATTCCTTACCAGGATTTCCTAGTCCCACAATTAGTTTCAAATAAATCACTTCCTTTTATTATTATGATATTCCATATAAATAGTTGATTTTGGAACTTTTCTCTCACTTGCGACCATTTTTATCGCGGCTTTTTCACTCATACCATCACCAATATACAATTGAACATGTTCCAAAATGCTAAGCTCGTCATAATTTGTAACTTCCTTATTTCCTTCAACTACAATAACAAACTCACCTTTTAAAGAACTAGAAACACCAATAACTTCACTTAAATTTCCTCTAATAAATTCTTCATGAATTTTAGAAATTTCTCGACAAAGGCATATGTTTCTATCGCCTAAAACTTCTAACATATTTTTCAAAGTCGTATCTAATCGGTGAACACTTTCATAAAAAACTAAAGCATACTTAATCTTTTTTAAATCTTCCAATTCTTTTTTTTGCTTAGAACTTTTCGCATTCAAAAAACCATAAAATAAAAATTTAGATGGCTCAATTCCCGAAGCCGTTAAAGCAGGAACAAAAGCAGTTGTACCAGGTAAGCTAATAACATTAAAATTATTTTTAATAACTTCTCTCACCACAATATAACCAGGATCACTTATAATAGGTGTCCCTTGGTCAGTAACTAAACCAATATTTTTACCATTTTGCAATTCACTAATGACATACTCTTTAACTTTTTCCTCATTATATTCATGGCAACTAACTAATTTTTTCTTAATCTCATATTTATTAAGTAATTTTAATGTTTCTCTTGTATCTTCACATAAAATAAAATCAACCATCTCCAAAGTCTTTAACGCTCTAATTGTAATATCGTCTAAATTACCAATAGGAGTTGGTATCAAATATAAACTAGCCTTTCTATCAAAACTTTTCTGTATCATTTAACCGCCTCTTCCAATAACTTTTTATACTCACTTGTATAAGTACCATCCTCTTTATACAAAACAAAAGGTTTTTCTATTTTTAATCCACACTTACCATTCATTTGACCTTCCACTAAAACTAAAGTAGAACCCTTATCTAAATTTTCATAAACAAATCTAATTCTTTTAGGTTCTATTTTATTTTTACGATACAAATCAAGTATTTCAAGTAATCTTTCTGGTCGATGGACTATTGCGAAATTTCCATCATTACTAAGTATTTTTCTAGCAGAAGCAAATAATTCCTCCAAAGTAATTTCTACCTCATGACGAGCAATAACCTTTTGCTTTTCCATATTAAAAAAATTTTTCTCTTCATTAACCTTAAAATAAGGAGGATTACAAACCACCAAATCATATTTATTGCAATTATCATTATTTTTAGCAAAATCTTTTATATTAACATGCTCTATTTCTATTTGTTTCTCCAAATTATTAATTTTAACAGACTTTTCTGCCAAAGAACAAAGTTCCTCTTGCAACTCCACACCCAAGATTTTCTTATCAGTTCTAAGAGATAAAATAAGAGGAATTACTGCATTACCACAACCTAAATCAACAATATTTTTATCTCTTGCCCTTATTGTCGCAAAATTAGCAAGCATAACACTATCTAAAGAAAATTTAAAATAATTAGTATCTTGATAAATTTTTCTATCTTTATAACCTAATATATCATTAATTACTTCCATTACTCTTCATCCTTAGAAAAACTTATAATTCCCTTATCACCTAAATCAACCTTATAAGTATTTTTAAAAATATCTACATCTACAACAGGACCCATTCCCATAGAAGTATCCGCAACCATACCTATCTTAGGTAAATCTTTTTTTAATTCTGTATAAGTATCATTCTCATACCCTAAACAGCAAAGTAAACGACCACAAACTCCATTAATTTTAGTAGGATTTAAAGCAAGCAACTGATTTTTTGCCATATTTATAGACACACTATTAAAATCTGTCAAAAAAGTATTACAACATAAAAATAAACCACAAGGCCCAAGACCGCCAACTCGCTTAGCCTTATCTCTAACACCAATCTGTCTTAACTCTATTCTAGTTTTATAACGAGCTGCCAATTTCTTTGCCAATTCTCTAAAATCAACTCTATTATCTGAAACAAAAGAAAATACTAATTGTGTTTTATCTAAATTATAAAATGCATCCACAAAATTCATATCAAGATTTAATTCTTTTTCATACTTTTTAGCATACTCTAAAGCATTTTGTGCTTGTTTAGTATTAGCCTCATTATTATGATTATCTTCTTCAGTACAAATTCTAATAACTTTCTTCAATGGTAATACCAAATTATCTGATTTTTCCTTATATTTAGCCTTAACAACAACACCTATTTGAATACCATTCTCCGTCTCAATTACCACCATATCATTCTTCTTCAAATTCCAATTTCCTGGTGAAAGATAATAAGTGTTCCCCGTATGTCTTACACTAACAATTACAACATCTACCATAATTAACCTCCTAAAATTATTCTTGCAAATAAACAATCAAGCCACAATTTATAATTTATATTATACTCTAATTTTCTCATTTCTTCCTCTATAATTGTAAGAATATTTACTAAACTATTATTATCCATATTACCTAGTACTTGAATAATACTACTATCCATATCAATTTTTTCCAAAGAAAGATAATGCATATAACTTATAATTACTTCACTTATTTCTGTAAGTACTTTCTTAGCTGATACTTTATCAGAAATAACATTTTCCAATATATCAGAAAAATTTATAAATAAATTTTCCTTTTCCAATACTAAAGTCAAAAGTTTCAAAGCTTCCTCTGATAAAGTATAAACTTCCTTTTCATCCTTTAAATTCAAAATTTGACACCTAGACAAAATAGTCTCAATTACTTGAAACCTATTTTTCGTAAGCAAAATAGCAACTATTCCATCCTCAGGCTCTTCCAAAAACTTTAAAATAGTATTAGCTGAAGAACTATTTAATTTTTCTGCTTCTTTAATAATATAAATTCTTTTATTATCAAGTAATGATTTATTTTGAAACTCTTCCATCAAATCAAGTAACTGCTGTTTCTTTATCCATGCTCCATCTGCTTCAATTATTTTTAAATCAGGATAATTACCACTATCAACTAGATTACATATATTACCATTATACTTATCCAAATTTTCTCTAGTACAATTACATAAAATCATTTTAATAAATTCCAACACACACAAATAATCATTTTCATAATCTCCAACTTCAATTAAATAAGCATGTGAAATTTTATTATTTTTTATGTAATTATCAACTATTTCAAAAAATTTATTTTTTACTACTGAGTTCAAAACCACATCTATCTACCTCATAACAAAATTATTTTAAATAAAACCAGAGCAATTAAACCAGGAGATCCTAAAAAGAAAATAACACCTAAAGTAATAAAATTAATTGGAATAATCATATTAAAATTTACTGAAAATATATTATAGCCATACAAAACAAAAGCACTTAATATAAATCTTTTTAAAAGAGTTAAAATTTTTTTCATACCTTATCACCTTTTTTATTCATTTATAAAGAGTATGAAAAAATCTTTTTAATTATTCAATTTCTTTTCTATCACTTATAGCTCTTTCTAATGTTAAACTATCCAAATATTCCATATCAGCACCCATTGGCACACCACTAGCCAATCTAGTAATCTTCAAATTCAAACCATCAAGAATTTTTTTGATATATAAAGAAGTTGTTTCTCCCTCAATGCTAGGTTTAAAAGCAAAAATTATTTCCTTAAATTTTTCATTAGTAATTCTATCTAGTAAATTATCAAGACCAATATCTTCAGGATTTATACCATCAAGTGGGGAAATTAAACCATTAAGAACATGATACTTTCCATGAAAAACACCTAATTTTTCAAAAAGAATAACATTTCTAGCATCATCAACAACACATAAAACACCATTATCTCGAGACTTATCAACACAAATAGAACACTCTTCTTGTTCAGTTAAAGAATTACATCTACTGCATTTACGAACTTTAGCTTTAACATCCTTAATACTATTTCTAAAAAAATCAGCCTGTTCCTGTTCCAAATCTAAAACAGAAAAAGCCAGCCTTTCAGCCGTTTTCTCACCAATACCAGGTAAATATTTAAATGCTTCAATTAAGTTTCTTATACTATCAGGATACATAAATCAACCTAAAATAAACCTGGAATATTTCCAAATTTTCCCATCTTCTTTTCTGTTTCTTGGTCTATTTTCTTGTTAGCTCCACTAACCGCAACAACCAACATATCTTGAAGTGCTTCAATATCGTCCTTATCTAAAGTATCAGCACTAATAGAAACACTTTTTAAAGACTTATCCCCCATCATAACAACTTTAACAAAAGAACTTTCACCAACAAACTCTGTATTATCTATTTCTTCCTTTGCCTTCAACATATCCTTTTGTAAAGCTTGAGCTTGTTTTAACATAGCTTGCATATTCATAAACATTCCTCCTATTCAACTTCCACAATATCTCCAAATAGATTAATTGCACTACTACCTATTATATCATTATTTTCTTGTTTCTCAAATATTTCTTCTGGCTCTTCTAAAATTTCATACTTTTTTCCATCCTTTAAAGCCTTAATATACTTATTTTTCTCTGTTTCCCAACGCTCGTCAGTAATTATCGCAATAATTTTATTAGAATTAGTAATTTTATTATAAACATCAATTATTTTATGTAAATTAACCAAATTTTGTTTGACATTAGAGTCATATTCATAACTAAGAATTATACCATTTTCACTAGCAGCTCTAATTTTAGCATCCAACAAACTACAAACTAAATATCCAATTTCCTGATCAAAAGTAAATTCATTTAACAAATTAAACTTTTGTATTTCTAACTTTAAAATATTTTTATCAGCCTGAGCCATAACATTATTTACACGAACATTCATAATTTCATTAATATTTTTTATCAAATTATCATTAGAAATTATTTCCCGGGAAATAATTTCACCATCAGATTCCCCTTGGGAAATAATTTTTTCATCCTCTACTGGCAATATTTCACTATTTTTATTATCAATTTCACTAATTTTTTCATTCCTTATATCTTTCTCTGCAAATTCAGAACTTTTTTCCACAAGCTTTTTTTCAATTTTTTCAGTACTATGAGCTTTTATAAATTTCATTAATAACATTTCAATAAAAATTTTAGGATTATCACTCTTTTTAATATCGAACATATTTTCGTTAATTAAATTGACAAATTCATTAACTAAATCAATATTATAATCACTTTCAACATTTGAAACATAATAATCCACAAGCTGATTTCTAAGAGAAAACATTATTTGCGTAAAAATTTGAATTAAATTTTTGCCATTCATATTATAATCATTAATTAATTCTAAAATACCAGACATATCAAAACTAAATAATTTATCATAAAATAACTTTAAATCTTTTCTAGTAATCATACCATTTAATTCATAAAAATCGTCTACTGTAATCTTAGAAGAACAAAATGATACCAACTTATCAAGAGTACCCAAAGCATCACGCATTCCGCCATCAGATGCCAAAGCAATTTCGTCCAAAACTTCAGTATCAACACTAATATTTTCCTTTTCACAAATAAATTTTAATCTTTCCACAATATCATTTTGCGAAATTCTTCTAAAAGAAAAACATTGACACCTAGAAATTATAGTTTCAGGAACTTTTTGTGGATCAGTCGTTGCCAAAATAAATACAACATGCTCAGGAGGTTCTTCCAAAGTCTTAAGTAAAGCATTAAAAGCACCAATAGAAAGCATATGGACCTCGTCAATAATATAAACCTTAAACTTTAATTCAGCCGGAACTAAAGCAACTTTACTCCTAAGTTCTCTAATTTCGTCAACACCATTATTAGAAGCCGCATCAATCTCAATAATATCAACACAAGAAGACTTAAAAGCTTCCAAACAATTTTTACATTTTCCACAAGCTATACCATCTACAGGTTCCAAACAATTTATACTACGAGCAAAAATCTTAGAAATAGTAGTCTTACCAGTTCCCCTAGGCCCAAAAAACATATAAGCATGCGTAAAAGTTTTATTAACAATCGAATTTTTCAAAGTCCTAATAATACTTTTTTGTCCAATAACAGAATTAAAATCAACAGGACGATATTTTCTATATAAAGCTTGATACATAAAATACACCTCTATAACTATTTTATCATAAAAAACACACTATTTATCTTTTATTTTTAAAAAAAGATTGTAATAATTCCTTAGAACGGTCAACATTTAAATTAGAAATAAAATTCAAAGAAGGATTAATCTCCTCAACATTAAAAATACTATCAATAATTTTTTTATTATTATCATTTAAATTTTCCAAAGCCGAATAAACATTACTAATTCTAGCCTGTCGTATTGCACTAGCACACATAGGACATGGATTCAAAGTTACATAAATATCACAACCATCTAAACGCCAATTACCAAGAACACTAGAAGCCTCATTGATTGCTAAAATTTCCGCATGACAAGTAGCACACTTTTCAGTTTCCTTAATATTATGTTTTCTAGCTAAAACCTTGCCATCCTTAACAATAACAGCACCAATTGGAACCTCATTTTTCTTTAAAGCCTTTTGAGCCTCCTCAAAAGCTAAATCAAAAAAACTATCATTCATAAATTTCAACTCCAAATAAAAAGTGCACATGAAAGGAGGACCTTAAGGCTGCTATTTTCCAATCCTGACCTGGTTCAATCACTTTCATTGCACGAATATATTTTATTATAACTTAAAAAAAAAGTAAATAAAAAAACAATGTTTCACGTGAAACATTAACATACAACCACTCAAATTATTTCCCGGGAAATAATTTCCCATATGTTCCACGTGGAACATTGAAATAATAAAATCAATCCATAACAATGAATATAATAATAGAAAGGAAAAAATATAGAGTTTCAAATATCAACATATATGTTTCACGTGAAACATTAGATTAATTATATACTTAAATTTATTTTTAAACATACTCAACAAAATTATTTCCCGGGAAATAATTTTAACCATATGTTCCACGTAGAACATTAAAATAATAATTAAAAAAGTTCAAAATTAAAACAATCACAAATAATAAATATAAAAATTCAATTTTCAACATATATGTTTCACGTGAAACATTAAATAAGTATATAACTCAAATTTACCATTAAAAATATCGCAACTAAATTATTTCCCGGGAAATAATTTAAACAATTCTACTGTTATGCACAAGGCATTCCTAATAAAAATATATAACTAAAATAAAATGAAATTATATATATTTATCACATTCATATATAATTAATAAACAAAACGACAACTATATATCAACTATATTTTAATTAACAAAAATATAATTTTTTCAACAAGTCGTCCATTTTATTTTTATATATAATAAAAAAAATACTAAGCAGATCACTTTAAATTAATATTTTAAATAATATTTCAATGTTTCACGTGAAACATTGTTATTATACCTTTCTAAACATAATAAGCAAATTTATATACCAAAAGCCAAAAATTAATAAAATATAAACACAATTCTATAAAATTCCACAACTCAAATTATTTCCCGGGAAATAATTTTCCAAAAAAATATCTGCAGAACCAAAAATATTTTTTCCACAGACACTTTTTTACATAAATAACAAAAATAATTTACAAAAAAAGAAGTAAACTAATTGCTTACCTCTTCACTCACATTATTAGATACATCCACATCTGGACTATCGCTATCTTCACTATTGTCTTCTTCCTTCTTAACAATAGTAACAGTAGAAACAAGTTGGTCATCCTTCAAATTAATTAACCTTACGCCCTGAGTAGCACGTTTCAAAGTAGAAATTTGATCCAAAGGCATTTTCATAAATACCCCACTATCCGTAACTACAATAACATCCAATTCATTTTCAAAATTACCATTAAACGTTTTCAAAGCTACCATAACACCATTCTTATCAGTAATGTTATAAGCCTTAACACCCTTGCTACCTCTATGCGTTAAACGATACTCATCAATTAAACTCTTCTTACCATAACCACGCTCAGTAACAATTAATACATACTCACCAGGTTGAACAACCTCAGCACCTACAACCATACTACCGTCCAGGTCAATACCCTTAACACCAGAACTACTTCTTCCCATAGAACGAATTTCATTTTCATCAAAACGAACCATGCGACCATTACTTGCTCCAATTATAATTTCATTTTTTCCACAAGTCTTACGAACACTAATAAGCTCGTCATTTTCCTTAAGAACAATAGCAATTTTACCACTCTTTCTAATGTTATCAAACTCCTCAATAGCCGTTCTCTTAACAATACCATCCTTAGTAGCAAACATTAAATACTTAGTAAAATCATCATTATTAGCCTTCAAATCAACTATAGAACTAATGTTCTCATCTTTCTCAAGTGGTAATAAATTAACAATAGGTAATCCCTTAGACTGTCTAGAAAACTCAGGAACTTCATAACCCTTCATACGATATACTCTACCCTTATTAGAGAAGAATAATATATAATCATGCGTTTTCATAGAAACTAAATGCTTAGCAAAATCCTCTTCATTAGTAGACATTCCCTTAATACCAACACCACCACGGTTTTGAGTACGATAAGTATCACTACGTAATCTCTTTATATAACCATTATTAGTTAAAGTAATAATAATATCTTCCTCAGGTATCAAAGACTCATCCTCAATATACTCAATAGCAGTCATGTCAATATTAGTACGTCTCTCATCACCATACTTAGACTTAATCTCAAGTAATTCATTCTTAATAACTTCTAATATCTTAGCATCACTAGCCAAAATAGCATTCAACTCATCAATAGTTTTAAGTAAATCCTTAAGTTCATTCTCTATCTTTTCACGTTCCAAACCAGTCAAACGACGTAATCTCATTTCCAAAATAGCATTAGCTTGAATTTCCGTTAACTTAAAGTTATCCATCAACCCAGCACGAGCATCATCATCAGAATCAGAACCACGAATTAACTTAATTACCGCATCAATATTATCCAAAGCAATTTTCAAGCCCTCTAAAATATGAACACGCTTCTGAGCAACATCCAAATCAAACTTAGTTCTTCTAATAATAACTTCCCTTTGATAATCAATATACTTAATGATAATATCCTTAAGTCCAAGTGTCTTAGGTACACCCTGATCAAGCATTAAGAAAATTATACCATAACTAGTTTGAAAAGCCGTATGCTTATACAACTTATTCAAAACAACCTGTGCATTAGCATCCTTTTTCAAAGTAATAGTAATCTTTATTCCATCCTTCAAATCAGAATGATAATCACTAATTCCATCAATAACCTTATTGTGAACAAGCTCAGCTACCTTATTCTTAAGCTCCAAAGTATTAACACCATAAGGAACCTCGTCAATTATAATATACTGTCTGCCATTCTTTTCCTCAATCTGGGCCTTACTTCGAATAGTAATTGTACCCCTACCCGTTTCATAAGCCTTACGAATACCACTATTACCAAGAATAATTGCCCCCGTAGGAAAATCTGGTCCCTTAATATACTTCATTAAACCATCCAAATCAATATCAGGATTATCAATATAAGCAACACAACCATCTATAACCTCTCCCAAATTATGAGGAGGAATATTAGTAGCCATACCAACAGCAATACCAGTAGTACCATTTACCAAAATATTAGGAAATCTTGAAGGTAAAACCGTTGGCTCTTTCTCACTTTCATCAAAGTTGGGAATAAAATCAACTGTATCCTTATTAATATTTCTAAGTAATTCCAAAGAAATTTTTGATAAGCGAGATTCAGTATAACGCATAGCAGCAGCACCATATCCCTCAATATTACCAAAATTTCCATGACCATCAATTAACATATAACGATACGAAAAATCTTGTGCCATCCTAACCATAGCTTCATAAATAGAAGAATCACCATGAGGATGGAAATTACCCATAACCTCACCAACCGTCTTAGCACTCTTCCTGTGAGGCTTATCAGGAGTATATCCCGAAACAAACATCGAATACAAAATACGACGATGAACCGGTTTCAAACCATCCCTTAAATCTGGAATAGCACGAGCCGTTATAACACTCATTGAATAATCTAAAAACGAATCTTGTACCTCTTTAACAATATTATTTTTTTCTAATCTATCCATTTCCAAAACCTCCTAAACATCCAAATTAGCATAAGTTGCATTTTGTTCAATGAATTCCCTACGAGGTTCAACCTCTTCACCCATTAACTTAGAAAAAACTTCGTCAGCTGCCATAGCATCTTCCACTGTAATTTTTCTTAATACACGCTCCTTAATGTCCATAGTTGTCTCATTTAACTCTTCAGCATCCATTTCTCCAAGTCCTTTCATACGAGCAATTTCATACTTAACATTAGGACCCAAACTAGCTAAATACTCATCTCTTTCAGCATCATCCAAGACATACTTTCTAGTCTTACCATGCGTAATTCTATATAAAGGTGGTTGAGCCGCATAAACATGACCAGCCTCTACTATTGGCTTAAAAAATCTATAAAATAAAGTAAGTAACAATACTCTAATATGACTTCCATCAACATCAGCATCAGTCATAATAATTATCTTATGATAACGTAACTTAGACAAATCAAATTCCTCACCAATACCAGTACCAAAAGCCGTAATAATAGTCCTAATTTCTTCATTAGATAAAGCCCTATCAAGACGAGCCTTTTCAACATTCAAAATTTTACCACGTAATGGAAGAATAGCCTGCGTCATACTATCCCTTCCTTTAATAGCAGAACCACCTGCAGAGTCACCCTCAACTAAGAAAATTTCACTCTCTTCAGCATTTTTACTCTTACAATCAGATAACTTACCATAAAAATTAGTAATATCCAAATCACCCTTACGTCTTGTAAGTTCCCTAGCCTTCTTAGCAGCAACCCTAGCTCGACTAGCCGTCATAGATTTATCAAGAATAATTCTAGCCTCATCTGGATGTTCCATTAAAAATCTCTCAAAAGCCTCCGAAAAAATCTTTCCAGCAATACCCCTAACCTCACTATTACCAAGTTTAGTCTTAGTCTGACCTTCAAATTGAGGATTAGGATGCTTAATAGAAATAATCATAGTAATACCCTCACGAACATCGTCACCAGTCAAAGAATCATCCTTTTCTTTCATTAAATTAGCACTAACCGCATACTTATTTAAAATCCTAGTAAGAGCTGTTCTTACACCATCCTCATGAGTACCACCCTCAGGTGTCGTTATATTATTAACGAAAGAATAAATACTTGAATTATACGTCTCATTGTATTGCAAAGCTACTTCAACTTTAATATCCTTTTCTTCCCCTTCAACATAAATAATACTATCATGAATTGGTCCCTTATTTTTATTAATCATTTGAACATACTCAATAATACCGCCTTCATAATAAAATGAATCTTTCTTATCAGGCTCCCTATCGTCATATAAAGAAATTCTAAGTCCCTTATTTAAAAATGCCAATTCCTTCAATCTTGTCTTTAATATATCATAATCATAAACAGTAGTTTCTGTAAAAATCTGGTCATCTGGTAAAAAATGCACCGTCGTACCAGTTCTATCCTCATCACATTTATCTACTATTTTCAAATCATCCTCAGGATGTCCACCCTTACTAAAACGTTGATAATAAACATTACCATTTTTATAAACACGTACCTCAAGCCAATCACTCAAAGCATTAACAACACTTGCTCCTACACCATGCAAACCACCAGAAACCTTGTAGCCACCGCCACCAAACTTTCCACCAGCATGCAAAACTGTATAAACTGTCTCAACTGTACTCTTACCAGTCTTAGGATGAATATCAACAGGAATACCACGACCATCATCTTTTACAGTGATACTATTATCTTTACCAACAATAACTTCAATATGACTACAATATCCAGCTAAAGCCTCATCAATTGCATTATCAACTATTTCCCATACTAAATGATGTAATCCCCTTGAACTCGTAGTTCCAATATACATACCAGGTCTTTTTCTAACAGCTTCCAAACCCTCTAAAACTTGAATAGCTGACGAATCATAATTTACATTAACTTTTTCATCATTCATGCTTATACCTACTTTCTTTCTACATTCCCTGCTTTAACCTCAAAAATAAAAGCATCTTTACAAAAATTTTTTCTAATATTCTTCAAATCAGTTGTCGTAATAATACTTTGAATATCATAATTTCCAACGATTTTTAAAATTTTATTACGCTTACTTATATCAAGTTCACTAAAAATATCATCCAAAAGCAAAACAGGATAACTTCCACATTTTTCTTTAAATATTTCTATTTCAGCTAATTTAAACGATATAATCGCAAGCCTTTGTTGTCCTTGAGATCCAAAAAGACGTAAATCTTTATCCTCTTTTTTAAATTTAAATAAAAAATCATCTCTATGTGGACCATATATAGTCATACCATAATTTAATTCTTTCATATAATACTTCTTATACTTATGCTTCAAAGCCTTACGAATACTTTCACTATCATAATCATTAATCTCTACATTAGGTAAGTATACAACTTCTAATTCTCCATCTTTTGCTATTTCACCATAGTAATCATTAATATTATTATTAATAAGTTCCAAATATTCATGTCTTTGTTGATATATAATAATAGCCTTCTCTATTAACTTATCAGTTAAAATATCTAAATAACTAGTATCAGTACTATTATTATTAAATAAAATTTTTAAATACTCATTTCTAGTCTTTAAAATTCTATTATACTGATTATAAGTATTAAGATAATTCTTAGAAATTTGTGATAATTGAATATTAAGCAAATTTCTTCTTACATTAGGAGAAGACTTAATTATTTCTAAATCATCAGGAGTAAATATAATTACACTTAAATAAGATATATAATCAGCTATTTTTCTTATTTCTGTCCTATTTACTTTAAACTTTTTAACATCTTCCGTAAGTTCTATTTCTAATCTAGAAACAATCTGATCTTTTTTTATATTTCCTTTAATTGTAGCTTTTTTTTTATTAAACTGAATTAAATTAGGATTATAAATAGCTCGATGTGATTTAGTTAAAGCAAGTATTTCAATAGCTTCTAATATATTTGTCTTACCTTGTGCATTATCACCAATAAAAATATTCATACCATCATTAAGCTCAATATTCATATTAGCATAATTTCTAAAATTAATAAGATTTAATTTAGTGATTTTCATTTATTTACCCTTTTAACACCCATATAATCACCTTTCCCCTATTACAGTATTACTATACGTACGTACCTATTATACCATAAAAATGCCTTTAAAACATAAAAAAATAGTTTTTTCTAACTATTTTTATCTGATATATTTTTTCTTCTTCTAATAACATAATCTAATTTTATTGCTCTAGAAATCTGATTTTCTATACTTCGATAAGCAGTTGGAACAATAAGCTCTTTGTTATTATCAAAAATAATCCTTGTATTTTTAGCATCTACTGCTTCAAAAGATTTTATTCTATTTAATGAAACCCATGCACAATCTGATGCTTGTGGCGAAGTTGTTGGAAAAACTATTAAATTATTAGTATCTTCAACAATAATAGGTATCTTATATTCTGAACCTAAAATATCTTTAGCGCTGTCTTTCCTTCCATCATAAGTACTACCAAAATACCTACAACTATCTTCCATTATTTCAAATGGTGTTTCCTCTACAATGTACCTATTTTCGTCCTCGTAGATTAAACTATTTTTCTTTGTATTTGGCACTATAGCCAATGTACCATAATTTACTTCATATCTCATATCAAATCCCCCCATTTTGAAAACGTTATGGCTTCGTTTTCATAACCAATATATCAAAATAAATTGTCGAAATTTATCTATTTTTGTCGAAAAAACTAAAAAATTTCTTTTTCACCTATATTATTATCCAAAAATTTAAAAAATTACGAAAAAAAAGAAGAAATTTTTTATTTTTTCTTCCTTTTTACATTTAAATTTATCTTTTTTAATAAGTTCTTATTGGTAAAACCAATTGAGTTAAAGTTTCTTCTTCCTTAGACTTTATTAAAATAGGTTTTATTTCTCCTACAAAATGAATATCAACAGTTTCTGTGGAAAAACTTTTCAAAGCATCCATCATGTATTTAGCACTAAAAGATATTCTTATATTTTCTTCATTATTTTTAGTTACATTCATTTTTTCCTCTACTCTACCAACTTCAACTGAACTACTCTTTAAAATAAGCGTATTTCCATCAGTTTCAAGAGTTACAATATTATTTTCTTTATCACTTGTCAAAATACTAACTCTATCAATAACATTATAAAATTCATTTAGATTTGTACTAATAACCATTAAATCGTCATCAGGTAATAAATTAGAAGTATTAGGATAAGTTCCATTAATTAAACGAGACTCAAATTTTAAATTTCCAACTTTAAATAATACTTTATTACCAAAAATATGTATTTCAACCATTTCTTCGTCATCACTCAAAATTTTTGAAAATTCAATAACATTATGACTTGGAATTATTATATTATAATTTTCTTCACTAGCCTTATCTAATTTTACTATTTTTCGTGCTAAACGATAAGAATCTGTTGAATTACACTCTAATACATCACCTACTATATTGAAATTTATTCCTGTTAAAACGGGTTTACTTTCTTCATTTGAAGCAGCAAAAGCCGTTTGACTAATAATACTCTTAAAAATACCAGCTTTAACTTCTACTTTTTTCTTACTCTCTTCAAGTCCTATATTAGGATATTCACTTTCACTAATACCATTTAAATTAAATTCACTATTTTCAGTATAAATAAGTATTTTTAAATCGTCTACTACTTCAATATTAATAAACTCATCATCTAATTTTCTAACAATATCCAAAATATACTTTCCTTGTATAATAATACTACCCTCTTTTTCAATTTTAAAATCATCATTAACTGCATCAATTGCTGTTTGAATAGTAATATCATTATCACTAGCTGTTAAAGTAAGTCTCTTCTTTTTTAATTCAAACTTTATTCCAGCTAAAACAGGAATTAAGTTTTTAGTTGATATAGCCTTTCCTACTTTATTTAAAGCATCAAGTAAAATTTCTTTCTTAATTGTTAATTTCATAATTATTCCTTCTTTCTAATTTATTTTTATTATTACAGTGGAAAATGTTTAAAATTACTTTTTTTCTTTATTTTACAACGTTTTTTGCAATTTTTCAACTGTGGAAAGTATTTTTAAAATCTCCTACTTTTGCACAATGCCTATATCTTTCTTTAATTTTTCAATAATATTATTTAAATCCTTATTAACTTTTATTTCTTTTTCAATCTTCTCAACGGAATGCATTACAGTTGAATGATCTTTGCCACCAAATTCTGTTCCAATCTTAGGAAAAGACTCATTTATGATTGTTCTACATAAGTACATAGCAATCTGCCTTGGAAAAGAAATATTAGAACTCCTCTTTTTACTCCTTATATCTTCAACAGAAATTTGAAAATATTCCGCGACAATTTTTTGTACTCTATGAATATCATTCTTTTCCCCAAGACCTTTACTAATAAAGTCTTTTAATGCTTCTATTGCTAAATCAAGATTAATTTCAGCACCACCCATTATTGTAGAATAAGCAATTAACCTAGTAATAGAACCCTCCAGTTGCCTAACATCTGGTCCAATGTTAGATGCAATATATTCAACAACATCCTCAGGTATTTCTTTTTCAAAATTACCAGCAATTATCTTTTTCTTAATAATTTCCATTTTTAAAGTATAATCAGGAGGAACTATATCAGCAGTTAATCCCCAACAAAACCTTGTTCTTAAACGGTCCTCAAGTAGTTTCAAATCATCTGGTGACCTATCTGAAGAAATAATTATTTGTTTTCCATCATTATATAAAGTATTAAATGTATTAAAAAATTCTTGCTGTGATTTAGAAGCTCCTCCTAAAAATTGAATATCGTCAATTAATAAAACATCAACACTTCTATATTTATTTTTAAAAAATTCCACATAATTGAAATTAGTATCATTTTCGTCTTTCCTATTTATACTAACAAAGTCTTGAATAAATTGATCACTCGGAACATATAAAACTTTATTATTAGAGTTTTCCACAATATAATTCCCAATCGCATGCATCAAATGAGTTTTTCCCAGTCCACTATTACCATATAAAAATAAAGGATTATACATTTTACCAGGATTTTCCGCAACTGATAACGCTGCTGCATGAGCAAACTTATTACTATTTCCAACTATAAAATTATCAAATACATACTTCTTAAGTAAATTAGTAGAACTATAATTATCTTCCGCTTGTTCTACCTTAATTACTCCATCAACTTTCCACGTTTTATCCTTTTCTTCAAACTCTAACCCACTAATTTCTTCTTCTAGTATAAAGACTAACTCATATCTACTACCCGTTATATCAAATAATCTATTACTAATCATTTCTGAATAATTATCCATTAAATGTTTCTTATGAATAGGCATTGGTACAATAACATAAGCATTGCCCTCTTCTAATCGGTAAAGCTTAGTATCTTGAAACCAAGTGGTAAAAGATAGTGATGTTAAATCTTCTTTAATGGAATTTAAAAATTTAGACCATAAAATATCGACATTCATTCTACCATCTCCCCACTAAGAATAAATTCAAGTTATGTCTACTATAAACCAATTTTAAAAAAAAATAAACAGTAATTTTAAAAAAATTTTTTTCAACAAGAAATCCACAATTTTTTCAACAATCAATATCTTTATATATCAATAAATAATAGACTTTTCCACATTTTCCACAAATTTTTCTAAACATATATGGAAAAAATTTTAAACATGGCATGTTCAAATTGTTAATAACTTCTAAAACACTTATAAACAAAAGAAAAAAAAGAACTAGTTATCCACAAAACTCTGTTGAAAAAACATTTTATCAAAAAAATTATTCCCATTATCTGTGCAAATTATATTTTTCAATTAAAATATTTAATATTTCTTCCTTCTTTCTTATAATAAATACAGTAAAAATTTATCTATTGACCTCTCCTTTACCTAAAATAATTACCTGTATTTTATAAAAACTCCAACCATAATTTTCCAAAATTATAAGTTTTCCTCAACAAAAACAAGATTTTTAATTGACAAAATGCCCTACTTCTTATTATAATAATGTAGATTTATGTCTGGAGGTGGAACTAATGAAAAGAACATATCAACCAAATAATCATAAAAAATCTAAGAAATTAGGTTTCTTTGCACGTAAAAAAACAAATGTCTTAAATCGTCGTCGCCGTAAAGGTCGTAAGAAACTTTGCGCTTAAATACCGCTGTCTAACCAGTGGTTTTTTAAACTAAAAATAGGAGGAGTATTATGCGAAAATTATATATAGTAAAAGCAAATGAAGACTTTGAAAAAATAATATCTAACAAAAATTTTACTAAAAATAAAAGCTTCATTATCTATCAAAAAAAAAATAATCTCCCCTATGACCGTTTTGGAGTATCAGTAAGTAAAAAATTAGGAAATGCTGTTTTCCGTAATAAATATAAAAGAAAAATAAGAGCAATCATAGATAATTACAAAAAAAACTACAATAATAGCAAAGATTATATTATAATATTAAGAAAAGGGGCAATTGATAAGACATTTCAACAATTACAAGAAGATTTTCTAAGTCTCATGAAACAAAAAAGAAAGGACAACTAATATGAAGAAAAACAATAAATTTAAAATTTTACTAGTATTACTACTCTTCCTATTAACAACAGGTTGTACTAAAGTATTAGTAGATAAAAATAATAAGCCAGTAAAAAATGAATTAACTGGTCAAAATCTAACTGAAAATATATTATGTAAACCAACTAATAAAGAAAGTCTAAAGACCTATGAAAAAAATAAAGTAAATATAGAAAAATTACCAGACTGTGACGATTTCAAAATAACATCTGGAAAATATGAAGGACTATGGACTACTATCTTTGTAAAGCCACTAGCTTTCATTCTTATTTTAATAGGAAAATTAATGCATAATTATGCTTTATCAGTAATAACAGTAACATTAGTTATCAGATTAATAGCATTCCCAGTAACAAAAAAGACTGCTATGCAAAGTGAATTAATAAAAAAAGCTCAACCTGAATTAGATAAAATTCAAAATAAATATCGTGGTAAAGAAGACCAAGAGTCAATGATAAGGCAAAATCAAGAAATGTTAATGGTTTATAAAAAATATAATATTAATCCCCTATCTGGTTGTCTATTTGCTTTCCTACAATTACCTTTATTTATAGCGTTCCTAGAAGCTATTCAAAGAACACCAGCTATATTCGAAGATACAATGTTAGGTCTAGAATTAGGAACAACACCAGCTGTAGGTATAACTTCCGCAACATTCTATGCTTATTTAATATTAATGATATTAATAGCCGCAACAACATTCTATTCATTTAAAATGAACTCAACTGGTAATATGCAAGATCCATCAATGAAAATGATGCCTCTAATGATGGGTGGTATCATAGTAATAACAGCCATATTTATGCCATCAGGCTTAGGTATATATTGGGTAACATCTAATGTCTTTACAATAATACAAAATATATTAGTTAAAAGGAGTAAAGAAGTATATGGAAAAGCATAATTACAGTGGAAAAACAATAGAAGAAGCAATTAATAATGCAACTATAGACTTACAAGAAACACAAGAAAACCTTATTATTAAAGAATTAAGTGAAGTAAAAGGTGGTCTATTTAAAAGTAAAAAAGTAGAAATAGAAGTAGTAGAAAGAAGAGAAGTAGTAAAATACATCAAAGATTATACTCTAAAATTACTAAAAAATATGGGAGTAAGTGCTAATATAGAAAT
This sequence comes from uncultured Bacilli bacterium, assembly GCA_947626595.1. Lineage (GTDB taxonomy): Bacteria > Bacillota_I > Bacilli_A > RF39 > UBA660 > CANRGD01. The sequence goes on along the minus strand of CANQST010000007.1, from coordinate 9,506 downwards.
AAAAAATAAAGAAGAAGTACCTACTTATACCATCTACTCTGAAAATAATTCAATTTTAATAGGACGTAATGGTAAAAACTTAAAAGCCTTACAAATAGTACTAAATCAACATATAAGTAAAGAGTTAGGTAAACCATTTAAATTTATATTAGATATCAACGATTATAAAGAAAAACATGATAAATCATTAGAACGCTTAGCAAGAAACATTGCTAGAGAAGTCGCAACAACAAAAGTAGAAGCTAAACTTGATCCAATGAATTCATATGAAAGAAGAATAATTCATAATGCTTTAGGAAATCATAAAAAAGTCTATACTGAAAGTGTAGGGGAAGAACCTAATAGATATGTTGTTATAAAACCAAAAGAGGAAGAATAAGAAAAGGAAACTTGCTATGAGTTTTCCTTTTTTTCTAAATCAAATTTCATTGTTTCAATTACTTTTATATCTAAATTAGTCATATCAGTTGCTAGAAATGTAGCAGTAGGAACATCTAAAGCTTTCGCAATTTCAATAGCTTTATCAACTGTAGCTTCCATCTCATTATTTTCCCATCTTGATATACTAGACCTATCAACTTTAATTTTAGTAGCTAGCTCCTGTTGCGAAATCTTCTTCATTTTTCTAATATATTTAAGATTTTTATTAAAAAATCTTGCCATTGTTTCATCACCTCAAAATACAAATACATTATACTACATGAAAGAAGTATTAATCAACAATAAAAGTGTATTTACTCACATTTAATATTGACAAGTGAGTATACGCACGATATAATAAAAATAGTTAGTGAGGGGAATAAAATGAATTTACTAGTGGCTGAAGAATTAAAAAATATTAGAATAAAAAACAACTTAGATTTAAAAGAAGTTGCTAAAGACAATAATATATCAGCAAAAAATCTCCAAAAATATGAAGATAATCAAAAGATAATTACTTTAGAAACATTAGAAAAATTATTAAATTATTATAAAGCAGATAGCTATATTTTTTTTAAGAAAATATGTGAGTATACACACATAAATAAAAGTATTAATAAATAGAAAAGAGGGGTAATTAATGAAAAAATTAGATAAAAAAGTCTTATTAAGTATTCTTTTAGGAATATTTATTTCTATTATGACAAGTACTTTAGCAGAAACTTTAATAGAAAGTAAAAATGTTTCTTATGTAGATAATTCTAAGTTAGGGGCGACTAATGTACAAAATGCCATAGATGGAACTTGCACTAAGTTTAGTAGTGAATTACAAAACTTTCTTTTAAAAGTATATCCAATAGGAAGTATTTATATAAGTTATAGTAATACAAATCCATCAACATTATTTGGTGGAGTATGGGAAGTATTTGGAAAAGGACAAACCTTAGTAGGAATAGATACAAGTTCGACTGAATTTAAAACATTGGGGCAAACAGGAGGAAGTAAAACTGTAACTTTAACAGAAGATAATTTACCAGCACATACTCACGATATTAGTCATACTCATACTACTATTTCTACGACAACATCTACAATGAATTTAACGGCTAATGCTGAAGGCAGTGCTCATACTCATAAATTTACTTTTAACATGGGTAGTTCTTGGCAAAGTGGAGATTATGTTCATTTACAAGGCCCTTTATCAGGAGATTGGGCAACGACACCAATAGGTGGTGAGCATACTCATACAGTAACTGGAACGGTAACAATACCAGAGTTGACTACAAAATCTTCTTCATTAACAAGCGGTTCAACTGGTAAAGGAACATCCTTTAGTACATTAGATCCTTACATAACCGTTTATATGTGGAAAAGAACTAAATAATCACCTTGTAAAATTTATTGTAAATCGCCTCACTTTTTCCAAATAATCATTGAAAAAAATCCAAAACTTCCTTATTCTTAAAATAGGAGGAGAAAATGGAAAAAGAAGTAGAAGTTTTAGAAGAAAAACCAACATCAAAGAAAAAGAACACAAAGTTTATTGTAATAATAGTATTACTTGTACTAGTAATATTAGGACTAGTTATTTATATTGGAATTGATAAAGGAGTTATCTTTAGTAATACAAATAATAATCAAATAAGTAAAGAAGAAAAAGATAAAACAACCAATGAAACTGAAAAAAACACTAGTTCAAATGAAGAAGACCTAACACCAGTAGAAGAAGTTAAATCCAATTCAGTAATTCCTTTTGATAGCACTAAAGTTCTTAATAGTTCTGAGAAAAATTATACTTTATCATGTCAAGGACGTGCTGGAATATGGATTACAGTAGATGCTACTCAACAACAAATAACTTTCAGCTTTACCCCAACCAAAGTAGTAGAAGAGTACCCATTAAATTGGACAAGTACTAAAAATGATGTAGCAAGCAATCCAATTAAATTTGATAAAAAAATAGTTGATGTTTATTTTGGAGGAATGGGACAAAGTAATACAGGAGATACATTATTTATACTATTAGAAGACGGTACCGTAGAATATATTCCTATTGTTCACATGTTTAATCATGTTCAAGGAGCAGTTGTATCGTATGGACAGCTTGCTGGAATAACTGATGTCACTAAATTCGTAACAGCAAGTACTACTGGTGGAGTTACTACCTTAGCTATCAAAAGTGATGGAACATTCTATGACCTTTCACAAGTTTTAAGCGCTACAGGTAATTACTAAAGCAGATGCCTATCATTCAAATAGAAGAGTAACATCTTCTCTTTTTTTTCGAAAAAAAGCTAAAAAGTATGGTACAATAAACTTGTAAGTAACCTCTAACTTCTAAATAAAAAGAAATTTTAAACTAAATATATTTCAAAATTAGACAATAAATGATATAATTTTAAACGTACATATACCTATCATAATACTTTTATGGTAATAAACAAAATATATAGAAAACAGGTGATAAAATGGGAAAAGTAATAGCATTAGTTAATCAAAAAGGTGGAGTAGGTAAGACAACAACATGTATAAACCTTTCAGCATCCCTAGCAGTATTAGGTCAAAAAGTTTTGTTAATAGATTTAGACCCTCAGGGAAATACATCAACAGGAGTAGGTATCAATAAAGGTGATATCGATGTAAGTATTTATGAAGTATTTGCCGGAGAAAAGCCCATTAGTGATGCCATCATTAAAACAAAATACAAAAACCTATCAGTCATACCAGCAAGTATCAACTTAGCTGGACTAGACATCGAGCTAGTTGAAAAAAGTCGTGAAGAAAAAGACTTTGACAAGTTAACTCAACTAAAAAATCATTTAGCAACCATCAAAGACAATTTTGACTACATAATTCTAGATTGCCCACCATCTTTAGGAATAATTACCACCAACGCTTTAGTCGCATCCAACTCTGTTATCATTCCTGTTCAATGTGAATTCTTTGCTCTAGAAGGAATTACACAATTACTAAAAACTATCATGCTTGCTCAAAAACAACTAAATCCAACCCTAGATATCGAAGGTGTCCTACTAACAATGTTGGACTCTCGTACCAACCTAGGTTTCGAAGTAGTAGACGATATCAGAAAATTCTTTAAAGAAAAAGTTTATAATACTATTATTCCAAGATTAATAAAATTAACAGAAGCCCCATCACATGGTGAACCAATAGTCGTATATGACCCTAAAAGTAGAGGCTCAGAAGCCTATATAAATCTAGCAAAGGAAGTGATTTCTCGTAATGGAAACCAATAGTACCCCTAAAAGAAGAGCCCTAGGTCGAGGACTTGAAGAATTATTCACAAATGAAGTTCTAGACTACAGTCGTGTCGAAGAAAAAATCATTAACGAAACGCCAAAAGAAGGAATAATTCAAGTAAAATTAAAAGACCTAAGAGCCAACCCCTATCAACCAAGAAAAGTCTTTGATCAAAAAGCCCTAGAAGAACTAGCAGCATCTATCAAAGAACATGGCGTTTTTCAGCCCATTATTGTTAAAAAGAGCATTAAAGGTTATGAAATAATTGCCGGTGAACGCCGCGTCAAAGCCTCTCTTTTAGCAGGCCTATCTTCTATACCAGCTATAGTTAGAGACTTCAATGATACTGAAATGATGGAAATTGCCTTACTAGAAAACCTTCAAAGAGAAAATCTAAACGCTATCGAAGAAGCAAATGCCTATAAAAAACTTCAAGAGACCCTTGCCTTAACTCAAGAAGAGCTTTCTCAAAGACTTGGTAAAAGCCGTAGCCACATAACCAACATGTTAGGCCTACTAACTCTACCAAAAGCCATTCAAGACGAAGTCGCTACTAAAAAGCTTTCCATGGGCCATGCCCGTGTTCTAAGCAAATTAGACGACGAAAAACAGCAACAAGATTTAGCAACCAAAGTCATAGAAGAAGGCTTAAGTGTTCGTAGTCTTGAAGATTTAACTACATCTAAAGACGAGTTTGCTAGAACCCATCAATTAACCAAACATAAACCATCAAATGAATATAAATATATTGAAGAAGAACTATGCGAAAAACTTGGAACTAAAGTAAAAATTAAAAATAACAAAATAGAAATAACTTTTACCAATACTAATGACTTAAATCGTTTACTTGAAATAATGTCTTTAGATAGGAGCTAATTATGTTAAATATACTAGGTATATCAATAAATATAAAGAATATTCTAATATCTGCTTTATACATTATAATAGGAATAGTTATTTATTCAATAATAAGACACTTTGTAAATAAAGCTACCATCTTTCGTAAAAAACATCTTAATAAAGAACAAAATCAAAAAGTAAAAACTATTCAAATAATTACTCTAAACATATCAAAATATTTAATAACCATCTTTGTTCTTCTTGCTATATTATCTCTTTATGGAGTAAATGTAAAATCTATTCTTGCTGGTTTAGGTATCGGAACCGCTATTATAGGACTTGCTTTTCAAGACCTAGCTAAAGACATAATAGCAGGAGTATTTATTATTACTGAAAACCAATATGAAGTAGGCGACACTATCGAAATAGATGGTTTTATGGGAGAAGTAATAGCCGTTGGACTAAAGACAACCAAGATCAAGAACTACAAAGGCGCTGTAAAAATCATATCTAATCGTAATATGGATAAAATTATTAATTACAGTCTAAATAATTCCTTAGCCGTCCTAGAAGTAGGCGTATCTTATGACCATTCTCCTAAAGAAGTAGAAGAAGTTCTAAATAAACTATTTAAAAAATTACAAGGAACAATTCCTGCTGTAAAAGGAGACTATCAAATACTAGGAATAGAAGCTCTAGCTGACAGTAATGTTACTTATAAAATAGCTGTAGAAGTAGAACCAATGCAACAATTTAATGTTGAAAGACTTCTTCGTAAAGAAATAAAAATTGCTTTTGATGAGGCAGGTATTAAAATACCATACCCACAAATAGAGGTGCATAATGGAAAAAAATAATTATCAAATAGGAAGTAAAGTTATTATGAAAAAGCAGCATCCATGTGGAACTAACGAATGGGAAGTAGTAAGACTAGGTGCTGATATCAAAATAAAATGTCTACATTGCGGTAGAACAATACTCTTACCACGCATTGAATTTAATAAAAAACTAAAAAAAATAATTGATTAGAAAGGGATAACTTATGAAAGACAAAAGAAAATTAAAACTAAAAAAATTTTATTTGCATCCAATAACAGTATTTCTTTTCTTAATATTAATAGTTATGATATTAAGTGGAATATTATCAGCCTTTGAAATGCAAGCCACTTATAATACCGTAAGTAGCAACGCTAAAGACTTAGAACCTACCTTAGTAGCCGTTGAAAATCTCTTTAGCTTTGATGGCTTAAAATATATAATAAGTAATGCCGCTAAAAACTTTTTAAGTTTTGGTCCTTTAGGAACTCTTCTAATATCTCTATTAGGAATAACCATTGCTGAAGGATCTGGCTTTATTGAAACCCTAACTAGAAGACATCTAAGTAAAATACCCAAAACAACCCTAACATTTCTAGTCCTTTTTATCGCGACAACATCTTCATTAATAAACGAAGTAGGCTATGCTATTCTTATTCCCCTTGCTGCTTTAATCTACTTCATTAATGGTCGTAACCCAATATTAGGAATAACAACCGCTTTCTGTGGAGTAGCCTTTAGCTATGGCGTATCACTATTCATTGGTTCCATGGAAGTATCCCTTATGGATTACACTAAACAAGCCGCTTTATTAATAGATGAAAATATTCATATAGCTCTAAGCTCTAATCTAATCTTTATTATCGCAACATCTATAATTTTATCAATAGTAGGAACTATCATTATTGAAAAAATAATTGCCCCTAAAATAGGTAAATATAAAAAAGACGATGGTTTTTCTCGTACTGAACAATATAGTATTATCGATACCGACCTTTTGGAGCAACAACAAATTGAGAAAGATAAAAATGAAAAGAAAGGCCTTCGTCTAGCCTTAGTTGTTTCCATAATAGTTTTATTTATCTTTATCTATTCTCTTATACCAAACTTACCTTATTCTGGAATGCTTCTAGACATGAGTGAAGATACTTATGTTAATCAATTATTTGGAAGTAATTCCTACTTTCAAGATGGTTTTTCATACCTAGTCGCAATCCTTTTCATAACAGCCGGTATTGCTTATGGAATAGGAAGTAAATCTATTAAAAATGATAAAGAACTAATTGAAAAATCTAGTAAAAACTTCTCTAAACTAGGAAGTATCTTTATCCTAATCTTTGTTGTTTCCCAATTTATCGCTATCTTTAGAAAAAGCAACATTGGTCTAGTAATAACTGCTTGGCTTGCTAATACATTAAACTACATCGATGTAACAGGAATACCTTTAATACTAATAACGCTATTATTAATCGCTATATCTAATCTATTCTTAACAAGTCCTGCTAATAAATGGTATATCTTTGCCCCTGTAGTTGTTCCAATGTTTATGCAATCTAATATATCTCCGCAATTTGCTCAAATAGTAATGCGTGCTGGTGACTCCATGACTAAAGGATTTACTCCTTTACTAGCGTCTTTTGTTATCTTTATTGGTTACTTAAATATTTATAACCTTCATAAAGAAAGACCTTATACTATAAGGAATTCCTTAAAGTTAATAACCCCATATTTCTTATTAATATCCTTAACTTGGATATTAGTAGTAGTCCTTTGGTACTTAATTGGACTACCTATTGGACTAGGAGTTTATCCAACTATTTAGTAAATTACTAAGAAAAGTATGATTAATTCATATTTTTTCTTTGCTTGCTTTTACTATCAAAAAAATATATAATATGTAAGGAAAGGACGATTACAATGAACATAAGAAACATAACAAAAAAAGATATCCCTTTTTGTATAAATCTATTTGACTTAGAAAACTTTAATGCTATAGGAATGTTTTCTAATCAACAAACATCCTATCAAGAAGAAATAGAAATACTAAGAAAAATAATTTTACATGAAACTAATCAAGCTAAAATACTAATTATTGAAGAAGATAATAAACAAGTAGGTTATTCCTTACTTACAAGACCAAGTCAAAATCTAATTCATATAAGTCAATTTTTAATAAGTGAAGATAAAAGAAATGAAGGTTATGGAACCATTCTTTTAAACTATATAAAGTCTGTTGCTAAGAGAGAAAACTGTGATATTTCTCTACAATGTTTAACTCCTGCACAAATTTTTTTTGAAAAGAATGGTTTTATAAATACTAAATTTTCTAAGTATTTTTTACCTTTAGAGAAAAACAATCAAAAACCTTTATCTACTAAATTATTTAATTATAATTCAATTATTAGTGAAATAGATGAAGAAAATAGAAAAGAAATATTAAATTATCAAGCTTTTTTAAAATCAAATGATTATAAAAGATTAACAAAAATGTTAGAAAAGAGGTAATATTATGAGTTTAAAAGCAGGAATAGTGGGTCTTCCTAACGTTGGAAAATCAACTCTTTTTAATGCCATAACTAATCAAAAAATCTTAGCTGAAAACTATCCATTCGCTACTATTGAACCTAATGTTGGTGTAGTAACTGTTCCCGATGAGAGAATGGATAAATTAAAAGAAATGTACGAACCTAATCGTTTTATCCCAACAGCTTATGAATTTACTGATATAGCCGGTTTAGTAAAAGGAGCCTCTCACGGCGAAGGTTTAGGTAATAAATTCTTATCTCACATTAGAGAAGTAGACGCTATAGTTGAAGTAGTAAGATGCTTTGACGATGGCAAAATAATTCACGTTGAAGGAAATATTGATCCTATTAGAGATATTGAAACAATTAATCTAGAACTAACTATAGCGGACTTAGATATTGTTAATAATCGTTTAGAAAAAGTTTCTAAAAAAGCACGTACCACTAAAGATAAAAATGATTTATTAGAAGTAGAAATACTAGAAAAATGTAAAAAAGCCTTAGAAGAAAATAAGCCATTACGTCAGTTAAATCTAAACGAAGAAGAACAAAAAATTCTAAAATCATATAGTTTTTTAACTTTAAAACCTATTATCTATCTTGCTAATATCAAGGAAGAAGACTTAGGAAAAGAAGATAATAACTTTGTAAAACAAGTAAAAGACTATGCTACTAAAGAAAATGCTAAAGTAGTAAGTTTATGTGCTAAAGTAGAAGAAGAACTAAGTGAATTAGATAAAGCTGATAAAGAAGAAATGCTAGAAGGTTTAGGACTAGATGCTAGTGGTCTAGATAAACTAATTAAAGCTACCTATGAAATTTTAGGTCTAAGAACATTTTTTACTACTGGTAAAGACGAAGTAAGAGCTTGGACATTTAAAGAAGGAATGAATGCTAAAGAATGTGCTGGTATAATTCATACTGATTTTGAAAAAGGCTTTATTAGAGCCGAAGTAACTTCTTATGAAGATTTAATAAAATATGGTAGTGAATTAAAAGTAAAAGAAGCTGGTCGTGCCAGAATAGAAGGAAAAGACTACTTAATGCAAGATGGAGATATTTGTTATTTTAGATTTAATGTATAGACAAGAACTTAAACAAGAACTTCTTGTCTTTTTCTAAAGGAGAAATTATGGATATAAAAATAATTGATAATAATATAAAATTTAAGTTACGCGTAGCGGCTATTATTTGTAATAAAGAAAGACTTTTAGTTGAAACTTATGAAAAAAATTCCTATACTTTACCCGGAGGATACGTTGAAGTAGGAGAAGAAAGTAAAGATGCTCTAATAAGAGAATTACAAGAAGAGTTAGGCCTAACTTTTTCTATAGAAAAGTTTGCTGGAATTAGTGAAGACTTCTTTATCAATAAGAAAGGCGAAAAAACTCATGATATTGTCTTATACTATTACACTATCTTACCATCTAATGATTATGAAAAAATTCCTCAAGAACGAATGGAAAAAGGACCTTACAGTGATATCTTTCATCACTTTACATGGCTAGATTTAAAAGATTTATCTAATTATAATTTACTACCTAGTAAACTTAAAAACTTTATAAATAACGTTGAATTAAAAATTTAATTCTCGTAAGAAGAAAAAATCGATAATAAGGAACTAAATGCTCGTTGAAAACGGGC
>CANQST010000006.1 GCA_947626595.1 uncultured Bacilli bacterium | reverse complement strand
ATATCAATTTTTATTGATTATAAAAAGCAGATATTTCTATCCACTTTCTACTTTTTCCGGAAACTTTCGGAAGAACCTCAATGAAATATCAGTTTTTATTCTACCATGAGCCTGAAGTTGGTGAATATGTTGTTTTAGCTTTGTTTCCAGCTTTATCTATAGCTCGGAAAGTATAACTTTCACCTTTTTTAACAGTAATGGTTGCGGTTTTACCACTTACTTCACTGCCTTTAAGACCACATGAGGCAATTCCACTTCTGTAACCACTACTATTTTTAACATCGCTACAAGTAACTGTTACATTGGCTTTTTTAGTTTTCTTGCCTTTGTCATTATAAATTGGAGAGACGCTTGATATAGTTGGTGCATTTGGATTAGTTTTATCCAAATGATAGTAACTAGACGAGCAGAAAGAAGTGTTATTAGCTCGATCATATATGGTTAAGGCTACTCTTCTTTTACCAACTCCTGAAATACTTATACCTTGTCTTCCTATTGGATATATACTGTAGTTTTTCCATGTATCGTCAGATGTTCTATTAGTATGCCATTGGAACTGAGTTACATCAGAACCAGCTGGGAAAGTAAAGTAGAAGTAGATATCGTCATTATATCCCATACCAGGACTTATAGCAGTTCCACCTGCTCCTTTGGTTGCGGTAAAGCTTGGGCAAGCCGGTTTTACATTATCAATGTAGACATTTACAGAACATGTATTAGTATTATTGGCGTTATCACTTATAGTAATATTACTTTGGCCAACTTCTATTGCGCCACTGTATGTTCCAGAGAAAGTTGATTGTTTACAGCCACTTCCACCCGTATCATTACATCCAACATATACAGTTCTTGATCCTCCGGACCAAGCAGTACCTTCATTACTTCTACCTCCACATGTTGGTTTAATATTATCAAGGTAAACATTTACTGGACAATTAGTAGTATTACCTAGATTATCTTTCAATTGAATAGTGCTTGTTTGAAGTGAACCTGTAAAGGTATTAGAAAAGCTTCCTTGGGTACAGCCGGAACCAGCATCGCTACAAGCTACACTGATATTTCTTGTTCCTGGTGACCAAGTAGTTGTTGAACCTGAGGCAGTACCACAAATTGGGCCAGTTGTATCAATGTAGTAATGTTGGTCGTATTCACAACGTCTCTTATTTCCATATTTATCAAAGACTTCAACAGCAATCGTTCTATCGCCATCACCAGTAATACTCTTAGTTTTTACGCTAGCTTTGTTATTTCCCCATGAGGCCCAAGCGCCTCCATTAGTTCTTGTAAACCAGTTCCAGTTATCAGTATCTGATGTGAAGGTAAAGGTAAAGTTAATTGCGCTTTTTACCCAAGTTCTAGTAGCCGTTGGCGATGTGAAAGTTGGACAGTTTGGTGGGGTATTATCAAGATAAACATCGACAGTACATTTCTTGCTGTTGCCTGCTTTATCAGCTATTTCGATATCAGCCGTTGTTCTAGTGTCATTAAATGACCTATTATATGGATTTTCTGTACAGCCACTACCATTTGATATAGAAGTTCCTTTGGGGTCACTACATCCAAGAGCAATACTTCTAACTCCGGATTTAAGGGTTTTAGAAGAACCGGCAGCAGTTCCACAATCTGGTTTAGTAGTATCTATTCTTATTCTAGTATTTTTACTAACACAGTTATTAGCTAAATCACAAACTCTGATTGAGGCATTTTCGTCTCTTTCTTTTTCAAAGGCAGTAGTAGTAAATTTCAAATTTTTACCAGGAGTTGTTTGGAAGCCACTATATTTTTTCCAACTTTGTTTAGTAACATCAGGATAGCTATATTCTATACTCTTAATACCACTGAAGTCGTCTGAATAATTAACATCAACAGTATATTTTTTATTTGTCCAAATATTATTGTATTTGTTATCAATTGAACTTATAACTGGTTTAACTAAATCAAGTTTAACAGTTCTATCAGAACTACATTTTGTTTGATTTCCGGCAACATCATAAATTGTACCAGGAGAAATATTACTAGCATTAGTATTGGTATTGAAAAGAAGATTAACATTACCATTCTTATAAGTAGTTTTGCCACTATTAGTTCCATTTTTACAACCACTCATTTTATCGGTACAAGTTCCTACTAGTGTAACATTTTTATTAGTCCAGTCAGTACCTCCGCCACTATTAGTACATTTTGGTGGAGTGGCATCTAAGTATGTTTGAACTTTGCAATCAGTTTCGTTACCAGCTCTATCTCTTATAGTAATAATTCCATATTTGGAGTCTTCAGTGAAGGCTTGGGTATAAACATCTTTTTCACAGCCTACACCACCTACATCTATACAACCGATAGTAACTACTCTTTTTCCTTTATTACTCCAAGCAACATGCTCACCATCTACAGTATATTCATTTTTACTAAAGATACATGTAGGAGGCTTATTATCATTATAACTTTTAGTAACTGTCTTAGTAGCGCTCTTTCCTTTATCATTAGTTGCGGATACTTGAACTTTTATTTCTGATGGTAAGTAACTATTCAAGTTCACATCTAAAGTAACAGTAGATTTAGACTTAACTTCAACACTACCACTACTTTTAACATTAGTATATTTTGATGCACTACTTTTTTTAGAGTAAATTATGTAACTATAACCAGTAAGTCTATCATTACCCGTCATTTTAATCATTACATAACCGTCTTTACTTTTACCATTTTTGTCTTTATCAAATTCAATATTAATAACAGGTACTCCTTCTTTTTCTTCTGTATCAGGAGTGTCCTTATCAGAAGGATTATCTTTATCAGTAGTTCCACTACTTGTTGAACCTTTGTAAGATGGACATTCTAAAATAACATCATAAGAATATTCTTTTTGAGATATTTTAGTTATTTCAACATAGGATTTATCCATATCACAGTTTTGTTTTCCATAGTCTTTAACTGTTTCTTTTAAATATTTATTCTTAGTTAATTCACTTAATTTTAATTTTACTTTTTGACCGATATTTTTAGGCAATTTATTTGTATTATTTTGGACAAAAGACTGAGCCGCTAGAATAATATTTTCTTCTTGATTTTTATAGTATTCTTTTTTGGCATTATCCATGACTCTTGATATTCCAACTACCGCAACAACTGTTAAGATACCTAAAATAGTTACAGCTGCGAGTATTTCAACCATCGTAAAACCTTTTTTATTTAATTTCATATAATCACCTATTCTATAATAAGTATATCATAGAATAAATATTTTTGGTATTAGAAATGTTTTTTTATATGCTAAAAAAAGAAAAAGAGGAAATTATTTAAATTTTCCATCTTTTATGTTTATCACTTTATAATTTTAAAATTAATAGCGATAAATATTATATCTGATTTGGCATTGATATTCTTGATTATTATTTGATTTAGGGCATCCTTTATATCTATCATAGTAAGAGTCATAGTAGTAGTAATAGCTTTCCCAACTTGACCAAGAAAGACATGTTCTTGGATAATTTTGACAATATGATGGGCGTTGCCTGAAACAGACATACATATCATAATTATAACCACATCTGCCACTATAATATGCACTGTTATATTGTCTTGATGGTATGCAGGTATAGCCATTATTTTGTAAATAATATCTTTGAGCATCCCATTCATAAAGACATGTATAATTGTTATAATAATCGCCACGGTACCTTTCACACTCAGAATGACCTGGGTAATCAAAGTCAGTGCACCATCTATATCGGTATCTATTTACTTCAAATCTTACAGTCATACTGCATGAGTTTGAATTACCAGCAGCATCTTTAACATTATATGATAAATTTTTAGTAAAATCCTTATACTGAATATAGTCACTGTATTCAGTATACTTCATTTCTATGTAATCAGTATAAGAATTTGTGTTGCTGGCGCCACCACATTGTGCTGCAGTACCACCATTATCGCTACAAGTCACTTTTACAGGTATTTTATCACTAGGATTTAAATAATCTGAGGTTGTATTAACATTAATTCTACATGTTGGCTTTTCAGTATCTACTTTTATTGTGCTTCTGACTGGAGAAGAACAGTTTCCTACTTTATCGCAAGCTCTAAACTCAACTACTTGATTATTATAATTGCCCCCAAATGTTTCGTTAGTTTGAGCTGTTCCTGCGGAAGTATTAAGTCTAATCCATCTACCACCGCCTACTCTATATTCATAATATGCAAGTCCTGAGTGAGCATCACTAGCGTTAGCATAAACTTTATGTGGAGATGTTGACCATACATTGTTTAGACTAGAATTATTAATACTAATACTTGGCGCAGTATAGTCTGATCTTACTGTTCTATCATATGGACATGTAGTCTGGTTTCCAGCATTGTCGTAGACCACTCCAGGGGAGACGTTATTTTCACTAGCCGTTGTTGTATATTTTTTAGTGACATTTCCACCACTATAAGTTGTATTTCCACTATTAGCTCCATTTTTGCAGCCGTTAGCATCGCTACATTTTCCAGTTATACTAACACCTCTTGACCAAGAAGCTCCTCCTCCAGTATTAGTACATATTGGTTTAACGGTATCAATCATTACTTTAGTAGCTTTTTCTACTGAACAGTTTCCGGCGATATCACAAGCTCTAATATAAGCATTTTCTTTACGGTCTTTAGTAAATGGTGTTGTGGTAAATGGTGAAAAGCCTGAGTTAGCATAAGCAGTCCAATTTTTCTTTTCTACATCTTTATACATATACTCATGACGAGCTAGGCCACTTCCAACATCACTTGAAGTTACGGTTACGGTATAGCTTTTGGTTGCCCATTTACTATCATTTGGATTGGATATGGAGTGAATTACTGGTTTATCAACATCGACCATAACTCTTTGATTGTTAGGACAAGTAATGGAATTACCGGCATTATCATAGACTACTCCAGGAGATACATTATTAGTATTTTGCGTAGTATCTATAAGTAAATTAACATTACCATTCTTATAAGTAGTTTTGCCACTATTAGTTCCATTTTTACAACCACTCATTTTATCGGTACAAGTTCCTACTAATGTTATTGGTCTTGTAGACCAGTTGCTAACTCCTCCACTACTTTTACATTCTGGTTTAGTAGCATCTAAGTATGTTTGTACTTTACATTGAGTTGCATTACCAGCTCTATCTTTTATGGTAATAATTCCAAATTTGGAGTCTTCAGTAAAGGCTTGAGTATAAATATCTTTTTCACAACCTACTCCAGTATCAATGCAACCAATGGTAACTACTCTTTTACCTTTATTACTCCAAGCAATGTGGTTACCATCAACAGAATACATATTTCCACTGTAAAGACAAGTTGGCCCTTCACCATCTACATATGATACGGTAGCAGTTTTAGTTGCTTTCTTACCTTTAGTGTTAGTTGCGGATACTTGAATTTTTATTTCTGATGGTAAGTAAGTATTTAAATTAATATCTAGAGTAAGAGATGTTTTTGATTTTACTTCGACATTTCCACTACTTTTAACATTACTATATTTTTTAGAAGAATTTTTTCTAGAATAAACTATATAATTATAACCAGAAAGTTTATCATTACCAGTCATTTTTATAGTAGCATGTCCATATTTATCACTCTTAATATTAGTATTAAAACTAATATCAATAGTTGGTGTTCCTTCTTTTTCGTCTTTATCAGGATTAGTTTTATCAGAAGAATTATCTTTACTACCAGTTTCACTACTTGTTGAACCCTTGAAGGCTGGGCAATCTAATACTACATCATAAGAATATTCTTTTTGCGATATTTTAGTTATTTCAACATAGGATTTATCCATATCACAGTTTTGTTTTCCATAGTCTTTAACTGTTTCTTTTAAATATTTATTCTTAGTTAATTCACTTAATTTTAATTTTACTTTTTGACCGATATTTTTAGGTAACTTATTTGTATTATTTTGGACAAAAGACTGAGCTGCTAGAATAATATTTTCTTCTTGATTTTTATAATACTCTTTTCTGGCATTATCCATGACTCTTGATATTCCAACTACCGCAACAACTGTTAAGATACCTAAAATAGTTACTGTTGCGAGTATTTCAACCATCGTAAAACCTTTTTTATTTAACTTCATAAGATCACCTATTCTTCATTAGTATATCATATTAAAAATTAAAAAAAAAGAAAAAGTTGTGTTATAATAGATTACTGGGGGAAAAGATATGGTTAAAGATAGTGAAAATCTTTTAGCGAAAAGATTAATTAATGTGACTTATGGTGTATATAAAGTTTTTGATTTATTGACACAATCTTTTAGTGATAAAAATCTATATCAAAAAAACCTAGATTATTTAAAAGTTGCCTTAGAAATTGAAGATGATTTATATAATGAAATTGGTGAAGATTTACTTACTAGTATGAAGTTTCTTAACGCAATAAATATTGCGGTAGAAGATAGTGATATAGATGATTTTATATTAGAAGAAATAACTACTAGAATACTTAGTTATATCAATAGTATTATTAATAAGTATCCTTTTGTGGAAGATAGGTTTTATGAAGAAGAAAATGTAAATTCTAACATTTTAACAATAGATACACATATTAAGTTTGATATAGATTTAATAGCTTATTCTAATTTAATGGAATTTATGAGAGATAATAATTTTCCTTTTTTAAATCCTTATTTATATGATACAAAGCATTTATTTCTTTTTGAGACAAAGTATTATAATCATTTAGCTTTTGAAGATGATGTTACGGTTAAGCCAAGTGCTAGAGAAAGACTTCTTGCTTTTGGACATGATGAGAGGCTAGTTAATGATAGATTTAATGAAGTAATTTGTAATGGATTATCTTCTGCTATTAGTGATGCTTTAGCTTATGATAAATCTCCTAAAGAAATGGATGATTATTCAAATATGATAATTTCTCTTTTACAAGTTAAAAATTATTTATGTATAACTTCAAAGAAGGAAGCTTTTAATATTTTTAGAGATTATTATAGAAAGCAGAATTCTAAAGAAAATAAAGAAATACTTGATGAAAGTTCTGTTAATAAAATGATAAAAGAATTAATTAAAAATAATTATATTGAAAAAAGTAATATTAAAAAGCCTAAAGTCTATAGTAGAAGTTAGGCTTTTATTCTTTTATAAGTTCTTCACTTTCTAAAGTGATATCTTGTTTTACTAAGTATCTTTGATAGTCTACTCTATTTACAGATACTTTTTTATTTAGGAAAAAACTTAAGATAAAAGTTAAGGCAACTGATAGGATAAAGATATCAAACCAAGGAATAGTTTTTATAACGTTACCTTTTTTATTCATTCTAACTAAAGTACCTTCTTTATCGGCAATATAATAGCTATGAACTACTTTTACAAAGTTATCTATCCCCTTATAGTACTTTTTATTTAAAAATAAATCATATTCATATTTTAAGATAGCTTCTATTCTTTTACTATTATAGGTTTTAGTGACATTACCTGATGTCCACATATAAATATTAGTTTTATTATCTACTAGGTTTATTAAAAATATTAAGCCATTGGGTTTAAAGTAATTATAATCATAAAAATTAAAGGCGTAATTAGCAGGGTCTGGTAATTTTTCTTTTTCAGTAATAATTACTATATCGATATTACTTTCTTTAATAAATTTAGTTATTTTTTTATATACTTTTTCTTCTTGTGTTTCAGTTAAAATATTGGCATAATCATATATTTTTTCTTTTTCATTAACAGCTTTAGTATCTAAAATAGCATTTATATTGTTATCAGTTACTTCTATATTATCAGGAACTTTTAAATTATCAATAGTTCTATTATAGGTCTTAGTAGAGGCATAAACAGTATTTATATTTAAAATGAATATTATAATAAATAAAAATTTTTTCATAAGTTTTACCTCCTAGAGAAAATAGGCAATTATACTAGAAATAATAAAAATAGTTATAAAAAATATAGATATTATAAAGATTAGTTTAGGTTTACTTTTTTTAATATGAGTAAGTATTTTACCGTTTTGGCCATTTATAATAATCATATTAGTTTCATTTTTATAAGTATAATTATATGTTTTTATGGGAACATATACAGTTTTTAGATAAGTATCTTTGATATTAATATTATGAGATAGTATTTTCTTTTTAGTATGATTATCTTGATACTTTACTTTTTTTAAAGTATCTTTTAATATTTCTTTTTTTACTTCTTCATTGATAGATATATTATCTTCTAAGACTTGGTAGTTAGTATTATTAGTTAGATTATTTAAAGTAAATGGTTCAATTACTTGGAAGTCATCACTAGTTATAATATTATTTTTTAAGAGAAAGACATTTTCATAAGTAAAATCAATATTATATTTAACATTATAATTAGTTATTTCTTTTTTATAAATATTTGAAGCTTGGATGGTAATATTACCTGTTAAGGTATAATTAAATATATCACAAGGAAGATAGAAATTTTTTTCGGTTAATAAGACATTTTTTATTTTTAGACTAAATGGTTTAAAGATAAAAGATAATTCTTTTTTTAGTATTTTTTTACTATCTTCACTAGTTATTTTAAAAGGAATAAAATATTTTTCATTCATAAGACCACTACCTTAATAAAATTATAACTTTAGAAGAAAGAAAAAACAAGAAGATTATTATAAGTTCTTCTTGTTTACGTATTTTAGTTTTTTACATCTAATTTTTATCACATGATATTTAGTCTATTTTATTTTACTATTTTGTACCTATTTAAAGGATGGAAAGTTTTGCTTTATTCTTTGATTTATTTTATTTTTTTATATACCCATAAATACGCCGCAAATAAACATTAGTATTTAATCCATTTTATGTTCTTCTTTTAATCTTATTTTTATTATTTGGTATTCTAGGTTTGTAATAAGATTATTTCTTAATAACTCATTTATACAGGCATGTTTGATACAGTAAGCTGTTAAGTTATCTACTTTTTTTCTAGTTTTTCTTTTCCGCCCATGTAAGGTCTTAGGACTTCTGGGATATTCACACTGCCATCGGCACAAAGATTGTTTTCTAGGAACGCTATTAGCATTCTTGGTGGGGCAACTACGGTATTATTTAAAGTATGAACCAATTCTTTATCGCCATTAGCTTTTTTATATCTAATAGATAATCTTCTAGCTTGAGCATCTGTTAAGTTAGAGCAAGAGCATACTTCAAAATACTTTTGTTGTCTAGGGCTCCATGCTTCTATGTCGCAAGAACGATATTTTAAATCGGCTAAATCACCTGAGCAGCATACTAATTTTCGTACAGGGATATTTAGACTTCTAAATAGTTCAACAGAATAATTCCACATTTTATTATACCATTCTTCACTATCTTCTTTTTTACATAAGACAACCATTTCTTGTTTTTCAAATTGATGTATTCGATAAACACCACGCTCTTCTATTCCATGAGAACCTACTTCTTTTCTAAAGCATGGTGAGTAAGAAGTCATAGTTATTGGTAAGTCGCTTTCTTTTAGTATTTGGTCTTTGAATTTAGCTATCATAGAGTGTTCACTTGTTCCGATTAAGTATAAGTCTTCTTGTTCTATTTTATACATCATATTTTCTTTTTCTTCAAAAGACATAACCCCATCAACCGCAGCTCCGTGTATCATGTAAGGTGGTATACAGTAAGTAAAGCCTTTATCAATCATGAAATCTCTAGCGTAAGTAAGAACGGCTGAGTGAAGACGAGCTATATCACCCATTAGGTAGTAAAAACCATTTCCAGAAACACGTCCAGCGGCATCTTTATCTAATCCATTAAAGCTTGCCATAATATCAGCGTGATATGGTATTTCAAAGTCAGGAACAATCTTCTCTCCAAAACAAGCTTCTTCAACATTTTGGCTATCGTCTTTGCCAATTGGTACATCTTCAGCAATTATATTAGGAATTTTCATCATTATTTCTTTTATTTTTTTAGAGCTTTCTTCTTGAATACTTTCAAGTCTTTCAATCTCTTCACTCATATTTTTAATTTCTTCTTTTAGTAAATTAGCCTCTTCTATTTTCTTATCTTTCATAAGTTGGCCAATTTCATTACTTTTCTTATTTTTTTCAGCTTTTAGGCTATCAGCAGTAGTTTGAGATTGTCTATTTTTTATATCTAGTTCATATACCTCGTCTACTAAAGGCAATTTTTCGTCTTGAAATTTCTTTTTTATATTTTCTTTTACTAAGTTTCTTGTTTCTTCGTCTCTTATTAATTTTATATCAATCATTGTAATTCCTCCCATAATAAGTTTTTTATATTTTTATATAATATTTTTTCTATTTCTTCTTTAGTAAATGTATCTTTTAATAATTCTTCTATATCTTTTCTTATCGAGACATAGTCAAATACTTGAGGACCAAAGTCTTTATCAAATAAAGCTATATCAAAAGTCATATCGTCGGATGCGATACCGATATGGTCTATTCCTATTAGTTCTTTTAAATGCATTATATGTTTAACAAAGTATTCTTTTAACTGGTCTTTATTAGCGCGTTTATCTAGAATAAAATCTGAGTAAGTAACTATTCCGATAACAGGATTAAATTCTTTTAAAGCTAATATTTGTTCGTCGTCTAGATTTCTTTTATTGGGACATATTTTATATGAATTAGAGTGACTGGCGATAACACGTATTTTTTTACCTTGAGCTTTTTGTTCTTTTAGAAGTTCTATTGTATCATAGAAAGTATTTTTATTCATATGTGATACATCAATACATATACCTAAGTCAATGGCTTTAATTAGAAATGCTCTTCCCTCTTCAGTTAAATGGTTATCGGTATCATTACCTGATCCATATTTATTGGAATTATTCCATACTAGTAAAATATTTCTAAGACCTAAGTTATATAGTTCTTCTAATTCTTCTAAGTTATTTATGTAGCTACAACCTTCTATACTTAAAATAACATTATCTAGGGAAATATATTTTTCTAGTATTTCTTTAGCTATTTTAAACATTTCAACGACATTAATTTCGTCATAGTTATAACCTAATTCTTCTTGCATTTGTTCTTTATCCATAAAATAAAGATTGGCAATAAGACCAGTAACATTATCTAAGTTATAGTTTTTCATCCAATTATCTAAGTAGGTATAGTCCATTCTTAAATAGCATTGATAAATAACTGATAATAAATCATAATGCATATCTATCATAATAAAACCTCCTAAAACTACAAAAGGATGGCTTTTAAAGGAGTGCATAAAGCACGGTGCCATCCTTATTTTTTCTTTCTTTGATAACGGAATTTTTCCGGAAAATTTCTTTTCGTCTATAGAGTAGATAAATAAGTATTTAACAGTCATTTACACCAGACATGACTTCTCTAGGCTTAAATAATCTTATTATTAGTTCTATTTAGCGACTTCTTTTTATATTATATATCAAAAGATAATTTTACGCAACTACTCAAGGAAACATTCATTTTCTCGAGGAACAGTATTTAATTCTTTATAGTCAAGATTTAGAGTAACATTATTTAGTTCTTCTTCTTTTACTTCGTAAATACCTTTTTCTCCATTAGTCATACTAATAGAGTATTCTAATACACCATTATTATTAAATATTTTTACATAAGCTGTAGCTATTTTATTATCAAAACTAGGAATGCTAAGCTCATCTTCAATATTAGTAAAGACAAAGTAATGAGTGGAGTTTGGCTTTAGACTAGTTTCTTCTAGGCAATTAAAGCTGCCATCATTTACTTTTCTTTTTACTTTTTTCACAACACTCTTAGCGTTTTCAACAAACAACTTATCATTAGCGCTGCCAACTAGAGTATCTACATGTTCCATATTAAAGTAAATTAAGCCTCCAAAGCCTAGAACGAAGAATAAAAGGATACAGTAAAGTAGTCTTTTTCTTATCTTAAATTCTTTTTCTACAGCATTTTTATCTTTTAAGTCAATATAATTTACACCCATATAAGTACTAGCACCAAAGGCTATGATAGGTAACATTAAAATATTAAAGAGCATAGTAAGAATGGGATTTTTATTAAATTTTTTACCTAGTTGATAAAAGGTTATTAAGATAAAAATAAAGTTAACTATAGGTATAAAGTAAAATATTACATAAATCATTTTACCAAAGGCAATTTCTGCTAGAAGGAGGTTGTTGTAGATGGGAATAATAGCGCCCCACCATGGTTTGTTGGCTTTCATATTAATTATTTCTAGTGATATAAAGTAAATATTAAATAGTGATAAAGTTATAAAGATTAAGGCAACAACACCAAAGTTAATAATATGTAAAAAGCCTAGTAATAAACTTCCTCCATAAGTAAGTAAGAACCATAGTATGTTTATGATTAAAAATAGCTTTTTATTACCAGTATTAGTGGCATATTCTGAAGAGTTGGCTGTGAAAGCTGTGTTAGGGGTAATTTTACCGGAACCTACTTGATAAGTTTTTTGCTCATTAGGAGCATAGTTTTTCATTTTCTGATTATCGGGATGATTATAGTTTAAATTACCACATTTCATACAGTATCTAGCGTCTTTTTTCATAGGAGAGCCGCATCTTTCACAGTATATATAATCACTTTCGTTCATATAGTTTCCTCCAGTATTTTAGTTTTATGTTGTGATGGCGCTACTTACGAAGTAGTAAGAATTACTTCCTTGTTTAAATTGATAAGTAATAACACTAGCGGCATCATAATAGTTAGTTATATTAAGTTGAATTTTCTTAACATCTTCTCCTGTTAGATTAGGTTTGGACTCTAGAAGGGAATTTTTAGTAAAATCTTTATAAATATTTAAAGTATAATTATCTTCACTATTTTTAACTAGGTCAGTATAGATTACTCTTTCTTGTAATTCTAGGGTACCATCAGTTTTCTTAGTAGCTTTGGCTAGGGCGGCAACGTATGGGGTTATTAGAGGATTTTCTTTTTCTTTCATACCAGAGAATGTTCCTAGAAAGGCATCAGTTGTACTATCATATTTTAAAGTTACGGTATTACTGTTATCTATTACGTAGTCAACTACTACTGTTACTTCTTCAGTTGTGGAATAAGCTACGGCATCACCAAAGAATTTTTGCATATAGCTTTTTACTTTATCATTAGAAATAGAATAAATATTTAGACCATTTTCATTTTTATTACCAGTAGCGGTAAAGTCTTCTTTACTTGAAGACATAAAGGCATAGGCAAATTTCTCTTCATTAGTAAAGCTACCTAGACTAACACTTGTCTCACTCACAAACTTTTTAAATCTTTCACCTAGAGAACCATAGGTTACATAGGAATAGGCTTGTTGAACATTACTATCAGTAAGACTTAGAGATTGACTAGTAATAGGTACTTCAGTTTTTTTACCAAAGAAATGATTACTAATTAAAAAGACTGATACTCCGACAACTAGGGAAACAACTATGACAATAATCATTTTCACACCATTAGACATACCATGGCTTTTAGTTTTTTCTTCTTCAATATCTTCTCCTATTTTAAAGTCCATTTTATCACGCTCCATATTTATAATTTAATCTTATCATAAAAATCTCTAAAAGAAAAGTATTAAGATTTAATAACCATATCTTAATACTTCAAATGTTACATTATAGCTTGTTCCAAAGGCATTAGCTTCTTTTTCAGATGGGAACAATAAGTCGAAGGTAAATTTTCTATTTAGACCTATATCACTACCTCTATCAAGAATAATGGCATAGAATGGGTCTTTATATTTAGAATTAACTACTCTAATAATTGTTCCATAAGGAAATTTTTTGTCTCCAGCAACTATACGTATTTTACCATAGGTTTTATCATAGTAATAAATATTTCCATTAGTTACAACTTGGCCAGCTCCTACTTTGCCGCCACAACCAGCACAGTCAGGACCATAACCAGACATTTTTCCAGTAAATTTTTCTAAAATATTAGTTAAACTAGCTTTACAAATACTAACAGATAAGGTATCTCTATCATTTAGAATAATTTCTTTTTTATTATCTTCTTTTCTTAAGAGAGTTTTATTAAGACCAATATCACTACTATTTAATTTTTTTACACTTAAAGAGGCATCTGTTTTTTCGTCTAGCATAGGAAAAATAAACAAATAAACAGGTATCATTAATAGTAAAAAGATATTTATAGCATAAATAACATATTTCATAAATTATCTC
This sequence comes from uncultured Bacilli bacterium, assembly GCA_947626595.1. Taxonomy (GTDB): domain Bacteria; phylum Bacillota_I; class Bacilli_A; order RF39; family UBA660; genus CANRGD01. The sequence goes on along the minus strand of CANQST010000006.1, from coordinate 33,190 downwards.
CTCTATCGGAAATTATTTTATCATAGTATTTTACTATTTTCAATTACTTTTCCTTTGGCAAGTATAACCACTAGCGTTCATATTTCTTTCTATTAAGTCAATATTTTCTTCATTTTCAAACTCAACAACGGTTCCACCAGCTTCGCTATAGGCCGCATCTAAGTCTTCTCTATTGATATCAGTAAAGGCAAAGTTTTCTATTTTTTCTTGTTCGCCTTCTTTATAATTACAACTGATAACAACACCTTGAACTTGATTAGCTTTTTGTTTTAGTAAGTTACATTTAGCTTGTTCTTCGTCTAGGGTTTGTTCGTCTAAATCAACATCTCCTCTTGTTGTAGTTGTGATAACTAAACTATTTAATTTACTATCAGTAAAGTGAAAAATATTTTCATAATTGATATCTAGATTATCAGTAGTTCTTTTCATTGTACATTCTAAGCAACCAGTAGTTATTTCTTTAGGGGTATTAGCATTTTTATTTTCTTTACTAATTTCAATGAAGGAGTTAATATCAGGTAAGAAAATGACAAATCCTATTAAAAAGACAAAGAAGATAACTAGAAGTACTACTTTAAATTTACTTGGTGGTGTGTAATTAATTTCTACTTCTTTTAAAGGTTTATTTTCTTCTTCTAATACTTCTACTTGAGGTGGTTGGGGCGATACTTGTTCTTTAGGTTGTGGTGTAGGATTAGGTTGTTGTGGTGTTTGAGGTGGCACTGCAGGTGTTGGTGGTATGGTATTGGCATTTGTAGGCTCTACAGGATTTCCAGGACCAGTTTGATTATTAATATTATTATTTAGATTATCGTTATTCATGATTTCCCTCCTTATTCTAGAATTATTATATCATACTTTATCGTAAACTAGTTATTTTTTCTTGAAAATTATCACTTTTTATTATATAACTTCCCGCTACTAGCATAGATGCTTTGGTACATAAGGCTTTGGTTTTATCATTAACTCCCCCATCAACACTAATGATAGCGTCAATATTATAGGTATCTAGTAATTTTTTTAATTCGTCTATTTTTTCTTTAGTTTCTACAATAAACTCTTGACCTCCAAAGCCTGGTTCAACACTCATTACTAAAATAATATCTAAGTATGGTAAATATGGGATAAGTTCATTTACTTTAGTATCAGGCTTAATAGCTAGACCAGCTTTTATGGAATAGCTTTTTATTAGTTTTAAGTTTTCTTCAATATCTTCTTCAGTTTCTAAGTGAAAAACAATATATTCAGTATTAAGAGATGCATATAAGGGAATATATTTAGATGGCTTTTCAACCATTAGATGGACATCTAATCTTTTGGATGTGTATTTATAAATGTGTTTTAATTCACTAAAGGGAAGGGATTTATTAGGCGCAAAATGACCATCTAGGATATCTAGGTGAATAAAGTCAACATCTGTTTCATTTAATTTTATTATGTCTTTGACGACATCTTTACTATTTAAAAAACTTGCACTTACTTTCATAATTCTTCTTCTCCTATAAAAGATAAATAATTTAAATATCTACTCTTCATAATATTATTTTCTAAAACAGCTTGTTTTATTGCACAATCTTTTTCTTTAGTATGTAAACAGTCTTTATAAGGACATTTATACTTAGAAAATTCTTTAAAGCTTGACTTTATTTCTTCTTTAGAATAGTTATTTAAATCTAAAGAGGAAAAGCCTGGGGTATCTATTACTAAGCCATCTAGAAAAGAAAAGGCTTCAACTACTCGCGTTGTATGTTTTCCTCTTCCTAGAGCTTCTGATATAGAATTAGTTTCTAAGTTCCAGTCTTTATTTAATTTATTTAGAAGAGTTGATTTACCGGCACCTGTTTGTCCTGTAAAGACACTCATTTTTCCTTTGATAAGTTTTTTTATTTTAGATAAATCGGTATTAGATACAACGGTATAGCCTATACTTTGATAGTATTTAAGTATTTCTTTATAATTTGATAAGTCTTTTACTAGGTCTTCTTTAGTAATACAAATAATGGGCTTTACATTATTTAGTTCCATTAGACAAAGAAATTTATCTAAAAGATGGGAAGAAAAGTCAGGGCTTTTTAGACTAGTAATAATAAAAGCTTGATCTATATTACTTACTTTAGGTCTTTGAAAGATATTTTTCCTAGGAAGAATTTTTTCAATAATTTTAGTTTCTTTATTAAATAAAACATAGTCTCCAACAACAGGAGTAATATTTTCTTTTCTAAAGATACCTCGACATTTACAAGGAAATATTTCCTCATTAGTTTTAACGTAATGTAAATCGCTAATTATTTTAACTATTTGTCCTTGCATATTTCCTCCATAATTTTACTTAACTAAATGAATTATAACATTTTTTCTTGTAATAATCAAAAAAACTATAAGTTTTTAAAACTCATAGTTTAAGCATTTTCTTTATCAGCAAGTACTTTTTTACCCTTATAAGTTCCACATTTTGGACATACACGATGTGGTTTAATTATTTCTCCACAACTAGGGCACTTAGTTGTCCCAGGTAATTCTAATGCGTTATGACTTCTTCTCATTCTTTTTCTAGTTTTAGAAACTCTATGAAAAGGAACCGCAAACATTTGAATATCTAACTTCATCATTTTAATCACTCCTTATTTAAATCTTCTTCACTAATTAATTTCCATCCATCCCCTTGATATTTACTGAAATTTGTTTCTTTAGTAAAGCCTAAGGGGACCTCTAGTACTATATTGTCCCACAAAAATTGAAATATATCAAGCCTATTTTCATTATTTTTGTAATTTTCTTCTAAAAAATCGTCATATTCTAGAGAAAATGGGTACTCTACTTCTTCTAAAGAGATGGCATCTTTTAAAATCATAGTACCATTTAGATTTATTTTTATGTATATTTCTTGTTCTTTTTTAGTTATTTTTCCTTCTACTTGGATATTTTCTAAAGAAGAGACATCTTCATTAGTAATATACTTTTTAGGAATATTATAAGTATCAGAAAGAGAAATTTCTTCTACTGTGTTACTGTAAAGTAAGTTTAAATCAATAAACATCTTTATCACCTACCGCATTGCGAGAGTTTCTTCTTCAAATACTTGAATTAAACCATGGTAATGAAGAATACTGCCACTTGGAATAGTACTACCTTGTTTTACCCAGAGACGAATAGTATAATTTACTTCTTCTAATGGAGGTATTACTGATGTATATAAAAGATTATCTTCTAATTCTTCTAAGTCATAAATAATATTATCATTACCACTTTCTTTTAAAGAGACTTTTATATATTCTCTTGGTATTTGATATTCTTCACATTCGTCTTTAATTATCTTTTTAGTATCTTCAACTAGTTTTATTTTATAACTAACTTCTTCAGTTAAATTATTCTTGATAGTAAAAGTATAAGCTTTAGAAGAAAGACCAACAGAGTCTGTTACAGGGGTTACTCGAGATAATGTCACTTCGGAACCTGTTTTTTCATGGAATATTACATCTAAGCTTTCAGAGTTATAGTCAATATTTCTTTCTGTTTTAAATTTATAATAAATATGATGGGTTGAATATAAACAGGTTATAAGAATTATTACTATATAAATAATATTTTTTATTCTTTCTTTTTTATAATTCATGGGAAAACCTCCATTTAAATTATATACAAAATAGATAAAATCTACAAGAAGAAATTGTACTTTTCGGCAATTTTTTCAGCTATTTTGACGCCATCAATAGTGGCAGTGGTGATACCTCCAGCATAACCAGCTCCTTCTCCACCAGGGTAAATGCCTTTAATAGATGCTTCAAAGTTTTCATCTCTTACAATTCTAACAGGAGAAGATGTTCTACTTTCAATACCAAAAAGAAGGGCATCGTCTTTATTAAAGTCTTTTATTTTAGTAGAGAAATAATCTATTCCTTCAATGATAGTATCATTTATTGTTTTAGGAAAAAGTTCTCTTAGATTAGCAAAGTTCCAGTCTCCTTTAGTAATGGGCTTTATACTTCCTAGTTTAGTACTTATAGTATTTGCTTTATAATCTTTAAGTAATTGCATAGGAATTAGACTTTTTCCTAATTGATAGGCTTTTTCTTCTAGATGTTGTTGGTAGGAAATTCCATCTAGTGGGTTTTGTCCATAGTCATTAGGAGTAATGGTAACAACAAGGGCGCTGTTGGCGGCAGGAGTATCACGTTTATAATTACTCATGCCATTTACGACTAATTTACCTTTTTCACTGGAAGCATTTATGACATAACCTCCAGGACACATACAAAAAGAATAGATACTTCTATTAGTACTAGCTTGATAAGTTAATTTATAATCAGCTGGTGGTAAGGCAACTTTTTTCTTGTATTGAGCCATATCAATCATTTCTTGAGGATGTTCAATACGTAGACCTACGGCAAAGGGCTTAGAAGTCATTAGAAGATTATTTTTATAAAGCATTTTAAAGGTATCACGAGCTGAATGGCCTATTGTTAAGACTAATACTTCAGTTTCAATTGTTTTAGTATTATTTACTTTTATACCTACTAGTTTATTATCTTTAATAATTAAGTCTGTTAACTTAGTATTATATAGAAAACTTCCACCCATAGAAATAATTTTTTTACGCATATTAATAATTACTTCTCGTAAAATATCTGTTCCTATATGGGGTTTATTTTCATAGAGTATCTCTTTAGGAGCACCATTTTCTACTAGTATTTCAAAGACTTTTTTACCACGATAAAGCTTATCTTTTACTAAGGTATTTAGTTTGCCATCAGAAAAGGTACCTGCTCCTCCTTCACCAAATTGGATATTGCTTTCTTCATTTAAAATATTTTCTTTGAAGAACAAGTTGACTGTTTTTACTCTTTCTTCTACTTGTTCGCCTCTTTCTATTATTAAGGGCTTAAAGCCATTTTCGGCAAGTAGATAAGCACAAAATAAACCAGCAGGGCCACTTCCTGTTATTACTATTTTCTTTTCTATCTTTTTAGTACCTAGTTTAGGAAAAACATATTTTTCATTAGGAGTAAGAGAGACATTTTTAATATTTTTCTTTAGAATTTCTTTTTCATTATCTACTAAAACATCTACTTCATAAACATAAGTTAACTCTCTTCTAGCATCAAGTGATTTTTTAACGATATTTAGTTTTTTTATTTTTCTATTTAGTATTTTTTCTAACCTTTTAGTTAAAGTATTTTCTTTATCTATAGGTATTTTTACTTGTTTTACTCTTAACATATTAAACACTTCTTCCCGCTAAAAAGCCTGTTATAAAGGCAAAGGCTAAGTTAAAACCACCACATATACCATCTACATCTAGTATTTCCCCTACTAAATATAAGTTATCAACAAGAAGAGATTTACATGTTTTAGGATCAATTTCTTCTAGTGAGATACCACCGGTTACGGTTTGACTTTCTTTTATAGAGGATGGAGAAATTATTTGTACTTCATATGAGGTAAAGGCTTTAAGAAGAGATATTTTCTTTTCATTAGATAAGTCATTCCACTTTTCTTTATCATTTATTTTTTCTTTAGAAAAGATATTATTTACTAGTTTATAATTAAGAATAGTTGTGAATAATTCTTTTAAAGGGGGCTTATTCATTAATAAATTTCTATTATTAAAATATTCTAAGTAATTAGAGGTATTTAAGAAAGATAGGAAGTTTATGGATATGACTTCTTTTTTGTGATTATATAGGCCACGGGAAGCAAGAGAACTTAAATTAAAAATACATATACCACTAAGGGAAGTTTTAGTTAGTTGAAGTTGACCTAGCTCTTTTTTAATAAGTTTTTCATTTTCATATAGAGAAACTTCAGCATCTATTCTTAATCCCACTAAAGATAAAAGGGTTTTATCATTTATTTTTAGACTAGTTAGAGCGGGAAGAATTGGGATTATGGTGTGGTATTGTTTTAGAAAGTTATAAATAGTAAAGTCTTCTTCATTTAAAGAGGCATTAGAGCCACTCGCAATAATTAGTTTATCACACTCTATTGTTTCGTCTTTAGAAGATATGATAAATTTATCTTTTTCTTTTTTAATGTTTATAACGGGAAAGTCTTCTTTGATAAGGGCTTTTGTTTTTACTTGATTATACAAGGCGTCTTTCATGGTGTAAGCACTTTCAGTTGATGGGTAAAAGTAGCCATTTTTTATTTTGGGAATAATACCAATTTTAGTAAATATTTCTAAGACGTTATTTTGATTTTCTTTAGAAATTATCTTTCCTAGTAATTCTTGATTAGTGCTGTTATATTTAGTAGAATTTATTTCACTATTCCAATAGTTACATTTACCAGCACCTGTTTTTAAAAGTTTCTTACCTATTTTTGCTTTTTCTAAGATAATTACTTCATGTTCTGAAGAAATGTTCATAGCGGCCATTAAGCCACTGGCACCTGCCCCAATAATAACAATACGCATTATATCACCTATTTTCTTTTTTGATAAATTAAAACTCCATCGTTTTTGTTTTCTTCGATACTAGGAATAAGTTCTTCTATAATGTCATAGATATAGTCTTTATCAAAGTAACTATAGAAGAATTTTTCAATATCTAGTTTACCTTCTAAAGCAAAGAAGACATATCTAATTAGAATTTTACCATTAATAGATAAATTTTGCATTATTTTTTGTTGATATGTTTCAACCATTTCTTTAGAGTGAGTACGAAGGGCAGTTAGAGAAAGAAAAATATTATCAAATTCTTGATTAATTTCTTCTTTAATACTTTTATTTATAATAGTTGGGGTAAAATCTTCTATTTTTTTCTTTTCTTCTAAGTAAGTTTGTTCATTTTTAAGATAGGATGTTATTCTTAGTAAAACATCTTTTTTCTCTTCGTCTTTTTTGAATAGTTTATCTCTAATTAATGGGCCGCTAAAGCGTTTATATAATTCATTCCAGAAGATAAAACTATCTTTATCTAGGAAGGCTAGATAATCTTTTATTTTATAAAAAGTTTCAATGTTAAAGGTTTCTCCAGCATTATCTACCCTACAAAAGTATTTTAAAAATTCTTCGCGACTTAAAAGCTTGATAGCGGCTTTTTTTAGATAGAAGTATTCTTTAGTTAAGGGAGCATCTTCCATAACAGTAACATTGTTTGAACCTTTTAGATTAGCTGAAATAGCTTGGTCTAATGAAGAGCCTACTGTTAATAGAGACTTATCTTTTAGGTTGAATTTATCAATATAACCAGCAATATTTTCAGTAGTAAAAGCATAAAGCTTTTTATAATTAGACATCTGATTATTTTTATCATGGCATTTTCTAATAGCTTCTTGTAATTTATCCATAGTATCTTCCCCTTTTTTACATAAGGCATATTATAGCACTTTTTTCTTAAAAAGGAAAGAGAAAAAAATACTACTCGTGTTGGAGTAGTATTTAGATTTTTTTTAGATTAATTTAATTCACAAAGCTTAGCACCAGTAGCAGTCGTAGGAGCAACGTTAGTTCCAAGATCTGTACTTATTTTAGCTCTGGAAATTTCTGACTCAGAATACTCTTTATCAAGACCATGTTTACCACTATCACTTATCCAAATAGTATATTTGGTAGTTGTTTTTCCAGTAGATGGGTCAGTTGTTTTAACCCATTTTACATATCCTTTAACTTCAGCATTACCAAATGGTGACTTACCACCAGACTCCATTAAGTCTTTAGTACCTTGTGATAGAGTATCTATACTATAATAATAAGTACCCGCTGGAGTAGCAGAAGCAACAACTTTTTCTGTGAAGCCATCTACTGTACAAGAAATATCGTCGGCCATAACTTCTTGTCTTACCGTCTTTAAATATTCTTTAGCAGTAGTTGCGAAAGTATCACGTCTTGAATTTTCAATAATTCTATTAACAGAACCAATAGCAACTATCATTAATATACCCATAATAGTAATAACAGCAAGTAACTCTATTAAAGTAAATCCTTTATTCTTAATATTTTTTTTCATTTGTTTTCCTCCCAACTTTATAATTCAATTATAATAGATAATTTTCTTATTGACAAGATATTTTTTGAAAAATTTACACTTTTACAATTTATGTACATGCTTCCACTGTTCCATCTTCTTTTTTACAGCAATTAGTCGTCATTTTACCAGCTTTATCATAGCAAAAATCTTCATAAATTTTAGTATTATAATAATTGGCAATTACCTGGCAGTTGAACTTACTTTCAAAGTAGGATTTATTAATACTTTCCATATTGACGTTTAAGTTAATACTACTTACTTTACCAGCTTCAACGCCTTTTTCTAATTCATTTTCAATAGTAGCATCAACACCAAATAAATTATTACCAGTTGATGTTGCGCCATCTTTAGCATCTAAATCTTCGACAAGGCGAGCATAAAATTCATACTTGGATGCTACTCTTTTAACAATAACATAAGACTCAGCTCGTGAATACATTCCACCATTAGGGGGATTTTCATATTCAGAATTATCTAAATACCCTAGGGACATTACTATGCATTGACTTTTACCACCAGAAATACCTGGTTTTACAATACCATTGTTACCAATCATTTTATATTTTGCTGTTGATATCATTTTTCTAGCATCTTCATTATAGGTTTTTTCTCTATTTTGGGTTAGTATTCCAACGACATTAGGTACTGTTATAACCATTAAGATACCAAGTATTGTAAGACTTGCGAGTAATTCAACTAAAGTAAAACCATTTCTTTTCATATTCTTACCTCTATTATCATTATACAACAAAATTAAATATAGGCAAATACTCTTAATTTAAAATTTTTTCAATATTTTTAATTTCTTGTAAAGAAGTGTTAGTATAAAGATTTTTATCAAAGTAAAAGCCATATCTAAATAAAGAAAAGCCTTTATATAAATTATTATTTCTACTTAGAATTATTTCTTTCATGATAATATCATTATTATTAAGCCACTCATTACTTCCATTTTTTGCATACTTATCAATGAGGCCTACTTTATAAAGGGCTAAGGCAATATAAAGTTTAATATTATGATTAGTAATTAGATTAGACCATTCTTCTAAAACTTTAGGAAAAGGCTTTGTCTCATTTAAAAAGCCATAGTATATTTGAGGCATAATGAAGTCAACATATTCGTTACTACTGAGCCATGTTTTTACATCAGCAAAATTACTAGTATAATTATTATCGATATTTCCATCAGGAGATATACCAAATGGTATTTTTTTACTTTGACAAGTATCATGAACTTTTTTTATCATTTTATTTATAATCATTAGGTTATAAGTACTTTTATCAATGTAAGGATTATTTTTTAAGTATTCTTCATAATCTTTTTTATCTATTTCATTATTGGGATAAAAATAGTCGTCAAAGAGAATACCATCGACTTTATAATTAGTTATTATTTCGTCTATACCATCTACTATTAAATTAAGTACTTCTTCTTTACTGGGGTTATAGAAGATGCCTCCTCCTACATATAAAATATCAGTATTAAGATATTTATATGCAGGATTATTTTTACTAATAGAGGTGGTATCTTCAGTAGTTCTAACACGATAAGGATTTATCCAGGCATATACTTCAATATTTTTATTATGGGCTTCTTTTAAGAAGAAAGATAAGACATCAAGAGTTTCAGCTCCTTCTTTAGAACTAATTGAGGCACTCCAAGGAAAAATATTAGATTTATATATGGCATCTGATGCATGAATTACTTGTAAAATAATTAGATTAAAATGCTTTTTACTAATATTTTCTACTACTTTAGTAATATTTTTTTTCATATTAGAAATATCTTTATCTTTGATATAATTTTCTAATTCAATATAACTAAAGAAAAGGCCTCTTTTTTCAACAGTAGTTTTAGTAGTTGGTTCTTTATCTTGACTATAAATAATTAAAATTAATAAAATACTTACAAATAATATCTTTTTCATAATAAATATTATAAAGAAGAGATACTAATTATTTTGTCGAATTTTATCTTTATCAATTATAAATAATTTTCCATCACAGTAGAAAGCATAAAAGACGTTTTCTAAAACTTTTTCTTCTTTTCTTAATACTTCATTGAGCCATATTTTACTTTTACCTATTTGATAGAGGACATCTTCTTGTTCTTTTCCATCTATAATAACGGGTAATGGATAGGTATGTTTTTTATCTGTTTCTTTTTTAAAAACACTTAGTTTACCACTAGTTTCTAAGATAGCATAATCGACTTCTTCAATTGATTTAATTTCTCTATCGCGTAGTTGAGTAAGTAAATCGTCTAAATTATATCTTTGTTTAAGCATTTCTTGAAAATTAACTTTACCTCTATTAATGATAACTGAAGGGATACCATCTAGAGTTTTTCTTACTTTATTACTTTTTAAAGATATAGCTGACAAGCCTATTTGTAGTGATACTAGGATAGATATTGGAATGATGGAAATAAAGATACTTTTATCATAGTTTTCAATAGATATAGCTGCGAGCTCCGCAATAAATATAGAAACAATTAAATCCATTATGGAAAGTTCACCTATTTCTCTTTTACCCATTAGACGGTAGACGGTTGCGATTAGAGCATAGAATAAAATACTTCTAATGAAAATTATAAAATATTCCAATTTGATCACCTATTATTATCTTGGCTTTTTCATATTTTTTTATACAGTGCATATAATTAAGAGAGGTGGAAAATGGCTAATTTAAAAAAATATTCTATAAGAGTGTTATATACGTTTTTATCTTTAGCTTTATCTTTAGTATTTATAAGTACTCTTTACTATTTTAATTTAGTAAATGAAAATATTTATAAAGTATTTAAAATTATTATTTTAATAGTAAATATCTTTATAAGTGGTTTTATCTTAGGAAGAAAAGCTAGTAGTAAGGGGTATTTTGAAGGAATTAAGTTAGGCTTATTAATAATAGTTCTTTTCTTAATTATGAGTCTTCTTGGAATGGGTAGTTTAAAATTAAGTATTATTGTTTATTACTTAATTATTTTAATAAGCTCTATACTAGGTAGTATGTTAGGAATATTAAAGAAAAAAGAAATTAATTCTTAAGAACGTCTTTTAAGTAATTAATTTCTTTTTTTGTTTGTAGTCTTTTTAAGTAAAAGTTTTTGGGTAAAATATCTAGTAAAATTTCTCTAGATTTTAATTCTCTTTTATAATATTCATAGAATAAATTATTTTTCTTTTGAAGAAGAATGGGTCCAATGAAGAGTTCTTTTTTATTATATCTTTTTTTACCTTTTTTGAAGATAATTATTTGGTAGATATATTTCTTATCTTTAACTAGTTCTTCATTTTCTATGTAGAAGCCTATTTTAGTACAAAATCTTTTAACATCTTCTATATAGTTATTGGGGCTTAAGATAAAGGTATCTATTTTTTTAGTAATCTTTAGGTTGTTTTTTAAGATGCCTATGATATTTCTTCCACCCATACCGGAAATAATAACGGTATTTACTTCACTACTGTAGGTATTTAGACCTGAACCTAATCTTAGCTCTATCTTATCAGTTAATTTTTCTCTTGCGATATTAAGGCGAGCTTGTTCTAGGGGGCCTTCTTTTATGTCAGAAGCAATGGCTTTAATATTTTTATTTTGCTTTACTAGGTAAATGTCTAATAAAGCGTGGTCACAGCCAACATCTAAACAAAAGGAATTAGCTTCTACTAAATCCCCTATTTTTTTCAATCTATCATTGATTTTCATTAGTCTGTTAAAAAATCCTTTAGCTTTCTAGAACGAGATGGATGTCTTAATTTGCGTAAGGCTTTAGCTTCTATTTGTCTAATACGCTCTCTCGTAACTCCAAAGATTTGACCAACTTCTTCAAGAGTACGACATTGACCGTCATCCAATCCAAATCTTAAACGTAAAACTTTCTCTTCACGTTCTGTTAGGGTCGCTAAAACACCACATAATTCTTCTTTTAGCATTTCAACAGTAGCGTATTCTTCTGGACCCATAGTTCGCTCGTCTTTAATGAAATCTCCTAAGTGAGAGTCATCTTCTTCACCAATTGGGGTTTCAAGAGAAACAGGGTCTTGTGATATTTTATAAACTTCACGAACTTTGTCGATAGAAACACCTAACTTTTTGGCTATTTCTTCGTCGGTTGGTTCTCTATTTAATTCTTGTGTTAATTGTCTTTGAATACGCGCTAATTTATTGATTGTTTCAACCATATGAACAGGAACACGAATTGTTCTTGCTTGGTCGGCAATAGCACGAGTTATAGCTTGTCTAATCCACCAGGTAGCGTATGTTGAGAATTTATAACCTTTAGTTGGGTCAAACTTATCAACAGCTTTCATTAGGCCAATATTACCTTCTTGAATTAAGTCTAAGAAAAGCATACCCCTACCAACATATCTTTTGGCAATACTAACAACTAGACGCAAGTTGGATTCTGCCAACATTCTTTTAGCTTCTTCGTCACCAGCTTCAGCTCTTTTAGCATATTCAAACTCTTCATCACTAGTAAGTAAGTTAATACGACCTATTTCTTTTAGATACATACGAACAGGGTCATTTATTTTAACATCTTTAGTCATAGTAATATCTTCAACTATAACGTTTTCAGTTATTTCTTCGCCACTAGCGTCATCGTCGCTTCCATCTTCAGTAACGATATCAATTTGAGCTTCTACTAAAGCATTATATAGAGCATCTAGTGAGTCGCTGTCAATTTCTAGTCCTTTTAATTCTTCAGCTATTTGTTCATAAGTTATAAAACCTTGAGCTTTTCCTGTTGTGAGTAATTTTTCTTTTCTTTCTTCTAAAGTTTTAATTTCTCCAACCATAATTTATTCTCCTATCCTTAGTTTTCTAATCTTTTCAGCTAATTTAGCTTGTTCTAATGGATCAATTTCTTTCTTCATTAAGGTAGTTAAACGCTTTATTTCTTGTTTAATACTATAATCTTTTATTACTTTAAAATAAAGTTTAAGCTCCTCCTTATCGACATGTTCATTATAGTTATCTGCTAAAATGCTGTTAAGTAGAACTAAAATATCTTCTTTGTCAGTTACATAAGTATAAAAATCAGCTATGGTGATAAAGCCATTTTGTTTATAAAAATAAATTATTTCACTACATAACTTACGAGATTTTTCTTCAGCAAGAATTAGTTTTTCTTTTTCTACTTCGGAAATAACCCAGTCATTATTAAGCATAAAGTAGATAACTTGTTCAACGGCTTTTTGATATTTATCTTTCTTTTTAATGTCTTTTTTTACTTCAACTGGCACAATTTTTTCAGAGTTTTTTTCTTTTTTCAAGCTATAAAAACGCATTTCCAGTGTATTATACCCTATATCGAACTCTTTTGCAAGTCTTTTTAACATTACTTCAATATGAATTTCGTCATTTATATTAGTCATTTCCTTTAAAACGGTATTGATGTAATTAGCTTTTTCCTCATCACTTCGGAAGTCAACGGTTTCTCTTAGTTTTAACATTTTATAGTCTGAAAAGTTTAAGGCCGCATCCATGAGATTAAGGAATTTATCTTTGCCATTATTCATTATAAAAGTATCAGGGTCGTCGGGGTCAGGAAGTGATATTACTTTAACATCTAAGTTTTCTTCTTGAAGAAGAGCACCAATATTTAAAGTAGCTTTGACACCAGGTGGGTCACCGTCTAAACATAGTAAAATATTATTAGATAATCTTTTAAGAAGTATTATCTGTTCTTTGGTAAGAGCGGTTCCCATTAAGGCAACGGTATTTTTAATGCCAACAGTACTAGCTCTAATGACATCCATAAAGCCTTCCATTACAATGATAGATTTTTTGAGACGAGCTTCTTCTTTGGCAATATGGTAATGATAAAGCATTTCTCCTTTTCTAAAAATTGGTGTTTCTTTACTGTTGATGTATTTACTTTGAGATGGGTCGCCATCACGATAAATTCTACCACTAAAGCCTACTACTTTACCCGCAACATCATATAAACTAAACATTATTCTATTACGGTAAATATCATAATCATTGGTAGTTAAACCAATACTATTTAAGGTTGCTAAGTCATAACCTTTTTTAACCAAAAGATTAGTTAGGTCATCTTTCTTGTCTAGGGATAGGCCTATACCAAACTCTTTAATAACATCTTCATTTATATTACGACTTTGAAGATACTTTTTTGCTTCTTTTCCTAAAAGACTATTTAAGTTATTTTGATAATATTTAACTGATAAATTATAGGCTTCATATAATTTATCATACTTGCTTGTTTTCTTAGTGAAGTTTCCTTCTACTTTAACGCCTACTCTATCACCTAAGTATTTTAAAGTTTCTTTAAAATCCATATGTTCATAGTTCATTAAGAAACTAAAAACATTACCTGTAGCGTGACATGAAAAACATGTATAAATTTGCTTTTCACGAGATACGCACATGGATGGATTGGTATCATCGTGGAAAGGACAAACACCGAAAAAATTCTTACCTTTAGCTGTTAGTGGTATTCTTTCACCAATTATATCTACGATATCTACTTTGCTACGAATAGTATTAACTGTATTATCCACTAATACCACTTCCTCATAAAACTAATCATTATTATAGCACTTTTTTGTAGTCTTTTCTATAGTTTTAAGTACTTTTTCGCCTTACAAGTTAATTATAGTACAAACGTTTTTAAAAATCAAGAGGTAAAGTAATATTTTTTATACCTTATTAAAATCATTACCTTAAGAGATAAATTACTTACTTTATCAAGCAAATTCTTAATAAATAAAAAATATGACACTCTTTCATTCTGAATGAGTGTCGGTAACATTTTTTTGGAGGCGACATTCACTCTAGAAATCGAATGTTCCTCTTTTTTATTATATGCAAACTCTTAAAGTACATAATAACTATGTACTCTTTTGTGTTGCATCCTTTTCTATTCTATTTATTCGTTTTTACCAAGCAAATTCCTAATACATAAAAAAATTGTATATTTTTTTATCTATGTTCGATTGCTTTTTAATATTTCTTGTAGTATAATTTTTATAGGAACATTTGATGCGAGTGTCATCCTCCAATCTTTATAGAAAGGAGGTAGATAGTATGAATAAAAGAATTTTTATTTTAAAATTTCTTGAACTCACTGCTATTATTTTATTACTCCTTACTTTATTAGTAGTAATAATTAAAAATTGACACTCTTTCATTCTGAATGAGTGTCAAACCACATTTTTTGGAGGCGACATTCACTCTAGAAATCGAATGTTCCTCTTTTTTATTATATGCAAGTTTTCTCTTGCTAATATGATTATATGATATTTCTATTAATTTTTCAAGTACTTTTAGCAATAGATTATTCTAAACTGTTAAAACTCGAACTTATCAAATAATTTAAAAAGGAGTTAAAAAGTTGTCCTAGAAAAGAAAAAAACGTTGATATATCAACGTAAAATCATAATGGTGGAGCATAGCGGGATCGAACCGCTGACCTCCACGGTGCAAACGTGGCGCTCTCCCAGCTGAGCTAATGCCCCATAAATAAACTTCTTTTAATCAGCCAGTAATAAGATTATAGCACACCACTTTTTTTAAAGTCAACAGTTTTTAAACATTTTATTTAAAAATTCCTTTTCCCATATATATTTATCATTAATATTTAGTAAATGTTTTTTATTGCGATAGAAGTTTT
This sequence comes from uncultured Bacilli bacterium, assembly GCA_947626595.1. GTDB lineage: Bacteria > Bacillota_I > Bacilli_A > RF39 > UBA660 > CANRGD01. The sequence continues at coordinate 17,581 of CANQST010000006.1, read as the reverse complement.
TACTGTTATTAATTATCTTGGTATCTTTAAAATTATATTCTTTTAATAACCTTTCTAATAAAAACTTTTCATATAAATAAGAAAAATTTTTATACTCTTTAGTTACTTTAAAAAATAAAAGGATAACTACTAATAAAAGATTTAAGTTTAACTTATTAAAAATAAATATTAATATTATAAATAAATAACTAATAAATATTGATAAATAATAACTACTTCTAAAAGAAAAGAATCCTGATAAAAAGAGATTTACTAACTTTCCTCCATCTAAGGGAAATATTGGAAGTAAATTAAATAATAATATACCAAAGTGATATAATTTTATCATATCAATATATCTTGGCAGAAAACTTTGTAAAAGAAAATAAGCTATTACTTGAAATATAGGTCCCATTATTAAAATAAGAAATTCTTTTATTATAGAAATATTTTGATCCATATTAAATTTACTTATACCACCTAGAGGATACAAATATATTTTATAAACATCTACTTTCAATAAATAAGCCATTAAAAAATGGCCTAGCTCATGAATTATTATTAAGAAACTTATTATAAAAAAAGGAATAAAGGACGCTGTTAAGATAGAGATAATGGCTAGGATATAGAGAAGTATATTTATTTCAAAGTATTTAAATATATTTTTTATAGTCAAGTATTTTCCCATCTTTTTGAAAAACTAAATATAGTTTATTACCCTTTACTTCACCAAGTAGTTTGCCTTTTTCTATATAATCATATAATTTAATGTTACTGCTATCTATATTTGAATAGCTTACATCAATACCATTTATTTGTTCCACAACGACAGTATTACCATATCCTTCTTTTTCTCCAATATAAACAACAATACCACTTTCTAGTATTGGAACCATGTATTTATCTGAAACACTTAATACTACTCCATCTTTATATTTTTTACTTTTAGTATATGCTAAATTTTCATTAAATACTGGTTGTTCTTCTTTAGTAATTTTATCAATAGATAAGATATTACCAAAATATTTTTCATATATTTTTTTTGTTTTAGTAAACTGAAAACTCTTCTCATAAATATTTTTAATGAAAGTAGTTTTAAGATTAGGTTTTCCTTTTATTAATATTAGTCCTACTAAAAAGATAATTATAGTTAGTAAAAATCTACTTAAAAAATTGCGAATACTTCTTTTTAATACTAGTCTTTTTTCTATTTTCTTTCCTGTCATAAATAAATCTCCTTTAGTTAAATATATTCTATTTAGGAGATTATTATTCTTAATTAATATTTATTTTCTTATATTTTTTAGGTAAAGCTTTTATTATTAAATAAGTAATACTTGATAGTAAAACATTTAAAATAAGGGAATGACTTATTTTATAAAAAAGACGTGATATTGTTATAGGAACTAGATTAAAGATTAAGATAATTACTGCAGTAACTATTTCATAAAAACTAATTACTAGTATTGTTATTAAAATGATTTTTATAAAACTATAGTCAATATATTTATAAATAAACTTAATAAGTAAACCACATAATAAGAATAAAAGAGCATTAAAGAATAGTAAATTAGTGTAGAATAAATCATATAAAAGTCCTAAGATAAAACAAGTGATAAAGTATTGTTTTTCTTTCTTACGATATAGAGGGTATATTACAATAAGAGAAGTTAAAGTTAAAAGTGGTGTAAAGTAAGTTAAATCTCCTGGTAAGTATCCTAAAAAATTGGTAAGAATACCATCTAATAAAAAGAATATAACAATTATAATTAGAGATAGCATTATTTTTTCTCCTTTAAAATAGTTACGTAGTGAATATTATTGAAGTCTTGCGTAGTTTTTACATATAATATTTTACTTAAATTATACTTATCAGTAGTGATTTCTTCTACTGTTCCAATATATATACCAGCTGGGAATAATTCTCCTAGTCCACTAGTTAAGACAGTATCTCCTACTTTTACTTCTACTTCTTTATCAAGACTTTCTAATCTTATTAAACCTTTTTTCTTATCATAGCCATTTAAAATAGCATAATTATCTTTATCATTTGTTTTGACTGCGACACTTACTTTAAAATTAATATCGTCACTAGTAATTAATTTTAATTCACTGGAATTATTACTTACTTTTGATATTTTACCTAGCAGGCCATCTTTAGTAATAACAGCCATGTTTTCTTTGATACCATCTTTCTTTCCCTTATCTAGAGTAATAGTATTAAACCAATAGCTTTTATTACGAGAAAGAATAGTGGCATTTATTGGGCTATATTCAGTTAAAGTTCTATTTAAATCTAAAACTTTTTTTAATTCAGCTATTTCTTTTTCTAATGAAGAATTAACATTTTTTTGAATAAGATAACTTTCATTTTGATTTACTTCTTTAGTTTCCTTAATATAAGTAAAAGGATACATTATAATTTTTTCTGTAGTAATTGCGATATCTTTAAAAAAGCTTTCTACTTTAGAATATTTTCTATTTAAAACAAGGGAAAAAGAAAGTAAGATAATTATTACTACGATAGTTACTACTATAAATATTTTTTTATTAACTTTTCTTTTCTTATACATAATATCACCATTTATTTAATTATATTATAATTTTTTTCTTTAAACAATTAGACTTTTAAAATTTCTTTATGATTATAAAAACTATAGAAGTTATCTTCCCCTACAATGATATGATCTAGTATGGGTATTCCTTGTATTTTACCAGTTCTTATTAAGTTTTCAGTAAGCATAATATCTTCTTTAGATGGGGTAACATCATTAGAGGGGTGATTGTGGAGACAGACAATACTTGAAGCACTTAGAAGGTAAGCTTCTTTAAATATTTCACGTGGGTGAATAGTACTTTTATTAATGGTACCCATAAAGAGTAATTTTTTTGATATTAAGTTTTGTTTAGTATCAAAGTATAGGCAGTAGAATAATTCTTGTTTTTTATTATAGAATAAGTCTTTAGTGGCATCATATATTTCTTTAGCGTTTTTTAAATTTAGGAAAGTATTTTCTTTACTTTGACATATTCTTTTACCTAGTTCAATGGCACTTAGTAATTCAATGGCTTTTACTTCACCTATTCCTTTAATTGATGTAAGTTTTCTAATAGTAATATTTTTCATATCATATAGATTATACTTTTTTAGTATTTCGATGGCTAGATCAAGAGAGCTTAACTCTTTAGTACCTGTTTTTAGAATGATAGCGAGAAGTTCTTTGTTAGAAAGATTACTGACCCCTACTTGCTTTAGTCTTTCGCGAGGTCTTTCTAAAGTGGGAATATCTTTAATTTTATAGTTACTCAAATTTAACACCTCACTAATATTATTCGCCGAAAATAGATATTTTATTGCTTATTTTTAATATTTTTGTAAAATTTCTGAGTAACTTGCTAAAACGACTTCTTCGATAGTTAATATTTCTTCTTTTGTAGTAGCATTTTTTATTAATAAATCAAATTGTTCTACATTATTTAGAAATTCTTCATTACTAAGAGATTTTTCTTTAATATAAATATTTAGTCCTTTATCTGTATAAATTTCTTTTAATTTATAAGCAATATTCTTATCTTTAGTAATACCTACATAGACATAGTATTTTTTATCTTTATACTCTACTACTTTTTGGTCTAGATTTTTAATATTCTTATCTAAGTTTTCTTTTTTTTCATAAACACCTTCTTGTAGGAAATAGATATTTTTTTCAGAAATAATATCTTTTATTGATGTTTTATTATACTTATATAATTTATCTCCTACTAGTAGGCCTAATGATATAAAAATAATACTAAAAAATAAAGTCTTTTTCATATAATCACCATAATTATAGTAGCAAGAGTTTTATTAACTATTTGTCGAATAAGAAGTAGAAGATAATAATTTTACTTATTATTTTGTAGAACAAAAAAAGTAGGTAATGGATTTGTTATTACCTACTTTTATGTTTTTTAAATATTTAATTTTTTTAAATTTTTTCTATTTTCATTAGATTAGTTGGACTAGCTTCTTTAGTATTAGGAAATGATCCTGTAGTTATAATGATGTCATTTTCTACTAGAGGGGTAAACTCTTTAGCTTGTTTAATACTTTCTATTAAGACATCGTCTGTTGAGTTAAGGTAAGGAATTTCTCTAGTATAAACTCCCCAGTTTAGGGCAAGTGTTCTTGCGACTTTTAAGTTAGGACATAAAGCTAATATTAAAGCATTGGGTTTTAGGTTAGAAATACTTCTTGCGGTTTTACCACTAACAGTAGCAGCACATATAAGTTTAGCATTTAATCTATTGGCACTTTCCACAACACTTTCACATATAGCAAGAGCTACATCATTAATACTCTTTTTTTCTTCTATATAATCAAATGTTGTATAAGCTTCAGTTGCTTCGCAAATTTTAGCCATAGCTTCTACTGTTTCAACGGGATGTTTACCAATAGTTGTTTCACCACTTAACATAACAGCATCAGTTCCATCTATTACCGCATTGGCAATATCACTTGTTTCGGCTCTTTTTGGTCTATTTTCTTCCATCATTGTTTCTAACATTTCGGTTGCGACAACACAAATTTTTCCTTTAGCACGACATTTTTTAATAATTTCTTTTTGAATTATAGGTAGTCTTTCGGATATTTCTGTTCCTAAGTCACCACGCGCTATCATAATTCCTGAACATTCTTCTAGTATTTCGTCTAGATTATTGATACCTACTTCACTTTCTATTTTACAAATAATTTGTAAATCTTCTCTTTGATATTCTTTTAGTAATTCTTTTACTTCTAAGACATCTTTACGACAAGATACAAAGGAAATTGCTAGGAATTCACCACCTGTTTTACAAGCATATTCAATATCTTTTCTATCAGCTTCACTAATATAAGGAATATTTAGTCTAATACCTGGTATACTAAAACTTTTATGACTACCTAGTATTCCTCCTTCTACGACTGTGCAAGTAACACCATCTTCTTCTTTAGAAATAACTTCTACAACCATTTTACCATTTTCTAGTAAAACTTTAGTTCCTACTAGCAAGTCGTTTAATACTTCAGGGTGATTTACACTAATTCTTTCTTTAGTACCTAAAACATTTTCTTTAACAATTCTAATAGTATTTCCTTCTACTAGTTCTATACTATCATTTTCTACCACACCACCACGAAATTCTGGTCCTTTAGTGTCCCATAGAATAGCAATATTTTTCTTAGTTTTTTCTCTTACTTCACGAATAGCTTTGACAACACTATCTCTTTCTTCAAAACTTGCATGAGTAAAATTAATTCGCGCAACATCCATACCTTTTTGACACATTTCTTCCATTATTTCTAGATTACTACTAGCTGGACCAATACTACAAATTATCTTTGTTTTTTTCATTTAGCTTCCTCCTTATTTTTGACATACATTACAATAATAGGTTCCTCTTCCTCCTACTTTAGTCTTTAAAATATTATTTCCACAGATAGGACATTTCTCATTTCCTTTACCATGGACTAATAATTCATTTTGAAATCTACCATGAACTCCTTCACTAGAAGTAAAACTTCTAATAGTAGTACCTCCTAGTTTAATAGCTTTATCTAAGACTATATTAGTATTTTTAATAATTTCTTCACATTCTTCTATAGTTACTAAACTTGATTTTCTAGTAGGACTTATTCTACTCATAAAAAGTATTTCGTCGTCATAAATATTTCCTATACCAGCAATAATACTTTGATCTAAAAGAGATGTTTTAATAGGTAAATTTTTCTTGTGAATTTTATTATATAAATATTCTTTAGTAAGTTTTTTATCATTATATTCTAAACCTAATTCACTTAACGGTTTTACTTTTTCTAATTCATTATTATCAATTAGATACATCTTACCAAATTTTCTAGTATCCATGTAGCGGAAACTTATATTTTTATCTAGAATAAATTCGACATGTTCATGTTTATTTCTTTCGTCTTGTAAAGACCTAAAAGTAAATTTTCCTTCCATTCTTAAGTGAACTAATAGACTATATTTATCTAGGGTAAAGACAATAAATTTTCCTCGTGTTGTGATATTTTTTATCTTTCTATCAATAATTTCCTTTTTAAATTCATTAGTTGTAGGATAAGCAATAATATTATCCCAGTATACATTACATCCAGTTATTGTTTTACCAAGTATTTTTCCTTTTAAAGTATTACTTACAGTAATTACTTCTGGTTTTTCAGGCATATTTTCATCTCCTATTTAGCTTCATACCAATTGTTACCTACTTCTATATCTACTTTAAGTGGTACATCTAATTTAAAGGTATTTTCCATAACATCTCTAACTATTTTCTTTACTTCTTCTAATTCGTTATCTAAAACATTGAAAACTAATTCGTCATGGACTTGTATTAACATTTTACTTTTTAGATTTCTTTCATTAAATTCTCTATATATTTCTACCATAGCTTTTTTTAATATATCAGCAGCAGTTCCTTGGATTGGGGTATTTAGGGCTATTCTTTCTCCACTACTTCTAATCATATAATTCTTACTACTTAATTCTTCTATTTTTCTTTTTCTATTCATTAGCGTTTTAACATAGCCATATTTATAGGCATTAGCTTTTTCTTCTTCCATGTATTCTCTAATACCAGGGTATGATTGTAGGTAATTATCCATAAAGGCTTTAGCGGTTGAAATATCAATACCTAAATCTTCTGATAGACCAAAACTACTTATTCCATAAAGTATTCCAAAGTTAACGGCTTTAGCGGTACGACGCATTTCTTTAGTTACTTCTTCGATTGGCACTTTAAAAATATCACTAGCTGTTTTAGCATGAATATCTTTATCTTCTACAAAGGCTTTAATCAAGTTAGTAGCTTTAGCCATATGAGCAAAAATTCTTAATTCTACTTGAGAGTAATCACTAGATAAAATTTTAGAGTTATTATCAGGTATAAAAGCTTTTCTTATTAATCTAGCAAATTCTTCTCGTGCTGGTATATTTTGTAAATTAGGAGAAATACTAGATAATCTTCCTGTTCTAGTTAGGGTTTGAGTAAATATAGTATGAATTCTTCCATCTTCCCTAATCTCACTTTGTAGGCCAACGGCATAGTTAGTATATAATTTATAGATAGTTCTGTAGTCTAAGACTTTTCTTACGATAGGATGTTTATCTATTATTTTATCAAGTATTTCTTTACTGGTAGAATATTTATTATCTTTTACTTTTTTAGGATATGATATTTGTAATTTTTCAAAAAGAATATTAGCAAGTTGTCCAGGGGACATAATATTAAATTTTTCTCCGGCACATTCATAAATTTCTTCTTCGATAGCGTCCATTTGTTTTTTTAATTCTTCTTCAACATTAGATAAGTAATTACTATCTACTTTAATACCAGTTACTTCCATATCAGCTAGTACTTCTGATAAAGGCATTTCAATATCTTTAAATAAGTCCATTTCTGATGCATCTATTAATTCTTTAGTAAGTCTATCTTTGGTTTCGTATATAAATTTGGCTTTACTAATACAAAGTTCTGCTAAGTCTTTAGAAGATAGTTCTTTTGGTTTCTTTTCAGTTCCAAGAACACTTTCATATAAAGGAATATCATAACCTAGACTTTTAGCGGTAAAGGCAATATCGTCTTTGATAATATATTCAAGTAAGTAAGTCGCAATCATGGTATCAAAGGTAACGTTTTTAAATTTTACACCTAAGTTGTTTAAAACAACAATATTTTTCTTTAAGTCATAGGTACATTTATCTACATTGCTTTGGAAAACATCTTTATATTTAATAATATCTTCTTTATTTAAGAACATAGCTTCTTTTCCATTATATAAAGCCATACCTAGTATCTCACTTTTACTATATATTGGTCCTCTTGTTTCTAAGTAAAAACTAAATTCTTGTGTTTTAAAATTTTCTATTGTTCCTAGTTTTATTTCTTCTTTCTTCTTCTCTTTTACTTCTTTAGTCTCTAAGTCATTGAAATCAATTTTCTTTAATATAGAGTAAAATTCTAAATCTTCTAGTATTTTAACATACTCTTCTTTTTTAATACCATTATATTTACAATCTTCTAAGGTAAAATCAAGTGGTACTTCTTTATAGATAGTCGCTAAATCATATGACATATAGGCATCAGTCTTACCATCAAGTAGTTTTTCTTTAGTTTTACCTGTTATATTGTCTATATTTTGGTATAAGTTATCTAGATTATCATATTTTTCTAAGAGACTAATAGCGGTTTTTTCACCTATTCCTTTTACTCCTGGGATATGGTCACTGGCATCTCCCATTAGGGCTTTTAAATCAATCATTCTAATTGGATCAACATGATAAGTATTTCTAAATTCTTTTTTGTCCATCATAATATAGTCATTTTGCTTTAAGAGTTTTACTACTACTTCGTCGCTTATTAATTGTAGTAAATCTTTATCACTGCTTACGATAGTTGCGATAAATTCGTCTTCATTATCAACAATTTTGGCAAGGGTACCAATAATATCGTCAGCTTCATAGTTATCTATTTCAAATGATTTAATACCCATAGCATTTAAAACTTCTTTAGCTTTAGGGAATTGGACTTTTAACTCGTCTGGCATAGCTTGACGTCCGGCCTTATAACTTTCATACTTATCATGTCTAAAGGTTTTCCCTTTATCGAAGGCAACCATAATATAGGATGGGTTTTCTTCTTTGATTATCTTATTAATCATATTAATAAAGCCATATAAAGCATTAGTTGGAAAACCTCTAGAATTTTTCATGATAACGCCCTGATAAGCAGTTGCGTAAAAACTTCTAAATAATAAATTATTTCCATCGACTAAAATTATTTTTTTCATTTTTTACCACCTGCTTTTATTTTATCATAAATCTATCTTACTTTCCATTAATTGTTTGTAAGTTTTTTTCATGATAAATCTTGTTTAATCTTTCAACTCTTTGGCTAGCGCATACTAAGAATAAGGCGAATATTAAGTAGGCACTTAAAAGAATTAAAAATCTTTTAAAAATAACTTTTTTCTTCATAGAACTTTTCTCCTTTCTTTTTACAATTTTATTTTATAACATACAGTTGTTCGTGTCAAGAACAAAATAAACATTTGTTTGACATTTTACATTTTTAGTGTTAAAATGATTATGAGAGGAGGAAAGGATATGGAAAAACTAACGGATAGACAAGCATTTATTTTAAAAATTCTTAAAAAATTAACTGCGAAAAATGGATATCCACCAACAGTAAGAGAGATAGGAAAGGAAGCAAATCTTCAATCTCCCGCAACTATTCAATTTCATTTACAGAGATTAGAGGATAAGGGCTATATTAAAAAGGACACAAAGAAAAATAGAACTATTGAGCTTTTAGTTCCTAATGAATATTTACAAAAGAAAGATAATGTTGTAGATGTACCTCTTATAGGTAAAGTAACAGCTGGAAATCCAATAGAAGCTATTGAAATGCCTAATGAATATTTCTCTTTACCAACTAGTTTGATTAAATCTAAAAATGATATTTTCACTTTAAAAGTAAGTGGTGAGTCAATGATTAATGTTGGTATATATGATGGAGATATTTTAGTAGTAGAAAGAAAGAACACAGCTCATAATGGACAAACAGTTGTCGCTATGAACGAGAATAATGAGGCAACAGTAAAAACTTTTTATAAGGAAGATGGCTATTTTAGATTACAACCGGAGAATGATACTATGGAACCAATTATTTTAAAAGAAGTTACTATTCTAGGTATAGTTGTTGGTTTATATAGACAGTTTTAGAAAAAGAAAAGACGTAGTTGAACATCAATTACGTTTTTTTTCGTCGATAAATTCTCTTACTATGAAGCTAGCGATTAATAAGCCAGCACTAGCGGGAACAAAGATGCTTGATGCGGGAGTTCTTGTTCCTACTTTAATGGGTTCTTCTTTAGAAAATAAAACTTTTATCTTAGCAGTAATTTTCTCGTCTTTAACAAACTTTCTTAGTATTCGTGCAAGTGGATCATAATTTGTTTTATCTAAGGTAGTTATTTCTAGTTTACTAGGATCAAGACGATTACCAGTACCTAGGCAAGTAATAAAAGGTATATTTTTACTAAGGGATGCTTTTATTATTTCTTTTTTAGTAGTAATAGTATCACAGGCATCTACTAAGTAATCTATTTTTTCTTTAAATAAATCTTCTATATTAGATTTATCAATAAAGTTATTAATTGTAACTACTTTCGTATCAGGATTAATACTTTTAATCCTTTTTTCTAATAGGTCAGTTTTCTTTTTACCTAAAGTATCTAGGGTTGCGATTATTTGTCTATTAATATTAGATTTTTCTACTTTATCATAGTCTACTAAAATTATTTTACCGATGTTAGAACGTGCAAGGGCTTCAACAACATAGCCTCCTACTCCACCTAGACCTAGAACTAGGACGCATTTTTTGTTTAAGTAAGCAACTTTTTCTTTGGTAATTAATTGTTCTAATCTAGAAAAACTAGGCGACATTTTTATATTCACTTTCTTCTTTTACTTTGACTAGTTGTTTTTGTCTTTGTTTGCTAGACTGAATTAGTGATAAAGGTTCGTCATATATAATTTTATTTATAAAAGACATTTTAGAGTAAATATCTCTGTTACTTTTAGCCATACTATAATAGTTTTGTAAGTTTCTGTAATCTTTAGTATTAATAACTTGTAAAGATTTTAAGACATCTTGAAGACTAGCTTCTGGAATAGTTGTGTCAGAAACAACAGTACATTCAAAAGTATTTATAAAGTCTAGGGTTTCTTTTAAGTCGGCAATATTTTCTTGTTTAAATAATGTAGGCCACTCTGAAGCATCATGTTCTTTAACTATTCTTTGTAACTTAGCAATTTTCTCATCAGTTAAGTGTTCTCCTATACCTAATTTTTGTAAAGAGATATAACGACCTTTGTTGTGACCTGGAATTTCTTTACGCATATCTGTTAGAGCACAACTATATAGTTTATCTAAGCTATCATTAACTTTTCTAGGAGGTTGAGATACTTGATAAACATCGTATAGAGTACTTGATGCAGCTTCTTTAGTAGTAATTAAGTAATTTCTAGGATATAAAAGTGATTTACTGCGAACAAATTCAACGGGCGCAGATATCTCTTTAGAATTACTAAAAATAGAATTAGAGAATTTTTCTCTATTAACAATTATTTCACTTTCTTTAGCATCAGAAAAGCATATACCAGTACGTATCTTTTCTGCTGATTTAATTTTTATATGAACATTCATAACTCTATTTTTATTAACAATAGGTAAAATTAACATTATTTATCACCCCGGTAGGCTTTATTATAGCATATTAGCCTTTTATAAGCAATAGTTTTATAAATTGAAAAGAATAGTCATTTAACTATTCTTTAGGTTTATAATAATGTCATAATATGTGACTTTGATAATTTAGTACACTTAGATATAATACCTATATCTATATTATTTTTAAGCATATTTCTAGCTGTTTCTTCTTTACCTTTTTCTAATCCTTCTTTAATTCCTTCTTCTTTTCCCTCAACTCGGCCTTTTTCTAAGCCTCTTTTCTCTCCTTCAACACGGCCTTGTTCTAGCCCTTCCCTTAAGCCTTCGTCTCTTCCCATCTCTTTATATGTATTCCTTTCATATAATTCTTCCTCTTCAGGAGTTAAAAAATGATAACCTCCATCATTCAACTTATTCAATTTTTCCCTATATGTCATGATTATCATTCCTCCTTTTAACCATTCCCTTACGTTTATAATAATGTCATAATACGTGATGTTGGTAGATTAGTATACTTGGAAATCAAAGCTACATCAACCTTATCTTTAAGCATATTTCTAGCTGTTTCTTCTTTTTCTTCTTTTCTACCTTTTTCTAAGCCTTTTTTCTCTCCTTCAACACGGCCTTGTTCTATTCCTTTTTCTAAGCCTTCTTTTAAGCCTTCGTCTCTTCCCATCTCTTTATATGTATTTCTTTCATATAATTCTTCCTCTTCAGGAGTTAAAAAATGATAACCTCCATCATTTAACTTATTTAATTTCTCTCTATATGTCATGATTACATCATCTCCTTTAAATTTCTCACAAAATTTATCTAATTGCTCCTTATCTAAATCTTGCATTATTAGATACTTATACTTCTCTATTTCCTCTTCATCATTATAATACCATAAGTCTCTTATTTTGTCCATATTAAATTCTAACATTTTAACATTTTCTGAATACTCTATATTACGTACTATTTCTTTTTTCTTAGATAAGCCATATGTTAAATTTATTTGGACAAATTCATTTTTTAAATCATAACTTTGTCCATTTACTATTCTACTTACTATTATTTGACAGAAATAAACAAAGTTTCTAAAGGCTCTCCATCCTGCATAGTATCCATTAACTTCGATATTAACTATCATTTTATCATTAACTTCAACTATCGCATCAACATGCTTAATCTTGTCACCAACATAATCAATTACTAATTCATTATTAAGTAGTTTCATAGTTTCTATTTTAATGTTTAATTTATCTTCTAATAAAGCTTTTAGTAAAGATAAATCATTTTCATTACAAAAGATAGCTTTAAAGACACCATCACATTTACTAGTATAATACACTTTCTCCTCTTTTTCTTCTTTATCTTCTTCTTTTTTCTTTTGTTCTTTCTTCAATAGAAACACCTCCTCCCCATAAGAACAAAAGCAAGTTTAACACAATAAAAAGACTAATGCAAACCGAGGTTTTGCAAAATTCACAGCCATTTTTACTATGAATTTTACAAATTCGCCTAGGGGAAAATATAAAATTCAGAGTACTTTTTACCCTGAATTTAACAAATTAGTAAAAATTCAATTTTTTTTAATTTTTTTTCAAAAAAAAGATGCTTTTTAGAAATCAGCATCTTTCATTACATATTGATATACTTTATCGACATCTTCTACGTAGAACTCACTTTTTACTTCATTTACTTTTACATAAACGACTGGTTTTTCTAAAGCATCTCTAGCATCTAATAGTTCAGTAAAGCTTAATACTTTAATTAATTTCTTATCAGGATTTATATCATAACCATTTCTAGCAACTACTATTACTCTATCATATTCTCTTAGTATTTGATTTAGTTTACGTTGATATTTACTCTTAGAATTAGATACTTTTAACATTAGTTTAATTAATCTTACCAATATTATGATACCAATTATTGCGAATACTAAACCTAAGCCAGCTCCTAAGTAATTACGCATTGACCAGCCTTTTTCTTCTACAACAACATTCTTATTATTATTTAGAGTTTGTGATTTAGAAATACCATATGTCTGTTGTCCTAAAGGAATAGTTAATGAAGATACTCTTCTAGGTCCACTACTTTCATTTAAGTATAGAATTACATCTAAGTAAGCATCACTATTTAATGAATATCTACTCTTATAACTAGTTACATAATTATTATAATATTTAAAATCAACATCTACATTACTTGTAAAGTTAATAGTATCATTTTGATTAGAAATATTAGTATTAGGTACTAAAACATCTTCTGAAGTATATAGTACTTTTTGATTATCGTCTCTATCAACTATTTTTAATGAACCAACTACATAGTAATCTAGGCTATAATCAATTGGACTTGATAATTTTACGTTATAATCAAATGTAACAGGAATATTCTTTGTAATTAGAGAAAGGTATTGCATGTTCTGACCTAGACAGCTTTCACTATAATCACTGTTTTCTTCTAGACATACTTTATAATCAGTATTACTATTTTCATTATAGCTAACTGATTGACTTTCAGAATAAGTAAAGGCATCAAGTACAAAGCCACAAGCTGCTCCTAGGAAGATAATTGAGAATAATAGCATTACAGCTACACGTAATTCATAACTAATATATAAACCATTATTTATATTATTGTTAATTATTTTATCATTAGATTTACTTTTAGGTTTTTCTTCTTCCTCTTCTTCTAGTTCTTCTAATGGGAAATCAGAAGTTTCTTTTTCCTTCTTATTATTCTCTTTTACTTCTTCTTTTGGTTCTTCCTCTAATTTTTCTTCTTCCTTTAGTTCTTCTTTTTCCTCTTCTAGTTCTTCATCCATAAAGTTAAATTTTTCTTCTTTTTCTTCATTTTTCATACTAGTCACCACCTAAAATCCATTCATTTAGTTTTACTGTTGGCCATCCTATAAATTTAAATTTAAATTTATACTTGCCAACGATATCTTTGTCTTCAACCAACCAATTATCTTCAGTCTTGTTGTAATCACCTTTAGTATGATAATATCTTACACCATGTATGTTCTGTATGTCAACTACACGATGGACTAAGATAACTCCCTCTTTCTTAAAGGCAACGATGTTACCTTCAGATACTTTCTTATCTTTTTTATCTAAAACAACGACATCTCCTTTGTCTATTGTTCCAGTCATACTTCCTGAACCTATTGTTAAGGCTAGGTATCTGCCTACTCCACTGACTAAGGCTATCATAAATGATAATATAACTACGAGTAGGACAGTAATTAAGGCTCCAAATTTTCGCCTTTTTAAATCTCTTCTACTATCTATTATTTTTTCTTTTTTAGAAAAGTACGTTTTATTTAGATAGTATAGTAATAATATAGGTATAACTGTTAATACAGTATTTGATAAGTAATTACCTAAGTTAGGAATAATTGGTATTATGTATGTAGGTAATTCCATCAATATACGATATATAATATTATTACCAACTGATGTTTTATAACCTAAGTATGTTAGAAAAGCATTTTTACATAAGACTGGTAATATTACTGTAAATGAGGTATCTAGAAGATCTAGTCTAGAATTTATTTGACCTAATGAAAATTTAGTAACTAATTCAATGGCACTTAAGACAATAGTTGCGAGTACCAGTCCTTTTTTATAGTATTTACATTTCTTTGCTAAAGACACTCTTATAAATTCAATTATAACTATAAATATACTTTGTTCTATTACATTAGCAAGAATACCTTTTAAGGTCATAGAGTAGCCATTTTTTAAGAACCCTATAAAGTAACCTAGTATATAAGTAATCAGATAATATAATATTATCCATATAATTATAGTTAACAAAACATCTTTAGAAGCTCTTTCTTCCCTCTGATGGTAACCCAATAGCCATATACATAGACCTAATGGTATAAGTAATATAGCTAAGTATACTAGCATATTGAAACCTTTAATTATAAAAAATGTAAAGATTGCGATAATAGCCAGTAAGACTTCTATCAAAAGGACCCTTTGAGATTCTCTTTTCATAAAATCTCCCCTTTTTATTCTGTTGATTGATTATATATTATTGAAAAATTTAGATTACTAAATTTAACATCGTCACTAGCTAAGTTAGCATTTGTTGATGCAAAGTAAATTCTTAAGGTCATGTGTTGAACTGTAGGTTGAGATGGATCTGTAGCACCAGGTATTGTATCATTTACTTGTACTGTATTACCATTATCATATTTTAATTCCCATTTAAGGTTATTTTTTTCGGCATCTGTACATGCTTGATCACTAGTAGTTCCTTTACATACTACATTAGTTGGTAAAGATATAGTTTTAATTACTCCTGCTATTCCACCAGAATTAACTACATCAAAGGAATATGTTACATAGTCTGAACCTGTTGTAAAGGTAGCAGAAAAATCTTTTAAAGTTGTACCGCCTTCTATTGTTGGAACGGTTGCGGTAGAACCAGCACTTTGAGCACTAATGGCGGGTTTTTCAAAATGAATGTCCCATCCAGCATTTTTTACTGTACCTGAACCACTTATACTTAGGTTAGCACTTAATACAGCATAAGCAACAGTCATGCAAACTAGAAAAATTGATAAACCAATAATTGTAAATACTTTAGCAGTTCTATTATATCTCACAACTATCACTCCCACCTAGTATATTAAAAGTATAACACAAAATTTCCAACTTGAAAATACTTTTTTTACTATAGACATATTGTTTACATTTTTTTATATTTTATAAGTATTTATCTAAAGAAAAAAGACATTACTGTCTTTTAAATTAATTAACTATTTGCAATTTTTTGTTGATATACAAATGTAACTTCTGGAACTGTTACAGTTACTTCTGCTGATGGTAATGTTTGTGGAGTTTCTAAATTCAAGTATTCAACTCTTACTTTTACTGTTGCTGTACCAGTTTCCTTAACTAAATCTTTACTAGTTATATCATTAATAGAAGTTACTGGTGTGTCATTGTAGTAAACAGTATATTTTACATTTGCTCCTGTATTTTTGTCATCAGTACCACAAATAATTTGTTTATCAGCAGTAGTACCAGTACAAGTAAGAACTCCATTTGCTCCACTAACTGAAGCTAATACAGCATCGATATCTCCAGTATTTTTAACTGGTACAGATATTTCTACAGCATCTCCTGGTTTTTTTAATTTAGCTTTGAAACTAACAGTTGTAACTCCACCAACTGTTGTTGCAGTTGGATCTTCTTCAACAGTACCTTCACCTACTCTATTAACACTTGGAGCAGTTCCATCATTGTCAACTTTCCATTCTGCATGTTCTACTTTAGCAGTTCCTGTAATTTTTAATTGTTGTGATAATGCAGCGTATGCTACTGATAAACATAATACAGCTACTACTAAAGCTACTACAGTAATAACTTTAAATGCTCTATCTCCATTTCTTTTTTGTTGTTCCATTTTCTTTCTCCTCCTTTATTATAAATTAAGTATATTACACTATTTTTTTCTTTTCAATGGCTTTTTTTATTTTTTACGTTAACTTTACATTACTTGTTGAAAAACAAAGTCAACTTCTGGTAAAAGTACTGTTACATCATTCATTGGTATTTCGGTACCTGTTGTCAAGTAATCTACTCTTATCTTTACATTTTTAGTAATATCTTTTTTCAAATTTAAGTCTCTTATTCCAGTAGTTCCATTAGTTAAAACATCATTATCAAAAGTAATTGTATATTTAACGCTAGCTCCATTATTATTACTATCTCCACAGACAATAGATTCGTCATTTGCCTTATTTATTCCACTTCCTGTACAAGTCATTATACCATTAACTCCTGATACATAAGATAAGTAAGCATCTGATTTACCACTATTTTTAATTGGTATAGTTAATTCTCCAAAATCTCCTGGTTTTCTTAAAATTACTTTTAAGTTTTTAATAATCATAACTCCATCTCTTGTCTCAACTTCATAAGTAACAGAACCATCTCCTCCACTACTTGTAGTTGGAGCATTTTCTCCATCTTTAGGAATTTCTATTTCCCATCCTGTTTCATTTACTTTTGTTGTTCCTTTAATAGTTAATTGTTTTGCTAGTAAAAGATAAGCTATTGATAAAAGTATTACAATTACTACTAAAGAAGATATTGTTACTATTTTAAATCTTCTATCACTTCTTGCTTGTTGTAAATCTTTTTCCAAAATAATCACTTCCTATTATATTTAAAGTATAGCACAACCTTTTTTTAATTAAAAGAAAATTTTTAGAAAAAGAAAAAGGACTGTAAAGTCCCTCCGGAGTTTGGCAGTTGATATAAATTAAAATATAATATAAGCCCTTTTACAATAAGGGTTTTTATATGTCAAGTTT